>JAJZZC010000081.1 GCA_021797775.1 Bacillota bacterium
TGCCTCCGCTTTCCCAGCCCGCGTCTCGGGAGTGGGCGCCGTTCTCCGGCTTCGGCAGGTGGCACGTTTTGCTGGGTCAGCTCGCCTCCATGCTCGCCAGGTCGTTGCGGTTACCACTTCCCTCCGCTCCGACGGGATCGTCGCCGACCTACGCCGGGAGGGCGGCTACGCGGCTCCGACCTTCCGCGACCGGTCTTCCACCGGCTGGATCCCAGGAACCTTCGCTGGACGCACAATGCTTACCTTCCACCTTTCACCACCCCCCTGCGGCCTCTTCGGCCGTCACGGCGGGCCGTGGCAAAGCGCTACGGGCGTTAGGAGCCGCGCATGATCAAAGCTCCTCGGTTGACAGAGCGTGGCCGATGCGCGATGGTAACGTTCGCGTGCTGGACTTTGGTATCGGGCGCAGCGGCGCCAATCTGGATCGGCGGCCGAGAATTCACTATCACAGATCTCGAACTGGCTCCATCCGCAGCGGAACCGCCGCATCCGGCCTCACATGGGGCCTGAAACTTGGTGTTTCGCGGCTCCTTAGTCCCGACAGCGACCTCCAACCGTAGGCCACCACGTCCACCGTGGCGCCGCCGATGCAGCGCCGCCAGCCCCGATCTAGGCGGGTGCCGCCCAGCGCTGTGTAGAACGCGCAGGCGGGGCTACGGTCGGCGACCCACACGAGCAGCGAGCGCAGCCCGTCGTGACCGAGTCGCCCGGCAACGCCGCCGACTAGGAGGCGGCCTAACCCGTGACGCTGATGCGCTTGCAAGACGTAGACGTCGTCAAGTTCTCCCTCGTAGGCACCGTCGCCACTCCACTCGCGACAGCCCGTGGCGAACCCCACGACGCCGACTTCCGTCTCGGCCACCAAGACGCAACGGAGAATCTCCCGGCCCTCGGGGTCGTCGAGCACGCGCCGCCAGTGCCCCTCCCAAGCGGCCTCCGACATGCCCGCCAGGTATGAGGCCGGCACGATACCGCGGTACGCGGTCCTCCAGGTCTCGACATACACGCGGGCGATGGCCGGCGCGTCGTCCGGAGAGGCGGAGCGGATGGCGACCATACCGGGGCACCCCCCAGGGCCGAGGCCGCCGCGAGGCGGCAGCCCCATCGTATGGCCCCGGCGCTGGCGGCCGTTCCAGGAGGCCAGGAGGCCCCCCGGGGTGTGGCGGACGGGACGGCAGAGACGCCCCCCCCTGGCGGGCGACGCAGGGCCGCGTCGTTCTGGCCGAGTCGCTTGCGCCACAGGCGATTGCGGGCGGAGGCCGAATTCAGCGCGTACCGCCGTCAGTGGCCCCCGTGACCCCACGGGCACCGCGGCCGCATCGAGGCGCCGAGCCCGTGCGCGGCAAGCGGTGGCAGGCGCGAGCGGACCGGCGTACCGCTCCGCGGTCACCCCCGCTCGTGGCGCCGTCCGGGCGAAGGCCCCCCGCCGGAACGACGCGACCCTGGCGGGCGACGTGCACCGGCAGGAGGGCCCCTGGGGGCGACGAACGCCCCGGACCGCCTCTACCCGCCCGCCCGCTCCCGCAGCAAACGGTCGACTTCGTCCCGGGTAGGCATGGCGCCCATGGCCCCCGGCCGCAGGGTCGAAAGTGCCGCCGCCGCGTTGCAGCGCGTGAGCGCATCCGCCACCTCGGTCTCGGTCAGTGCGGCGGGGCCCCCGGTCGCGGCCGCCGCGGCATCCCGCCGCCCCGCCCACCAGGCGAGCAGGGTGCCCGTGAAGCAGTCCCCGGCCCCGATGGCGTCCACCGCGTTCACGGTGAAGCCCGGATGGGCGGCGACGCCCTCCGGACCAACCCACAGGGCACCCCGCTCTCCCAACGTGAGAACGACGGCCACGGCCGGCCCGAACAGCGAGCGGGCGCGCGCCTCCACCGTGCCCGCCGTGCCGCAGAGCAGCTCCAGTTCGGCCTCATTGCACCGGATCACGTCGGCTAGGGCAATGGCCTCGCGAAAGGCGGCCACGGCCTCCTGCGGCGAAGCCCACAGCGCCGGCCGCCAGTTCACGTCAAAGACGGTGAGGGCCCCCGCGGCGCGGGCGGCGCGCAGAGCGTGCAGGGTCGCCGCCCGCGCCCTCTGCGCCGAGAGCGACACGCCGCCACAGCCCAGGGCCGCGCGACCCGAAAACAGCGCGGGCGGCAGGTCGTCGGGGCCCAGGCCCGCGTCCGCGCCCCTAAAGAACGCGAAGCCGTGAGCACCCTGGCTGGCGGGCATAACAAACGCCAGGGTGGTGTGCGCCTGGGGGTCGGTGACGAGCGGCCGACAATCGACGCCGGCCGACTCCAGCACAGTGCGCAGGCGGCGGCCGAAGGCGTCGCCCCCGACCCGCCCGGCAAAGGCGACCGAGACCCCGGCTCGGGCCACCGCCACCGCGACGTTGGCCGGCGCTCCGCCCGGCGCGGGGCGGAAGGCGGCGGCATCCACCAGGGAACCGCCGCCCTCCCCCAAGAAGTCGATGAGCACCTCGCCGACGCAGAGCACGCCCGCCAAGCCCGTAACCCCCAAAAGCGGCGCCGCCGTGCCACCGATCCGTGGCGCCCCGTTTTCGCGCCGTACCCTCCGGAGTCCTTGACCATACTAGACATCACGCGGGGGAGCGCCCGACGAGGGCCCGGGCTGCCTACCCTCCGAGCGCCCGTTCCCAAACGCGCACGCGCACCGACCACTCCTCCCAGCGCAGTTGGCCCTCGCCCGCGTCCACGAAGCCCTCGGAGCCGTAAAGGTGCACCGCCGCGGGATGGCCCGGTTCGACGCCGAGGCGGAGAACGCGCAGCCCGCGCGCCGTAGCCAGCCGGATGCAGGTGCGCACCAGGGCGCGGCCGACCCCCATGCCCCGGAAGGGCGAATGCACGAACAGGTCGTCGAGTTCGGCACTGATGGCCCCGTCGGCGAGGCGGGGGTTGCCCTCGCTGCGCCAGTGCAGCTGGCAGCGCGCAAAGGCCATGTCGCGAAAGCGGGCGGCCAGAAAGACACTGTCGCCCCGGGCAGCCTTGTCGAAGGCCCAGCCGCAGGTAGCGCTCCTTCGCATCACTCCACACCGCCGCGGCTATACCAGATGAGCGCCGCGAGGTCGTCCTCGGTGCAGTCGCGGATGGCGACCTCAGCCCGAATCGGTAGATGGGCATGATCCATCGCGGGCCTTCCCCCCTCGGGCACACGTCCGCCGCGGGCGCGACCAACGGCGCCCGGCGCGGCCGAGCGGGACGGCGGCCCGGATCACCCGTGCCAGGCGCGGCGGGGGCGGAAAGGCCGGGCCACGGACCGACCCGCGCCGCCACGGCCCGCGTGCCGGCGGTGGGCCCTCGCGGGGGCCGCACGCCAAGGTGGCGGGCACCCGCGTGCGAGGTGACGCGCGGCCGCGGGCGGGCCCCTGGCGCCCAAGCGGCGCCTCCGCGGTCACCCGCCAGAGACTCTGGTCTCCCTGGGCGCCTCTGTTGGCGCACCTCGGGTCCGCGACTCTGCGCCGCGCCCGCGCCGTTCGCTCTCGTCAGCGGGCGTCCCCGCCCCAGCCACGCGGGTCGATCGCCTGGCCTGCGATCCCCTGGGGGACCGGCAGACCCAAATGGGTCAAGATGGTCGGTGCGAGGTCCACGAGTCGCAGCCCGCGGAGCCGTCGGTGGGGACCGTCGGCTCGGCGCAGCGTGCGTCCCATGGCGGCGGTGAACACCCCATAACGGGCGTGGTTGGCCCCATCGGGTCCCGTGTCGTTCTCGCGGGTGAAGACCGCGTCCGCGACGGCGGGAAAACCGGCCAACGCCCGCCAGGAGAGGTCGCCCGGGTACAGGATCAGATCCGGCGCGAAGCCGTTGACCTGCAGGTACGCGCGCTCCGGGAAGAAGACGCGGTTCCGGGCCGCCGCCTGCCCCCAGGGTAACGCGAGGGCCTCCAGCGCCGTGGCGATCTCCTGCCGCAGCGAGGCATAGCGCTGCGGTGACACCGCCCCCTGCGGCTCCCGGCCCTCCACGTTGAGGAAGATGCGGCCGTAGTATCCGCCGTCACCCCACGCCACGGTCCGTGGCCAGTCGACCTGTTCGGGGACCAACCGTCCGGGGCGCCGGGGAGCCCCGTCCCGCAGGGTCAGGTAGCCTTCCCGCAGCAGCCATTCGTTGAGGTGGAACCCCCCATCCATGCGCCGCGCGCCGTGGTCGGAGACGCAGAGCACCAGCGTCTCGTCGTCCGCGAACGCCAGCAACTCGCCGAGCAACCCGTCGATGTACCGGTAGTAGGTACGGATGGCGTCGCGGTAGGGGCTGTTCGGCACGTACAGGACATGGGAAGGATCCATAAACTGCCAAAACGCGTGGTGCATACGATCAGTGCCGATCTCGACCATGGCGAACAGGTCCCAGTCCCTGCTGCGTAGCAGGTGGCTCGCCAGTTTCCACCGCTTGGCCGTCATGTCGTAGACCTCGTCCAGCACGCGCCCACGGTCCTCGGAGCGGGCGTCCTCCACGTCGAAGCGGTACTCGCCCACGAGCCGGGCCGTCTCGTCCACTAACTCGGCGGGCTGGGCGAAGGGGCTGTCGGCCCCCGGGGTCATGAAGCAGCCGACGAACTCGCCCCGCACCGGCCGCGGCGGATAGCCGGGCGGCACACCGATCACCGTGGAGTGGAGCCCGACCCCGGAGGCTACATCCCAGACGGCAGGGGCGCGTTCCGCGGGGATGCTGTCGGAAAACGCGAGCTGCAACCCACCATAGCCCCAGTCCACGCGGTTGCGGAACCCGTAGACGCCCAACTGGCCCGGATCGCGCCCGGTGAAGGCGCACATCCAAGCAGGACAGGTGATCGGCGGGCAGACGCTCTCCAATTCGCCCCATGCGCCCCCCGCGATGCGGCGGAGATGGGGCATCTCCGCGCGGTAGCGGTCGAAGGCCAGCGAGGGCTCCAGACAATCCAGTCCCACCACGAGCACGCGCGGCCTGCTCAAGCGGCGCGCCTGGTCCGTCCCGCCAGGCTCTCTCTCCTTTCGCCGCTCCGCGCCCGCCCGGGGCGGAGGCCGGTTGCCGGACGGAGGGGAAGGGCGCACGGCCCAGGTGGCGTGCCGGGCACAGGCCGACGCCAAAGCGAACCCCGCACGCTGCAGATATCGGCGGAGCGGATACCAAGGGTCCACCCGAACCTGCGAGGGCGACCTCACGTCCCGTACCGTGGGCCCGATCCCCTGGCTTCGTGTTCCTGCGCCCACGTGATGCGGAGGCGCAACGCGTCCGCGGGAAGCAGAGGCGTGGGAGCCAGGGAAGCCGGGCGGCAGCGACCGGCGCCTAACCGGGCGGCTACGGGGGGCACTCACCGGGAATGCCCCTGCGCCGCGCTGCCCCACGGAGAGGCGCCTTTCAGCACAGCACGCCTGCTCGCCGACTACCGCTCCCCGCACGACCGTCTCCCGGAGCGGACGAGCCAGCGGCGTCGCCGCTGGCGGAAGAATCGCGAGCCACTGCGCAAAAACGCGGTCTTGCCCCGCGCGCCATGCATCGCCACGGTGTCCCAGTCCTACGCCAGCGGAGATTCGCTTCCCAATGGCCCTGCCCCTCCATCGCAGAGCGGCGTCATGCGGGTAGGGGGCTTGGGCGCTGGTGACGCGGCTTTCGCGCCATCCGTCGGGACGCACGCCCACCGGTGTGCGCGTCCCCTTGGACCGCAGGCGTTTGCGCGAGACGGCGCCTGCCATGGTACCCCACGCCCTCGCCTCGATGCGCCCGTCCGCCCCCCGATCTGCCGGTTATCAGCTGGGCCTTCTCGCTCGGGAGGTTTGCCGAGAACGACATGGCCCTGCCCCTGTCGTTCTCGCGGGGGCCGCCTGCCGCGTGGGCGCCCCACCAGCCAGAGTGGCAGTCAGCGGAACCGGACACGGGTGAGGAGCGGACGACCGCTTGGGCGCGCAGCCTTCGGACGCCGGCACCCGTGCGCCGGCCATCTGCTCGCCCCCGCCGGCCGATGTACGCCGCGGGCACTCCCCCGGGCCGGGACCGCCTGTCGCACAGCCCCCTGGTGGGAAGGGCACGGCCCCGGCCGGTCGTTCTCACCGGGGGGCGGTTGCCCGGCGCCGGCGGGACGCGTCCTCACCGAGCGATGGTGACGCTGATCCGCGCGACCCGTGGCGGAGGAGGCTACCGCAAAGGGCGGCCGCCGGGCTGGGCCGGAACCAGAAGCCGTTGGGACGCAAGGGGAAAGGAACCAGAGGCCTCGCGAACGAAGACGTTGTTCGTGAGGCCACCTAGTACCCGAGGTTGGCCAGGCGCCGGGAGACACGCTCGCGCTCGGCCGCGCTGACACCCGGCTGGCGGTCTCCGCCCACCGGCGGCTGCTCCTGATCGGGCGCGGGCGGCGCGTCCGGCCTGGGGCCGCTTGCCGCAGGCGGGCCGCCGGCGGGGTCGCCCCCGGCGTTGCCGCGCTCGGCCTGCAGCACGTCAGCCCCCCGGTTCCCCGCCGGGGCGCCGATCCGCCGCGAGCTCACCGGTTGCTCGCGCAGCGGGTCGGGGAGGCCGGTCTCGCGCACGCGGCGCGCCACGTGCGCATCGAGCGCCGCCAGCAGATCGGCCGCCAGGTCGGGCCGCACGGCGGCCAGGTTGGCGGTTTCGCCAGGGTCCACCTCCAGGTCGTACAGCTCGAGGTCCGAGCCGCCGTGGAAATCCGGCTCCAGGGCGGAGATCAGCTTGAAACGGCCGGCCCGCCACGCACGCTTCTTCATCCATGTGCACTCGGTGCCATAGACGGGGGGCAGCGGGGGCAGGCCGTTGCCCCAAGCCGCCGCTAGATCACGCCCCGGCAGAACGTCCGGCACGGGAAGGCCGAAGGCCGAAAGGACGGTGGGGAGGACGTCCAGCAGCGTCACGAGGCTCCGCGCCACCCGGCCCCGCGGCACGCGCCCGGGCCCCCACAGGATGAGGGGGACCCGCAGGTTGGTCTCGTAGAGACCGTGGTGGTCGAACCAGATGCCGTGCTCGCCCAGTTCCTCGCCGTGGTCCGCCGTGAGCGCGACCAAGGCGTCGTCCAGCAGGCCGGCCCCCCCGAGCAGGGTGAAGAGGCGCTGCACGCCCTGATCCAGCGCCCGTACGCACGCGGCGTACTGCGCGCGGGGGAAGGCGCGATCGGTCACCCCGGGCATCCAGCCCCGGAAGTAGTCGACGAAGGGCAGGAAGGCCCAGAGGGCGTCCAGACCGTGGTCCCCGGCACGGCGCTCCTCCCCGTCATAGAACATCCGGTGGAAGGGCGGCGGCGGGCAGTAGGGGGTGTGGGGGTCCCAGAAGTGGACAAAGGTGAAGGTGTCGCGGCCGGCGGCCGCCGCGGCGCGCACCGCCGGCAACAGCCGCCGCACCGCGGCCAGGGTCGCGTCGGCCTTACGCCAGTATCCATCCGCGGAGGGGGCCAGGTCGAAGGACTCGTAGGCGGCAAAGCCGCGCGGCATCCAGCGGCCGATGTTGTCGGCAGCCGCGGTGAAGCAGCCGGCCGCACCCAGGAGCTCCGGTAACCACGTCCCGTCGCGCGGCGGCTCGACGGCGCCCCCGTGAGCTACCACGCGGTGGGTGAACACGTCGGCGCCACTGAACAGCGTCGTGTGCGCCGGTTGGGTGGGGATGTGCGGCGACAGAGCCTGCGCGAAGCGCGTGCCCTCCGCCGCCAAGCGGTCGATCCACGGGGAAGGGGCCAGCGCCCCGCCGTAACAACCCAGGTGGTCCGCCCGCAAGGTATCACAGAGGATGAGGACAACGTTCACACCGGACCGACCCCTCGGGACCGCTTGCCGCGCGCCGGGGCGCGCTCTACGCCGGGCGCGGGCGCCCAGGGACGCCGCGAGGCGGCCGGCGGTTCTGGAGGCACCGCCGCTTCGCGCGAGCCGACCCCGGCTGTGGCCCGGCCGGTCCCCCGGCCGGTGCCGGGATCCCCTGCGGCGCGACGGGCCCGTGCGGTAGCTCCCTGGGCTTTGGAGGCTGCGGCGCGCGTGGGCGCCGTGCCCGTCGGCGGAGACGCACCGCCCGTCCCCCCCCGAGGCGCGCGGCCCTCCGCGGCCGGGCCGCCCCGCGCCGCAGGCCGGCGCGAGGGGAGCGGCGGCGCCTCCGCGGCGGGCTGCTCCGGGGCCGGCTGCGCGGCAGGGGTCGGCTCCACCGTCGGGGCGGCGGCCTCTACTGCCCCCAGCTTCATGTTGGCGGGGATCGCCGTCTGCACGTTGCCGATACGCCGCATCGTGACACCCTGAACGTCGATCGGGGCAGGCCGGCCGGTGGTCTGGGAGCGCCGGGCGACGTGCCCCTCCATAGCGGCGCGCAGCGTGTCCACCACGTCCGGTCGTTCCGCGGCGAGGTTGCGCTGCTCCGTGGGATCGCTGGGCAGGTGGTAGAGCTCAACGGGCGGGCAGTGATGGAAGTCCGGCTCCTTGGCCAGGATGAGCTTCCATTCGCGCGTGCGCCACGCGTGTTTACGCATCCACGAGCACTCCGTGAGGTAGAGCGCCTCCCACGTGCCGGTATCCGGCCCGCCCCGCATAGCGGACCAGAGACTCGCGCCTGCCAGGGCCGGCCCCTCCGGGTCCACGCCCGCAGCCTCCAGCACCGTCGGGGCAATGTCGTAGTGGCTCACCGGGCCGAAGAGCGTGCGCGCCGGCACGCGGCCGGGGGCCCAGAAGATCAGCGGCACGTGCACGTTGGTCTCGTACAACCCGTGGTGGTCGAACCACATGCTATGCTCGTCCAGTTCCTCGCCGTGGTCAGCGAACAGCACCACCAGCGTATCGCGGTCCAGCCCCCGTGCGTGCAGCACGGTAAACAGATGTGCCAGGCAGGTGTCCATGTACGCGAGCTCGGCGTCATACTGCGACTTGGGAAACGCGACGTCGGTCACGCCCGGCATCCACTCGTGGAAGTACCAGCGGAAGGGCTCAAAGCGCCACATGGCCTCCAGCGAGCGGTGGCGGGGATCCGTGGGATCGCCGTCGTAGAACATGCCCCAGAAGGGGTCCGGCGGCAGGTAGGGGGTGTGCGCGTCCCAGTAGTGGAGGAAGCAGAAAAACGGCTTGTTCTGGGCCGCGATGGCGGCGAAGACACGGTCCGCAGTCTGGTTCACAGCCTCGGCCTTGGGCCAGCGTCCCTTGGGATCCGCGTTCCAGCGGTAGCCCTCATAGTGGTCGAAGCCGCGCGGGAACCAGCGTCCCAGGTTGTCGGCAGCCGCGGTGAAGAAGCCGGCGGCCTGGAGCCGCTCGGCCAGGAGAGGGATCCCGGGGTCCAGGTCGAGTTGCCCACCGTGGCTCACGATCTGGTGGTCAAACACGTCGGTCCCCGTGAAAACGGTGGTGTGGCCCGGGTGTGTGGGGATGTGCGGCGCGATGCAGGTACGGAAGACGCTGCCCTGCGCGGCCAGTCGGTCGATGTGTGGCGATGTCAGGCGCGCATAGCCGTAGCAACTCAGATGATCGGCGCGCAGGGTGTCGAGGCTGATCATGAGGACGTTCAAGCGTTCAACCCCCAAAGCGAGACAGCATGGGCCGGGAGAGGGCCGGACCCGCGAGGCAGGTTGCCCGCACCCCAGCGTGGGCGCCGTGCCTGCCCGTGGCCTGGTCCACCACGTGGCCGGGGCCGCGCCGTCGCGCGGAGGGTGCCTCGCCTTGGGCCGGCAGGCCGGGAACGGGGTGCGCCGGGGACCGTGCCTTCGGCCGGGACGCCCAAGGGGCCACCGCGGGTCCGCGCGGCGCTGGGGGCCGGGGGGGGCGTCGCGGCCTTGCGCAGCCTCATGGCCCCAAGGCGATGGCCGCGACCATCCGCACCCTAGGCGGCGGGCGCCGGCTGGCTATGCCGACACCTCCGCCCGTCGGCCGGTGGCGGCGGCCTCATAAGCGGCGAGCACCATGGACACGGCTGCCCGCCCGTCCCGCGCGCTCGCGGTGGGGTTCCCGGCGCGCAGACCGTCCAGGAAACCGCGCGCCACCGCGGCGATGCGCTCCCCATGCCCCTGCGGCAGCGGGATACCCTGGTCCTGCCAGCCCTTATCTGCTTCGGCGCGGCGATAGAGCTTCAGCAGCACCGGATGGGGGGGCAGCACCGGTCCCGTGCTGACGAGATCGTCGTGGTTCTGCACGATGACACCCTCGTCCCCGTAAACCTCGCAGGTGTTCTCGCCGACCAGGGTCGTGCTGCTGTTCGCCAGCTCGACCAACGCCCCGCTGGCGAAACGGAAGATGCAGAGCCCCGTGTCCTCCAGCGGGGCCAACACGGCGGCGACCTCCGCCACCACGGAGACGGGGTCGCCGAAGACCCAGCGCAGAAAGTCCGTGGCGTGCACCGCATCGTCGAAGAACATGCCGCGGTTAAGCGCGGGGTCGGCGTGCCATCGGCTGGCCCCCTGAAGGAACTCGGGATGGAACAGCACCGGGATGCAGTGACGGCGCCGCGCCCAGCCCACGCGGCCGATGGCGCCGCCCCGTACCAACTCGCGCAAGCGCCGGTTGGCCGGGTCATAGCGCATCTGAAAGGCGGTCTCAAAGAAGACCCCAGACCGCTCCGCCGCGGCGACGACGCGGTCGCACTCCTCCAGCGTCAGGCAGAGCGGCTTCTGACATAGCACCGCCCGGCCCGCGGCAATGGCCTGCAGGCAGAGTTCCGCGTGCCACGCGGTCTGGGCGGTGACCACCACGGCGTCGCTGGCCCGCAGCACCTCGTCAGGGGAGGGGGCGACCTCCAGGCCGTAGGCCGCCGCGAACGCCCGTGCACGCTCCGGGTCCCGGTCCCAGACCCGGCTCAGGCGCGCGTCGGCGAAGGTGCGGAAACGGGCGGCGTAGGCGTGGCCATGGCCGTGCGCCACGCCGAGATAGCCGATGCGTACCGGAGCGGTGCTCGTCTCCTCCATGCGATGTCAGGCCCCCTTCCAAGCGCCGCGGGGGTTAGCACCCCAACGCGCGGTATACAGAGTCGCGTCGGCCCGCGCCGCCCCGTCCAAGCGGACCCGTGCCGCGGTCGGTTGCCCTGGGGAGCGGCTGGCCTGGCCCAGGGGGCCCTCACTCGCTGCGGGGCCGTGAGCGAAACGGGCCGTTACGTGGCGGCCCCGGCCCGGCCACGATCCGGCTAGCCGGCACGGCGACCACCTCCCGCTTGGGCCCTGCCCTTGGCCTGGGACCGCCCATAGGGCCACGGCGTCCCTCCGCGGCCGCGCGCCGTGAGGTGCCCTCCCCTACCCGACCTCGCGCAGCACCCGGGACAGGTAGCCGTGGCTGCCCGCCGCGATCGCCATCTGGCGGAGGGGCTCCCAGCCGGACGCCCCGATGATCTCCAGGTCCAGCCAGCCGCTGTATCCCGCCTCGCGCAAAGCCGCGGCCACGCCCCGCAGGTCGATCCGGCCCCGCCCGGCGGTCTGCAACTCGGGAGGCCCGATCCGCAGATCCGGCGAGGAATAGTCGCGGATGTGCACGTGGGCGAGGTGCGGGCCCATGGCGAGGGCGGACACCACCGGGTCTTCGCCGACGCGCTGCAGGTGCGTGGGATCGAAATTGAGGCGCAGCCCGGGGCCGCCGACTTCGCGCACGAGGCGGAGGGCGCTGTCGGTGCTATAGACCGCGGCGCCGACGTGGGGTTTGCACGCCCAGGTCACGCCAGCGGCCGCAGCCTGGGCGGCGATCTCCGCCGCCACCGGCAGGAACGCCTCCAGCGACTCCGGGGTCGAGCTGCCCGCCGACCCCGTCGTCACCACGCCGACGCCGATACGCACGGCGAGGTCGAAGACTCGGTAGAGCCGCTGGCGAAACCCTGCGTCCATGACGTTGCCGGCGGCCTCGATCGCCGGCGTCTCCAGACCCAGTTCGCGTGCCCGCGCCGCGAGAGCCAGCGCCTCGTCGAGACGATCGGGGCTGACGTGCTCCGCCATGCCGCCCAGGCACGCGAACTCCACGCCCTGAAAGCCCGCCCACGCGATCCATTGCAAGACCTGATCCGCGGGGTGGCCCGCGAAGGCCACCGTATTGCAGCCCAGTTTCAAGGTACGCCTGGTTAGAACAACGTGTACCAACCGCCTACGCGGCCTTCCACGCCGCCCGCCCGACCAGGCTTTCGCCCCTTCCGGCCTCAGATTTGCCCCTTGCGGGACGCTAGGCAACGGGCGGACTCGGGCTACGCGGCACGTACCGTGGGGGCCGGCCCCCCGGGCGGGGGCGCGTCACGGCCAGCGTCCGTTGCCCCGGTGCACAGGGCTGCCGCTTGGCGCCGACTACCCGAGGTGCCCTGCGAATCTCTACCGACCCTCGGCCGGCGCCGACGCGCGGACCCCACGCACCATCCGGAGCACCCCGCATCGCCACGCGCCAGCCCGCGCCTTCCGGCCGATTCGGCAACCGGCACGTCGCCCGTCGTGCGACGGGCGTCCGCCGGGTCCGGACCCGCCGCCACCCGGGACGGCGAGGCCGCTGGCGCACACGCTGCAAACGAGGAGCCTACGCCCTTGGTCCAAGCAGTTCGGCGATCTCGACCGCCCGCCGCTCATGAAAGGAGACGATCGCGGCCTCGATGACCGCGAGGGCCCGCAGACCCTCTTCCCCTGAACCGTCGACCGGCTCGCCGCGGTCGAGCTGCTCGAGCCAGCGGTGGATACGGTTGCGGAAGGTTTCTTCGAACGAGCGCGGCCCCGGCCCCATCATCGACCAGCGGTGGCGCACGATCTCGTCGCTGTCATGGGGGTAGAGCTGCAGGTCCTCCATCACGTTGTCTAGCACGAAGCGGCCCCGCGTGCCGAGCACCTCGCAGCGCTCGATGCCGTGGCGCGGCGCCGCCTCGTAGGAGCCGAACAGCCCGCCGAGGCAGCCGTTCTCGAACTCCATGTTGATGACGCAGTTGGACCAGATGGCGCGGCGGCTGCTGTGCGCCAGGAAGGCGCTCACGCGGCGCACGTCGCCGCAGAAGTAGCGCATGACGTCGACGCTGTGGCTGTGCAGCGCCCGCAGGTGGAACCAGGGCGACGACTCGTTGCCATTGCCGATCCACAGCTCCATGTTGCACAGGAGAACCTCGCCGAGGCGCCCCTCGGCGATCCAGGTCCTGGCCCTTTCCGCCATCGGCACGAACCGGTGGTTGAGGTCGACCCCGATCTGCACGCCACGCTGGGCCGCGCGGGCCACCATCTCCTTGGCCTTGGCCAAGTCGTTGCAGATCGGCTTCTCCACCAGCGTGTGCTTGCCGGCGTCGAGGCAGCGCAGGGTCGGCTCGTAGTGGTCGGCGCCGTTGTCGGCGCCCGCCGTCGTGACGCTGACGGCGTCGACCTCCTCGGAGCGCAGCATCTCGCCGAGATCGTAGTACGCCCGCACCCCGAAACGCGCCGCCGTGGAGTCGGCCCGTTCGCGCAGGATGTCGCAGCAGGCCACCAGCTTGGCCAGCGGGTCCTGCGCATACTGCCGCGCGTGCGTATTGCCGATGCCGCCGCAGCCCACGACCGCCACCCTGAGCACGTGCAGCCACCCCTCTCGGACTCAAAGGACCGCGACCGGCTCCTCGCCGGATGGCCCAACGGCCCGGGGTGGCGTTCGGCCTGGCGCTCCGACATCCTGCCGGCCTGCGATAGCGGATAGGGCGGCGGTATGTGGGCGGACGGCCATGGCGCAGGCCGATCCTCACCGGCACGTGCCGCGGTCACCCAGCCCGCACCCGACGGGGGAGGGAACAGACCGCTAGCGGCAACACCATGCAGACGGACCTGTGTACCAGTGACAAACGACGTGTGCAGGTCCCTCCCGCGCTGGACATCGCGGGCCGGCCCCCCCTGGTGCCGGCGGCCACAAAAGCCTGACCGTCGCTCGCCGTGGCGCGGGCATGCGCAGCGCGGGGTGCATGCGAAGTGGTCGCCGGGTCCGCCCGCAGCGCGACAAGACTCCTCAGACGCGCCATGGCCTGCCGGTGGATACACGCCCTCACGCGGGCCGTGCTCGCCGCGGTCTTGGGGACGCTGGCGCCCCTCGCACCGGTGGCCACGCAGGCGGCAGGGCAGGGGCAGGGTGACAACGGATCGCTTCCTCCAACAGCCAGAGGAACGGCAGCGGGGGACCTGGCGCAGGTCCCCCGCGCCCGGCCCCAGGTCTCCGGCCGTCAGGGTGCGGAACGGCCACCAAAGGGGGGCCCGCAGCCGGTGAGGCCGCCTGCGGCACGGGAGCCCGAACAGATAAGCGGAGTTGCAGGGGATCGGGGGATCCGGGATGCTCCCCCCAGCGCCGATCGGGAGGTCATGGCCCTTGGACGTGCTCGAAGCGATCCGGACGCGGCGGACGATCCATGCGTTCACCCCCGATCCCCCCCCCACGCGCGCCCATCGAGCAGGTGTTCTCCGTCGCCACCCGGGCTCCTAACTTCTGGGAGACGGGGCCATGGCGGTTGCACCTCTATGGGGGCGTGGCACGGGGGCATCTAGGTGAGGTCTTCGCGCAGGCCCGCGTGCGCATGGAGCGCCAGGTGCCCTGTCAGGCCCCCGTCGTCGTGGCCGCCCTCTGCATTCCCGCGGATCACCGGCCGAACGTCGAACCGGTCGAAGAGTTGGAAGCCACCGCTGCCGTGGTGCAGAACCTCACGCTGGCGGCGCCCGCCCTCGGCCTCGGCAGCAAGTGAACCGAGCCGGTGATCCGGGCGCACTTCGGTCTTCGCGAGCAGGACGTGCTGCTCGGGTTCATCTTGCTGGGCTATCCGGCCCGCATACCGGCGGCGCATCCCCGCGCGCCGGTGACGGAGAAGGCGGTGTGGCATGGGTGGGAGTAGCGGAGAGGCCGGGCGACCGCCGGCCTCCCCGCTCCCCACACCGCTACGGGCGCCGCACGCGTCGCTACGGGCACGTCTGTTCGTTCCGGCCGCCCGCGACCTTGCGCTTCGCCCGATGCCGCGCATGGAAGGGCGCGGCAATCAACCTCTATCGGCGAACATCGTATATGCGCTAGATCTTTCCAGCAACCTTGCGGAAGACGGGATATGAGAGGAACGGTGCTGCCGGTGCCACGCGTGCGGGCGATCCTCTTCGATCTGGGTGACACCATCATGCAGGAAACCAGCGAAATCAAGGACGCCGACTCCACCACCATGCGCGCGGACCTCTTCCCGGGCATGGCGGAGGCCCTGCGTGCGCTGAAGGGCAGCGGCCACCAGCTGGGCCTAGTCGCGGACACACGGCCGGGCACGTACCGCAACGTCCTCGGCCAGCACGGGCTGCTGGAGCTGTTCGACGCCTTCGCCATCTCCGAGGAACTGGACACCCGTAAGCCGGACGCGCGCATGTTCCTGCACGCGCTGCAGGCACTCGGCGTACCCCAAGCGGATTTCGGACGGGTGATGATGGTCGGAAACAATCTGGCCAGGGACATCCGCGGGGCCAACGCGCTGGGGCTCCTCTCCGTCCTGATCCGCTGGAACACGCGCTACCCCTGGGCGCCAGCGGAACCGGAGGAGGTGCCGCTCCACACCGTGCATTCGGCGGAAGGCCTGCTGCGCTTGGTGGCCGAAGTCGAGGGGACGCCCACGCCTGCGTGAGGCGGCGCGGGCACCGGTCGATCGGGCGCGCAATGGGGAAGCGCGCGGCGATCCGCCTGACGACATCAGCCCCCGGCCACCCCGGACGGCACGTCCCTGTCCCCCGGGCCCTTTGAGACGGCCGCCGGCGCCCCACCGTCCCGCGGCACGTGCGGCGGCCGCTGAAAATCTGCACACACGCCCCTGCCACCGCGCGCCGGTTGGCAGGTCCGGCGCCCCGTACACCAAACCACTGAGCGTACGGTTTGCGCCGCGGTGACGGGGCCGCGCGCGCCGCGGCCTGCGGCGGCCCCAGGGCGGACGGCGGCGGGCCATCGATGCGGCGGCCGCCACACCGCCCGTCCGTCGCGGCGGTGCCGGTGCGTAGCGAGCAACGGGACCGGCCACGGTAACAGTGGTGGCTGTTCACGTCCTGCAAGGCTTTTGGGGGGTGGCCCGCGTTCCGAGGGACGGCCCCGTGCGCCGGCTGGACGGCGGCCACGCCGCCGCGCCCCGCGGCCGTCCGGCCGTGGCCGGTGGCCCCCACCGCCACACCGCGTTGCCGGGCGGCGGTGCGCGAGGTGGGCCGCGGTCAGGCGCGCTTGGCAACGGTATCCGTACAGGCCTGCACGGGGGCACCCGCCTGTCGCCGGATCGGCCATCGCCCGCCCCCGGCCGGCACACGGGTCCCCTACTGGTGCAACCAGCGCGTGCCTCTGCTGCACGCACAGCCACCGGGTGCCTCCATCCGGTCCGAGGCATGAGGACCCGATGAGAGGCGCCCCCGTGCGCGGGACAGGGCGCCGGTCGGAGCCCCGCTTCCGGCTCAAGCTCGAGCGGGAGACCACCGGCCGCCTGGCCGCCGTGGTCCTGCAGCGCACCGTGCGCTGGGACGGCGACACCGTGGAGATCTGGTTCCAGCCGGTGGCCCGCGCGGCGGGGCTGCCGCTGGAGGTGGTCACACCGCTGCTGGCCGCGGTGGTAGGCGCCAACGGCATCCACCCGGAGCGGCTCGGGCGCCCGTCCCGTCCGGAAGACCCACCGATCGATCTGGACGAGGGAAGCGGGGCCCGGCTCGCGCTCGCCCTGGCCGCGGTCCACCCGCTGCGCAAGCGCCGGCGCATGCAGGGCGTCGTCGACGGCATCGCGGAGATGAGCGCGGAGGAGGTCCTGGCATGGTTCGCGCGCGCCCGGCGGGGCCCGCGGCAGCGGGTGCTGCGGGCCCTGCGCGTCCTGCTGGCGCACGATTGACATGGGACGCCGCTACCGTGCACGTTTGCCAGCCGCTCGTGCCGCCCCCGCCGCAGGACCCCGGCCAGGCGCCTCGTCCAGTGCCACGCGGCAGGCAGTCGCAGTGCGCTTCGCCTCGCCGCCACTCCTCCGGCGCGGCGGGCACGCGGCTCTCCGCCATCGGCGGCTGCCAAGTGGGGCAAGCCCCCGTGCCACGCGCGCACAGTTGAGCAACGAGAGCCCCACCATTCTCTCTACGCTAGGGCCTTCCGCGTCTAGCCGCCAGGGCATCAGGCCGTAGGGGCAGCCGTCGTTCCACCTGACGTTAGCCCCCACCGTCTCCGGCCGCGCCGGCCATGCGCTCCCGACACGCGCCCGCCGCCAGCCGCCAGCGCACCCCGCTTCACTCCTCCGGTCGAAGGGGAGCCCGCGCGCCCGCCGAAGGCTCCGCGCAGAATACGCACAGGGAGGCAACGAACACCTTGGCCAAGCTCCGCTTCGGCATCATCGGCGCGGGGGGCATCGCCCGCTCGCACGCCAACGCCCTGCGGCAACTAAGCGACGTGGCCGAACTGGTCGCGGCGGCGGACGTCATCCCGGCGGCGGCGGAATCCTTTCAGCAGCGGTTCGGGGTGGAGGCCCTCGGCGGTGAGGACGCCATCAGCCGGCTGCTGGCGCGCCGGGACATCGACGCCGTGACCCTGGCCACACCCAGCGGCCTGCACAGCGAGCAGGCTGTCCAGGCCCTGGACGCCGGCAAGCACTGCCTCTCGGAGAAGCCCATCGCCATCACCCTGGAGCAGGCCGACGCCATGATTGCGGCCCAGCGCAGGACCGGTAAGGCGCTCGGCTGCGTGTTCCAGGCGCGCTACGAGCCCGCGTCGGTGATCGTCAAGCGCGCGGTCAGCGAGGGCCGCATGGGGCGGATCGTGCACGCCAACGCCTATCTCAAGTGGTACCGCGCGCAGGAGTACTACGATGCCGGCGGCTGGC
Source organism: Bacillota bacterium (assembly GCA_021797775.1). Classification (GTDB taxonomy): domain Bacteria; phylum Bacillota; class Sulfobacillia; order RBS10-35; family JAJYVN01; genus JAJZZC01. The sequence goes on from JAJZZC010000081.1 coordinate 17,673, forward strand.
GCGGCACGTGGCGGATGGACGGCGGCGGCGCCCTCATGAACCAGTCCGTGCACAAGGTCGACCTCGTGCAGTACCTCGCTGGGCCAGTGGCCACCGTCAAGGGGTACGCCGGCACGCTGGCCCACCGCATCGAGACCGAGGACGCCGCCGTGGCCGCCGTGCGCTTCCAGAACGGGGCGCTGGGCACCATCGAGGGCATGACCAACGCCCTGCCGAACGCCTACACTCGGGTAGAGGTCTACGGCACCGAAGGGTCCGCCACGATCGTCAACGAGCGGCTCGCCACCTACTACACCCGTTCCGAAGCGCCCCCGGCCAAGGAGGGTGAAAAGCCGCTTACCGACCTCACGCCCGAAGTGCTCGCGCGGTTCGAGGCCGAGCACCCCGGTTGGCGGACCGGTCACGTCGCCGTGTTGGCGGATTTCATCCAAAGCGTGCGGGAGGGCCGGGACGCCCCGGTGAGCGCCATCGAGGCACGCAAGGCCGTGGAGATCATCCTGGCCGTCTACCGCAGTTCGCGCGAAGGTATCGAGGTGCGACTCAGCCAGTGATCGGAATCCGGCACCCACCGTGGCCGATCCCGGAGGAGGGGCGGATGCGGGCCCCCCCGGGATCGGCCACCCGGTGACCGCTCTTTCTTTCTTTTTTGGGCCTGGCAGAGAGCGTCACGGGGCGCCATCAAGCCCTATCGCCGTGACGCGCCGCGCCGCGCCGCCTCGTCATCGGCACGAGTCCCCCACTTCCCATCGTGGTCCACGGCACCGTTGCCCAGCAGCGTTCCACCGCCGGCCAGCGCGGCCGCGGGCTGCGGAGCCACTCCTCGAGCGTGCCGCCACCGCCGCCAGACGGCCGTGGCGGCGTGCAGGCAGGCCAGGGCGAACGTCCCCACGACCATGCCGAGCAACAACCCGTAGCCCTCGCGCAGGAAGGCGTGGACAAACGGCGTGCGCACTGTGGCGAAGGAGTCCACCAGCGCCACCTGTGAAGCGCTGATTCCCAACAGGAAGAACAGGAACAGCCAGCGCTGGCGACGCGAGGCGAAGTAAACCGCTAGAAACACCGACGGATACCCGACGAGGAAGTCCTTCTCCCTCGGCCGGTAGCGCAGGGTGCGCTCCAGAAAGTGACGCATGTGGATCTCGATGGCAGGGACAAAGACAGATGCGGCGTTACCACTGCGGATCAGGTAGATGGCGCCGATCGCGGCTACCACCAACAACGCCGCCACGTGCTTGAAACGGACCCGCTCCTCGCCGAGCCTGCGCAGTTCGGTCCAGAGATCTCGCGGGCGTTGCAGGCTGCCATCGCCACTGGGGGCAATCCCCACCGTACGCAGAAACGCCAGCCCGGCGATAAACGGGATGCCGACGAAGGTGAGCTTCACGCCACGGAAGTACCGCCACTCCAGAAAATAAGGCGTGCTGCCCATGAGGGTCGCGATCAAGAGACCGCCGCAGAAGGTGATCCCCGCCACGGTGAGCGCAAGCGCGACGCTGCGCCACCAGACGGCGCCGAAGCCCGGCTCGGTGGCGGGCCAGCTCGCCCTTCTCCAGAAGTTGGCCGCGTAGAACATGGCCAGGCCGCCAAAGGCCAAACCCGCCCCCAGCGCGACGACCTCCACGGACAGCGTGGCCGACCCGGCGCAGAGCAGGGCGATCAGGCCGCCCAGCACGACAAGCGGCTGGTAGCCGAATCGCGCCACGAACGGAAAGAGCATCTCCAACAGCAGGAGGCCACCCGCCACCGCCGCGAGGCCCTGCAGCACCCGTTGAACCCGCCCCACAACCACCTGGGCGAAGGGCTGTGGCGGCCCGAGCACGTAGCCCTGCCCGCGCAGCGCCTGGGCGACCTCGCTGTAAAGCCGCTCCGTCGCCGCCACGGGGTTGACGGCCGTGGTCAGCGGGTGCATG
>JAJZZC010000082.1 GCA_021797775.1 Bacillota bacterium
GGCGCCACGATGCGGCCGCGGCGCCCGTGCGGTCACGGGGGCCGCTGACGGCCGTACGCCGCGCATTCGGCCTGCGCCCGCAATCGCCTGTGGCGCAAGCGACTCGCCCAGAACGCCGCGACCCTGCCATCACGGCCAGGGTGACGTCCATGCCCGCGTGGGACGCCAGCCACTCCCCGCACGGATCACCTTGGCGGCGGCATCTGCCGCTGGGCGAAAACCGCGGTCGGGTCGCGCAGGGTGTCGCGCGCGCGGCCGCGCCGAGACGCGGGGCGCACCCCTCGGCGATCTTGCGCCCTGACCCGTTGGCGCCGTGGCCCTGTCTGCGGCCGACCCACCACCCGCGGGTCCGTAAAGCGTGGCGCCCACGTCCCCAGGGCGGCGGGCAACGGGTGCGGCCCGAGCCCCACGCCCCCCACCCCGAGGGAGCGGAGAGCGGGCGAGGTGTGGCATCCCGTACCCACGGCTGGAGGGCCCGCAGCACCGCGCACCGCTACCGCGCACCGGCCAGCGGACGCCCCCCTGTGGCGGCTTGCGGCACAACCCCTCCCAGGTCAACTTCGCCTCCGGGCGCGCAGGGCCCAGAAGGGCACGGGGCCCCGCGTGGGTCCGCCAGGGCACGCTCGGCCCTATACATGGGATCGGCACATCCCTGCGAGGCGAGGAGAGGGCAGGGCCACATCCCGCCCTGGTGCTGACCGGCGTGCCGCCGGTGCGGCCGTTTCTTGCAGACGACCAGGCCGGGACGTATACTCCGGCCCGTAGCCTGAAGTGGCGCCGGGCGGCTGCGCCGCTCGTCGCGGGGGGGTGTGCGGCGTTGATGACACTGAGTCCGAAGGCCGCCCACAAGGTCAAGGACATGTTGGCCGCGAAGAATCGGGATGACTTGGCGCTGCGGATCTACGTCCAGGCCGGTGGCTGCCGCGGCTTCAGCTACGGGATGGCCTGGGATGTCCCAGCCGATGACGACGAAGTGCTGGAACAGGACGGCGTACGCGTGCTGGTCGATCCCAGCAGCGCCCCGTACCTGGATGGCGCCGAGGTGGACTACAACGAGGCATTGATGGGGGGCGGCTTTCTGATCCAGAACCCCAACGCCGTGTCCACCTGCGGCTGCGGTCAGTCGTTCAAGGCCAAGAACGGGGAGGGCGCCGCCAGCGCTTGCGGCTGCGGCCACTAGGGTCGCAGCCGCGGAAGGTGCCCCCGTCCCGCGTCAGAGCCCCGCGCTGGGCATTTCGTTCGGCGCGGGGGCTCGTCGTTTCCGCTCAACTCCGGCCGTGGTCCGCATGCTGGCGGGCGGCGCTACACCTTTGCGGCCCGCGGCCAGAGCGACACCGGCTCAGGGCCCGCCACGGGATAAGGTCGGCCTGCTTGACAAGCAGCCAGATGTTCGCCACGAACGAGGCGGACCGGCCCGCTGCCCGCCCTCGGATGGCGGTTGATCCGGGGCCTAGGCCGAACCGCCAGCGCGGGCGGTTTCCGGCTGAAGGGGCGGGGCGTGCGGGCCGGAAAGGCCGGATCGCACGCCTCGCGCCGCGATGGGCGGAGCCGACCACGGCTGGGTGTGGCGCCCACAGTGCCCCGCCCCACGGCCCGCCCTACAGTACCCGCGCATGGCCGCGGTAGCACAGCCCCCGCGCGCCGTCGATGGTGACCAGTTCCCCGTCGCGCAGAATGCTGGTCGCGTCTGCGGCGCCCAGGATGACGGGGATCCCCGCCGCCAGTCCGACGGCGGCGGCGGAGGAATGGCCCGCCTCCTCGCTGATGATCCCCCCCGCGCGCTCCATGAAGGGCACCATGTCGCCGGAGGCCCGGGCCAGCACCAACACGTCCCCGTCGCGCAGACGGCCGGCGTCCACCGCCGTCCGCGCGACCAGGACTCGGCCGGTCGATGCGCCTCGGCCGATGCCGGTACCGCGCAGCACCACCTCGCCCACCGTCTGCACCTTGAGCATGTTGGTGGTGCCGTGCAGACCTGCCGGCGCCCCGGCGGTGATGACGACCAGGTCGCCCTCGTCGATGGCGCGGCCCCCGAGGGCCGCGCGCAAGGCGGCGTCGATCGTGTCCTCGATGTTCTCGCCCTTGGGCACCATCAGGGGGCGGACGCCCCACACCACCGCCAGCCGGTAGATGACGGCCGGCTCCGAGGTGGCCGCCAGGATGGGGTTCTGCGGCCGGTACTTGGCCACCATGCGCGCCGTCAAGCCGGTCTCCGTCACACTCAGGATGGCGGCTGCCCCCAGGTTCTGGGCCGCGACGGCGGTGGCGTAACTGATCGCGTCAGTGACCGTCGTGGCCGAAGCGCTGGCCCGCCGGGCCAGCCGCTCGCGAAACGGTAGCGCCTCCTCGGTACGTTCAGCGATGCGCGCCATCGTACGCACCGCTTCCAGTGGGTACCGGCCGACGGCGGTTTCCGCCGAGAGCATGATGGCGTCCGACCCGTCGAAGATGGCGTTGGCGACGTCCGAGGCCTCCGCCCGCGTCGGGCGGGACTTGGTCACCATGGACTCCAGCATCTGGGTAGCGGTGATCACTGGCTTACCCGCCTCGATGCACTTGCCGATCAGGTCCTTTTGGACCAGCGGCACCTCCTCCGCGGGCAATTCCACGCCGAGGTCGCCCCGCGCCACCATCAGCCCGTCGCTGGCGCGCAGGATCTCGTCGGCGTGGGCCACCCCCTGCTGGGTCTCGATCTTGGCGATGACCGCCAAGCGAGAGGCGCCGACCTCCTCGAGGACGCGCCGCACAGCCAGCATGTCGTCCCCATCGCGGATGAACGACGCGGCGACGAAGTCGGCCCCCAGTTCCCCCGCCAGCCGCAGATCCTCGATGTCGTCGGGATGCAGCGGCGGAAGGTCCAGCATCACCCCGGGCAGGTTCACCTTCTTGCCCGAAAGCAACTCCCCGCCGCACTCCACCACGCAGCGCACCGCCTCGCCGGCCACGGTCTCCACGCGCAGCGTGAGGTTGCCGTCGTCCAGCAGCACCGTCTGACCCGGCTGCACGTCCCGGTGGAGGAGTTCGTAGCTGACACCGACCCCCTCTTCGTCGCCGGGGCGCGACGAAGGATTGAGCGTAAAGCGTTGGCCGGCGACCAGCGTCACGCTTCCATGCGGGAAGGCATTCAAGCGGATCTCTGGACCGCGGGTGTCGACGAGGATGCCCAACGGGCGATCCGGGTGGGCCGCCCGCAACTGGAGCAGCGCCCGCAGGCGACGCTCCAGGTCGTGGCGCCTCCCGTGGGACAGGTTGAGCCGCGCGACATCCATGCCCGCACCCACCAGATGCTCCAGCATACCGGGCGCCTCGCTGGCGGGACCGATAGTCGCGACGATCTTCGTGCGCCGCAAGCCTTCAGCCTCCTGCGGATCGGGGGTTGCGGCGGCGATCCCCGGGCTATCGTCAGCCCGCAGGGGCCGCGCCCGTCGGGCCACCTGCCTGCGTCCGGCCGAGGGCCCGAGGGCCGCCTCAGGGGGCACGGGCGGGAGGGGGCATAGAAAACACACGCGCCGTGTTCGGCCGCGCCGCCCTGCACGCGACGGGGGGGCACGGCGGGGGGCCATCCGCCCACGCACAGAACGGGCAGACGCCCTGCCCGGCCCGCTCCGCAGCAATCGGGAAGACGCGCACGGCCGGGCTACGATTGCGACGGAGACCCTGGCGATTCCTTCTGTCGAAAACGGCGCGGCATGCCGTTGCGCCACCGCGCGTCGGCTCAGGCGCAGGGTCGTCCAGGACGGGTCGCGAAGCGGGTGCTCGCACGGCGGGTCCAAGCGGCCTCTCCCGCTGGCCGCGGGCCGGCCGGCGCGGGTCAGCGGGGTCTTGCCCCACAACGAGGAGGTGGTCGGGTGGCTCGCCCCGAACCCGGGCGCGCGCCGCACGTGGTGGAGGCACCCACCTCGGTGGTGCTCGTCGTGCCAGGCGGTGCACGCGCCCGCGCCGCCGCCTGGCACGCGGGCGCGGAGCGCCTGGCCCGCGGCCTGCGGGCCGCCGGGCTGGCTACCCGCGTCGTCGACGGCTCCGGCCTGCAGGCCCTGGCTCCCCCGTCGGGGCCCGCGGTCGTACACGCCCTCTCGGCCATCGAATCCGGCGCACCCGCCGTCGAGTGGGCGCGGGGACACCCGGTTCTTTGGACCATCAGCGACACGGACGTGGTCCGCGAGGCGGCGGCGCGGCTGGAGCCGCTGCTGCGCCAGGTGCGGGCCCTGATCGTCCCGCACGAGCAAGCGCTCGCCCAAGCGCGCGCCCTGTTCCCGGCAGCCGCTCTGCGCATGCGGGTCATCGCCCCGGGGATCGCCCCGCCCCGGGCGGTCCGGGGCGGGGGGCAAAAGCGCGGCCCGTGGCCCGTCCGCCGGCGCGGAGAGGTCGTGCTGCTGCTGCCCAGCGGCCTTGATCCAGGGAAGGACCCGGACCTGGCCGTGGCCGTGCTCGACCACGTGCGCCGCGCCGGCGTCGCCGCCCGGCTCTGGATCGCGGGTCCAGAACGGGACCGTGCCTTCGCGGCCGCGTTCCTCGACCGCATCACGGGCCGGCCGTTCGTCCAGTACCTGGGCGAGGTAGCACCTGACGCAAGGGTCGCGCTTTACCGGCGCGCGGACATCGTCCTCAACACCTCGCGCGCGGAGGGGCTCAGCGAGCCACTGCTCGAAGCGATGGCGGCCGGCCGGCCCGTGCTGGCCACGGACATCCCGGGTAACCGCGCCGCGGTGCAGAGCGGTCGTGACGGCCTCCTGGCGCCGCCCCGGGAGATGCCGGGCACCGCGCTGGGACTGGCCCAGGCGCCGCACGTCAGGCGGCGGCTCGCCCGCGGCGCATGGCGCTCCGTTCGCCAACGCTTCGACCCCCGGGTCGAGGTCCTGGCCCACATCCGGCTCTACCGGGACGTGTGGGCGTCCGGGGAGCCCTGAACACGGGAGGCCGCGGGCCACGCACCGCACCGGGCACCCGCCGTCGCCACGCGGCTCTGTCGGGGCCGCCGCGCGGGCGGGTGGAGCCACGGCGCCTCGCGGCGCAGACACGCGGCGGTGGGCATTCGGCCCCGCGGGGTGGCGCCACGCGTCACTCCGCGGGGGAGGCGCGCCCACAGCCCCCCTCACGCCTCCAGGAGCGCGCGCCGCTCCCCCTCCGTCTGGAAAACCGCCCGTTCCCTGATGAGATCCATCAGCTTCTTCTTCCCGCGGATCGAGCCTATGAGCACGGCACCCACCAACCGGTCGCCACTGAAGAACAGCTTCCGATACGTCCGGGCCACGAGGTCGGATCGCGTCACGGACTCCGCCTCGGGCAGCGCTTCCGGCGTGACACCCACCACGGAGATGATGGTGTCGAACAGCCCGCTCTGATACGTGGGCACGTCGACGTACGGGGTCTCCTGGCCCATCATGTTGAGGGCGGCGACCCGGCCGTGGAAGAGGGCGTTGTCCCATGTACCCATGCGGTGGTGCTGCCCGGTGACCCGATCCCTGTATTCAGCAACGTCCCCCGCGGCGAAGATGCCGGGTACGCTGGTGCGCAGGCACTCGTCGGTGATGATCCCTTCGCGCGTCCGCACCCCACTACCGTCCAGGACCTGGGTGTTCATCGTCAGACCGAGGCCGGAGCCGACCAACTGACAGTCGATGGTCTCCCCGGCCGTCGTCACCACCCCGGTGACGACGCCGTCCTTGACATTGACCCGGGCAACCTCCGATCCGTGGACCACCTCGACACCGTGGGCGCGGGCGATGCGGTCGACCAGATCACCGCCCTCCTCGTCCAGCACGCGGCGAAGCCAGCGCGGGCCGCGGATGAGCCACACGGTCTCCAGGCCCCGCGCCCGGAAGGCCTCGGCCAGTTCATAGGAGATGAACGACCCCCCCACGGACACGGCGCGGCGGCTCTGCGCGATGCGCGCATCCAGCGCGACGGTATCAGCGTAGTATTGGAAGTTCCGGCAGTCTGGCGCACTCGCGCCAGGGGCGGGCAGGGGGCGGGGCCGTCCCCCGGTAGCAACGAGCAGGGCGTCCCATGGCAGTTCCTCGCCACGGTCGGTCAACGCCGTCCGCTCCTCGGCGCTGATGCGCGTCACGCGCGTCTCGGGCAGGAAGCGGATGCCGACCTGCTCGTGCCAGGCCAGCGTCCGGAGGAAGACCTTGTCCATCGGCACCTCGCGCTTCAATGCGCGCGGCAACGTCACCCGGTTGTACAGGGGGTGGGGCTCGTCGGTCACCAGCGTCACCGAGCAATCCGGTTCTCTCTTGCGCAGCGTCTCCGCGCACGTCGTTCCAGCCGCCCCGTTACCGACGATGACGTACCTGCGCCCAGCCACCAGGTGTCCATGCCTCCCTGTCCGGCCCGCCGCGGGGCCGGAGGTCATGTTCCGCCCCGCGCCTCCGACCCGCGGCCGCGGACGGCAGGCGTGGGCGCGGTGTCCCACGAAGTCAGGTGGTCACGGCGCCGGGACGCGGCGCGCCGCCGAAGGGAGGCCGCAGCCCCATGCTGCCCGAGGCGGGCTCCGGCAACCGTGACCCCGAAGGGCCGCCACCGCGCCGTGCCGCGGGAGGCCCCCGCGCCTTCAGCGTGGCGGAGGCCAACGCCCTCCTGCCCTACCTGCGCGGGGTGTTGAGCAAGGCGCGCGTGCACCTGGCGGCCATGCGCGCGGCCCATCGCGAGCTGCGTGCCATCGAAGCGGTGGGCAGAGACGCCCGCGGCGCGTGGATCCTGGCCGCCGACCACCGCGCGACCGTCGCCACCCTGCGACAGCGACACGCCGCCTGCGCCGCACTGCTGCAAGACGCCAACGCCCGTGGCTGCCTGGTCAAGGACCTGGACGTCGGCGTCTGCGATTTCCCGGGACAGATCGCCGATCGCCCCGTGCTGCTGTGCTGGCGGTTGGACGAACAGGCCGTGACCCACTTCCACGGGCTCGACGACGGGTTCGCCGGACGCCGCGCGATCCCGCCGGAGACACCGTAGGAGGGGTGCGACGAACGCCGTCTTCCGCCGCACCCCTCCAGCTCCGGCCTGTTGTGCCACAGGCCTTCCGGTCCGTCCCCCGGCAGCGGACCCGGTCTTTGGCAGCCGATCCCTTGGAGGCGACGCTGGTAGCCTCGTTCACTCCCCCAAGCGGCACGGGTCGACCGGTCTCTGCCCCCGCCGGTGGCGCCGCAGCCGGCGGATGCGATGGCCACGCATCCGCCGCGCCTGCAGCCGCAGCCAGGCGCGCCCACCTGTTATAACACAGGACCGCTCCGCGAATCCGCGGGACGCGCGGGCAGCGCGGGCACACGTGCCGCCGCGGCAAGGCCCTGGCCTTGCCGCCGTGCGTTCGCCAGCGGCGCGACGCGGCCCGCGCAGCAAAGGCCCGCGGAGGCCGCCGTTGGCCGCGCACAATGCTCACGGCCGTAGCCAAACGCCGCACCCCCTGCCGCGATCGCAATGGAGAGCGCGGCGCCCTGCCCCGCCAGCGGCAGGGGCGGGCGTGGCGCCGCACGGGGGGCGCCGCATCCGCCCGCCCTTATCTACGGGCGGATTTGTTCCATGGCCGCGGCGTCCAGGCGCCGGATCACGGCCACCAGAAGGTCCACCGTCGCCTCCAGGTCACCCAGATGGATCACCGATGCGGCGCTGTGGATATAGCGGGTCGGGAAGCCGACATAGAGGCTCGGCACCCCGTGTCCCGCGAACTGCAGGCGCCCGGCATCGGTGCCGCCGCCGGGCATCGCCTCCCACTGCACCGCAATCCCCTCCTCGGCGGCAACGTCGGCAACGAAATCGCGCAGGCGCGGGTTCGGCACCAGCGAGGCATCCACCACGCAGAGCGACGGCCCGGCCCCGAGCCTGCCCCTGGCCTCGTCCCGGCTGACGCCGGGGGTGTCGCCGGCAATGCCGACGTCGAGCGCGAAGGCCACATCGAGCGGCCAGGAGCGAGCCGCGCCCTCGGCGCCGCGCAGCCCGACCTCCTCCTGCACGGTGGCCAAGCCGTACACGGCGTTGGGATGAGGAACCTCGGCGAGGCGACGCAACACCTCCAGGAGCACGGCACACCCAGCCCGGTCGTCCAGAGCCTTGGCCATCACCAGGTCCGGGTTGTGCAGCGGTACGAAGGGGCAGACCGGCACGACCGCGTCGCCTGGCCGGACCCCCCACTCCTCGGCCTCCCTGCGGCTGCCGGCACCGATGTCGATGAACATGGCCTTCTTCTCCACGATCTTCCGACGCTCGTCGGTGGACAGCAGGTGGGGCGGCTTACTGCCCACCACGCCGTCCAGCACACCGGTCCGGCTGTGCACTGTCACGCGCTGCGCCAGCATGACCTGCTCCCACCACCCGCCCAGCGGCAGGAACCGCAGGAAACCGTCATCCGTCACGTCCGTGACCGTCAGGCCGATCTCGTCCATGTGCGCCGCCAACCCCACGCGGGGCCGCTCCGACCCCCCGGGCGCGCGGCAGCACAGGTTGCCGAGCCCGTCGCGCTCCATCTCGCCCACCCCGGAGAGACGCCGGGCCAGCACATCGCGCACCGCGCCCTCCTGCCCCGGCACCCCAGGAGCCAACGTCAACTCACGTAGCGCCTCCGCGAGGGAGCCCCGCCCGCTCTCTGGCATACCCGATCCGTTCCCCTCCCTCCCCCCCCCGGGCGCCACCCAGGCGCCTGGGGACGGCCTCTGCACCTTCACGGGCGCGCGGCATTCGCCGGGCGCTGACCGCCGACCTGCCAAAGCCCTCGCTGGGTCCGGGTGGCGCCACTGCGGTGGGTGGGTTGGGCTTTAACGGTGACGCTGGCCGGCGCCATGCGCCAGATCGCCGCGCGGTGGGCGTGCGCGACCGCTTGGACCCCAGGCGTTTCGTCGAGGCCGTGCCCGGCAGTGCGCCGCGCGGACCCGCTCCGGGGCGCGCGTCCGGTGCGCTTACCCGCGTCCCCCCCGTGACGCGCTGCCGGTGCGGCTCGCCAGGCCAGGGCGAGCAGGTCACGGACGACCCGTCATGAGGCCGTGCACCCGCCCGCGCGCGCCCGGGGCAAGGCTCGGGCACACGCGGGCGGGGTTGAAGCCGCGCGTGGCCGCGTGCTAGCATTGCCGACGAGTGTGCGCGCGTGGAAGTCGGTGGCGTCGCCGCAGAGACGCCTTCGGGTACGAGAGAGCGGCCCAGGAGGGGATAGTGGCCGATGATCTTCATCATTGCCGAGCCCTGCATCGGAACCAAGGATGCCTCGTGCGTCGAGGTTTGCCCTGTAAATTGTATCCACGAGGGCGAGGACCAGTACTACATCGACCCCGAGGAATGCATCGGCTGCAGCGCCTGTGCCACGGTATGCCCCGTCAACGCCATCTTCGACGAGGACGAGGTTCCGGAACAGTGGAAAGATTACATCCAGAAGAACGCCGATTTCTTTAAGAAGTAGCCGGACCGCCGGTATGGCAACGCGCGCAAGCCGCGGGGAAGGCCGAAGGCCTCCCCCGCGGCGTCTCTATCTTCACCCCCCCGCGCAGGTTGAGCCGGGGACGGCCAGGCGCCGTGTAGCCGCTCAGCCCGGGGGTGGAAGCGCTCAGAACGCGCGAAGGCTTGCGCCCCAAGGGGCTTGCCCGACGACCGGTCGTCAGACGGGAAGGCATCGATCCCGCGACCGGCTCGTCTGGGTTCATCCGCTAAGAGAAAGTTCCCGCCAGTAGTATGCCAATCTCCTTCGCGCCACCACCTGTAGGGCCATAGGCGGGTGCTACCCCCCCCTGAACGCATACGGCGCCGTCCCACGGGCTTGGGTGTTCCGCGACCCGGTCGGGTCGGTGCCGCTCTCCGCCATGCGGCTCTTCACGCGCCGGAAGGGAGCGGCGGGGCGCCCCCGGTCTGCAGCGTCATCGCCATGATGAACGCCATGGGATCGGCCTCGCTCTGCAGGGCGGGGAGCGTCAGCGCCTCCAGAGGCGCCGCGGCGGCTGGCAGGGGCACCTCCTCGGCCCACAGACCACAGCGCGCGTGGTAAAGCCGCAGGGAACGGCCCCCAGCGCCGGCAGGCGGGGGCCCAGCGGCCGTGGCGCTGGCGGCCATGGCCGCTGGCGTGCTCAGTACCGCGGGCAGCGAGATGCCCACGTACTCCGGCGGTGCGTCCAGGGGCGGAAAGCCCCCGTTACACCAGTCGCCGAAGGTGGCGGGCACGCTGGCCGATCGACCGTTCGCGTAGTGCAGCGTGAGGTGGAGCGGTCCGATGTTCCCGCCGACGCCAGCCTCCAGCAGCCAGAGCGCGCCGTAGACCCCAACTGGCACAGGAACCGTCACCTGCCGCCCCAGGCTGAGCGCGGAAGGGATGCCGGGCGCATGGCGCGGGATCAGAAAGCTGACCGGCTGGTCGCCCGCGACGGTCAGCGTGAGGGTGCCGCTCGAGGGAAAGGGCCGTTCGGGAAAAGCAGCCCCATACAGGCCACCGTGGCGCAGCCCCAGGCCGGGGGCGGTAACGGCGTCGCTCGTCAAGAAGGACGCGATGTCTACCTCGTGATCGCGGCCGACCACGGACGGTACAGCCGGGGCCATGCCATCGCCAAGTGACGGGCAGACACCGCCCCCGTCCCACCCGCAAAAGGTTTGCGCGTTCTGCGCCGCCCGATGGCCCGATCCCGCGCGGGCGCCGCAACCGGACACACCGGCGGCGGCGACGGTCAGAGCGAGGGCCAAGACCGGCCGCGTCAGCCGGCGCCGCACCGGCACCGGAGCGGACGCCGACCGCGGCGGTGGGGACCCGCGGAGGGAAGGGTCCGGGCCGCCGGGGCTCGCCCGGCGCAGCCCGGCGCACCACCGTCGCAGGCACCGCGGCGCAGGGAAACCGCGGATCGCGCCGCGCGCCGCCACCGAGCGGCGGATGGAGCCGTTCCCGGAGAACACCATGGCCCGCCTCACCGTATACCGCCCTCCGCAGAGGCGCGGGAAACGTCCGCGAGTCGCAGCCGTGCAGGGCCGAAGAAGACATGACGCTCCCGCCAACCAGGAACACCCGGTGCATCGACGGCAGGCGCCAACGCACGGACCGCGGGGATCCTCGGCCAATTGGCCGGCGGATCCCTCCCCCTCCTGCCGCACCTTCGTCGGCTTCGCCGGTCAGGACCCCGGTCGTGGATCTTCCACACCCGGGGGGAGAGCCCCCACGGGAACCGCCGCGCCGGGCCTCCGCGGTAAGAGAGGGATCTCTGACCCACCATCCCTCTACCCGGCGGCGCCCCCCCGACGACTCACGGCCCGGGCCCCGCGCAGGGGGCACCGTACGGTGTGGGGCCGCTTGGCCGGCCCGGGCCGCGGCTCAGGCGGGATGGCTACCAGTCAGCCCGGCCTTCGCCGCCAGCGCGGCCTCCACCAGCCACTCCAAGGCACCGCTGCTGGGTGCCACGGCCTGCGCGGGAAACCGTTCCGGCTGCAGCGGTCCCCGCAGCACGGCGCGCAAGGCGGACGCCTTGTTCACGCCCGCTACGGCGAACACCACCTGGGCGGCACGGTTGATCACGCGCGGGGTGAGGGTGAGCCGCCGCATACCGAGTGCCGGCACAAAGGGCGGCGCCACCCACGCCTGCGCCCGAAGCGCCGGTGACTCGGGGAAGAGCGAGGCCGTGTGGCCCTCAGCGCCCATGCCCAGGAGCACGAGATCGAAGGACGGCGGCTCGCCGTCCGGGGCGATCCCGAAGGCGTCAGCGAGCGTCACCGCATAGTCCGCCGCAGCGCGCTCCAGGTCCGCCGCCTCGCCCTGCATGCGGTGGATGTGGGCGGGCGCGATGGGCACACGGGCCAGTAGGGCCTCGTGCGCCATCCGGTAGTTACTATCCGGGTGGTCCGGGGGGACGGGGCGCTCGTCGCCCCAGAACACCTCCACCCCTGACCAGGCCAGAGGGGCCGATGCCAACCGCGCGTAGGCCGCCGCGGGGGTGCTCCCCCCGGCCAGCGCCACGCGGAAGACGCCACGCGCGTGCAGGGCGCGCTGCGCGGCATCCACGAACCGCGTCGCCAGCGCCTCGGCCAACCGCTCCTCGCCCGGGACTGTCGTCACCGTGGCCCCGTGTGCCCACGAACCCGCCAATGAGCCTTCCAGGCCCGCCCACCACCCTACGCCCGCCCCCGGGCGAGTTACCACATGGCCGCGCGTACCCGCGCGACCCGCTCCCGAGCCCGTCCGCCATCCAGGGACGCCTGGGGCGCCGCCCCTACGGCTTGCGCCAGGCGCGCCCGTCCCGTGCCAGCAGTTCGCCTGCCGCGTCCGGCCCCCACGAACCCGCCTCGTAGGCATGCAAGGGCACACCCCGATTGCCCACCGCGCCGCCGGCGACCCCGTCAGTGGTGTCGACACGCCCCCAGCCGTGGAGGACTGGCGTCACCAGGTCCCAGGCTGCCTCGACCTCGTCGCGGCGCGTGAAGAGGGTCGAATCCCCCATCGCCGCGTCCAGCAGCAGCCGCTCGTAGGCCTCCGACTGCTCGTTACCGAACGCCCCGTAGGAGAAGTCCATGAACACGTCCTGGATGCGGATGGCCGGCCCCGGCACCTTCGTCGCGAACTGCAGCCCAATACCCTCGTCCGGCTGGATGCGCAGCACGAGTTCGTTGGGCGCGAGGCGCCCCGCCTCCGTCCGCCGGAAGGCGGAGTGCGGCGCGGGCCGGAACGCGACGGCCACCTCGCTGACCCGCCGCGGCAGGCGCTTGCCCGTGCGTACGTAAAATGGCACTCCCGCCCAGCGCCAGTTGTCGATCAGCAGCTTCATGGCGACGAACGTCTCCGTTTGGGACTCCGCGGCCACCCCCGACTCGGAACGGTAGCCCGGCACGGCCTGCCCGTCCATGCGCCCGGAGGCATACTGCCCGCGCACTACGTTGGTCAGCACGCTGCGGGCATCGAAGGGGCGGATGGCGTGTAGCAGCTTCACCTTCTCGTCGCGGACCGCGTCGGCATCGAAACTGGCGGGCGGCTCCATGGCCACCAGGCAGAGCAACTGGAGCAGGTGGTTTTGCACCATGTCACGCAGCGCGCCGGACTCCTCGTAGTAGAGGCCGCGGCCCTCCAGGCCGATACGCTCGGCAATGCTGATCTGCACGTGGTCGACGTACTGCCGGTTCCACAAGGGTTCGAAGATGCCGTTGGCTAGGCGGAAGACGAGGATGTTCTGCACCGTCTCCTTGCCGAGGTAGTGGTCGATACGGAAAATCTGCTCCTCGCGGAAGACCTGGTGCATCCGCTGGTTGAGCAGGCGGGCGGACTCGACATCCCGCCCGAAGGGCTTTTCCACGACGATGCGCGACCAGCCCTGGGCCCAGTCGCCGCCCAGGCCCGCAGATCCGAGCTGATCCGTAATCACGGCGTAAGCCTCGGGAGGGGTGGCCAGGTAGTAGAGGCGGTTACCACCGGTTCCGTGCTCCGTGTCGAGGCGCGCCAGCAGGCTGGCCAGTTCGCGGAAAGAGGCGGGGTCGTCATAATCCCCCTGGAAATAACAGGTCTGGTCCACGAGCCGCGACCAAGGCTCGCTGTCAGAGCCGGCGAACTGGCGCAGCCCCTCCTGGAGGCCGCTGCGGAAGGCCGGATCACCCATCGGCCGCCGGCCCACGCCCACCAGCACGAACCTGCCCGGAAGCAGCCCCTTACGATCCAGGCTGTGCAGGGCCGGCACGAGCTTGCGTCGCGTCAGATCGCCCGTGGCCCCGAAGACCACGAGCATGAACGGAGCGGGCCGCCTCTCCCCCGAGCTATCCTGCTGCACGCTGGCCCGGGCCACGGTTTCCACGGTCACAGCCATCGACCAAGCACCGTCCTCACACAGGTGTCCGGCCACACCACTCTGCACGGCCGGACAGATGCCACGCGGAACGGCGGCCTACCGTCCGGCGGCCGCCAGGGATCGCGCCTTGGCCTCCACCTCGTGGAGCACTTGACGGAAGGAGTCGGAGAAGGCGGACAGTCCCTGCTCCTGGAGGGTCGCCCCCACCCCCTCCATACCCACGCCCAGCCCGTCCAGGGCATCCAGCGCGCGCCTCGCCCCGGGAAGGTCCGCGTCGACCGTGCGCGCCGCGATGCCGTGTTCCCGGAAGGCCTTGATGGTCGCCGGTGGCATGGTGTCCACCGTCTGCGGCCCGATCAGCCCTTCGACGTAGAGCACATCCCGGTATCGCGGATTCTTCGTGCTGGTCGACGCCCACAGCGGCCGCTGCACACGCGCCCCCCGGTCGGCTAGGGCCCGCCAGCGCGGGTTGGCGTCCGAAAAGATCTCCAGGAACCGGCCGTAGATGCAGCGGGCGTTGGCCAACGCGGCCGTCCCCCGCATCGCCTCCAGGCGCGCGCGGTCCGCGCCGGGTGCCGCCGCCATGGCATCCAGCGACGCATCCACCAGGGTGTCCACCCGGCTGACGAAGACGGATGCCACCGAGGCGACGTGCGCTGGGTTCCCCCTGGCGGCGACGAGGCGCTCCAGCCCACGGACATACGCCTCCGCCACCCCCTCGTAGTGGCTCGGCGAGAACATCATCGTGATGTTGATGTTCATGCCCTGGGCCGTGCACTCCTCAATCGCCGGCAGGCACGGCGCCGTGGCGGGGATCTTGATCATGACGTTAGGTCGCCCTACGCGGCGGAACAGGCGCTGGGCCTCGGCCACCGTGCCGGGCCCGTCGGTGGCAAGCTCGGGAGAAACCTCCAGGCTGACATAACCGTCCCGCCCGCCCGTCTGGTCAAAGACCGGCCGGAGCAAATCGGCCCCCGCAGCAATGTCTGCGATGGCCAACTCCCAAAAGACCTCTTCGGTGTTCCGACCCGCTCGTACCAGGGCGGCAATGTCGGCGTCGTAGTCCGCGCCACCGCCGACGGCTTTCTCGAAGATCGTGGGGTTGCTCGTGACCCCCTGGACCTCGCCGTCGGCCACCAGGCGCGCCAGTTCACCCTGGAGCGCGCCCCGGCTGATGTTGTCGTACCAGACGCTCTGCCCCAAGGCCTGCAATTGCCGAAGTGCGTTCGGCACCGCCGATCCTCCCCCTCTGCCTGGTGCGCGCTAGCTACTGCCGGCGCGCGTCCCTCACCGCACGCGGATCACCGTTGCAGCAACGCGCGGGCCCTGGCCACCACGTTGTCCGCGGTGAAGCCAAACGCGCGGAACAGGTGCTCAGCCGGTGCCGAGGCACCGAAGCGCTCCATGGAGATCACGTCGCCATCGAGCCCGACGAACTCCCACCAAGGCTGCGCCACCGCGGCTTCGACCGCGAGGCGCCGCCGGCAGGCGGGCGGGAGAACCTCATCACGATACTCCTTCGGCTGGGCCTTGAAAAGTTCGATGGAGGGCACGCTCACGACGCGGACCCTCAGCCCCTCGCCGCTCAGCACGCGCTGGGCCGCCACGGCCCACTGCAGTTCAGAGCCCGAGGACAGCAGGATGAGGTCCGGGCACCCGCCCGGCAGATCCAGTAACACATAAGCCCCGCGCGCGACGCGTTCCGCAGCCCCCGCCGCCTCGCTCAGCACCGGAAGCTTTTGCCGCGAGAGCACCAGCGCGGTGGGCCCGTCCGTGCGGCGCAAGGCCGCGGCGAACGCCCCCACGGTCTCGTTGCCGTCGGCCGGGCGGAGGACCACCAGGGCGGGTATGGCGCGGAGCGCCGCCAGATGCTCGACCGGCTGGTGCGTCGGCCCGTCCTCGCCGAGCCCGATGCTATCGTGGGTGAACACATAGAGAACTGGCAGGTCCTGCAGCGCGGCGAGGCGCACACTGCCGCGCATGTAGTCCGAGAAGGTGAGGAACGTGCCGCCGAACGGGCGAATCCCGCCGAAGAGGGCCATTCCGTTCATCGCGGCGCCCATCGCGTGCTCACGCACGCCGTAGTACACGTTACGGCCCTCGGGATGGGCTGCCGAAAAGGGGACCGACTCGCGGATCGTGGTCTCATTGCTGCTCGACAGGTCGGCGGCGCCGCCGAGCAAGGTCTGGACCCGAGGCGCCACGGCGTTGAGCGCCTGGCCGAAGTGCGCGCGGGTGGCCACCGCGTCAGAGGGCCCGTAGGTCGGCAGCGCCGCCTCCCAGCCGGGGGGTAGTTCGCCGGCCAGAGCCGCCCGCAACTCCGCGGCCTCCCGCGGGTACGCCTCCTCGTAGCGGCGCAGCAGCTCGGCGTACTCCCGCTCCAGGGCCTGCCCGCGCGGCACGGCTTCACGGAAACGCGCCAGCGCCTCCGGCGGCACCAGGAAGTCGGGCGACTCGGGCCAGCCGTAGAAGCGCTTGGTCAGGCGTACCTCTTCCGCGCCAAGCGGGCTGCCGTGTGCCTTGCTGCTATCCTGCTTGTTGGGGCTGCCGTACCCGATGTGGGTGCGCACGGCGATGAGGGACGGCCTGCCGTCGGCCTGGGCCGCGCGCAACGCCGCCTCTATGGCGTCGAGGTCGTTGCCGTCCGCAACCCGCTCCGTATGCCAGCCGTAGGCGACAAAGCGCCGCAGCACGTCCTCGCTGAAGGAGAGGTCCGTGGGACCGTCGAGCGAGATGTGGTTGTCATCATAGAGGTACACCAGCCGCCCGAGCCGCAGGTGGCCGGCCAGCGAGGCCGCCTCCGCCGCGACGCCCTCCATCAGGTCCCCGTCGCTGACCAGCGCGTAGATCGTAGCCGGCACCACGTCAAAACCGGGCCGGCCGAACCGGGACGCGAGGTGGTTGGCCGCGATGGCCATGCCCACGCCGTTGGCAAAGCCCTGGCCGAGCGGCCCCGTGGTCACCTCGACGCCGGCGGTCACCCCCCGCTCCGGGTGCCCCGGCGTCCGGCTGCCCATCTGCCGGAAGGCGCGCAGTTCGTCCAACGGCAGATCGTAGCCGGTGAGGTGCAGGAGGCTGTATAGCAGCGCGCTACCGTGCCCGGCGGACAGGATGAATCGGTCGCGGCCCGCCCACCCGGGGTTGGCCGGGCTGTGGCGCAGGATCCGGGTCCAGAGCACATACGCCATGGGCGCCGCGCCCATCGGCAGGCCCGGATGCCCCGACTTGGCCTTCTCCACCGTGTCGATGGACAGCGTGCGGATGGTGTTGACGCAGAGTTCGTCCAGCGGGCCTCGGGTCTGCACTGACGCGGCCGTGGCAACTCACTCCCCGCATAGATGCTGGTCCCCGCGATCGGGGCCGTGGTCAAGCCCGCGCGGCGGACGGGCCGCGCCCGCCCGGTTCCCACGGGCCGGTCGGCCCTTCGGCGGCGGCCGCCTCAGGGTGGCCGGCGGGCGCTGCTCCCCCGACGACGGCGCCGCTCGCGGCCACCGGCTCCGTGCCGGCCCCGCCATCGAAACCGACGAGTCCGTCCCCGCGCAGCAGGGCGTAGAGCCTCTGCTGACGGGCCCAGGCCCGCGCGAACGCCTCGTGCCGCCGCGCGTCGGCGGCCACCACGCCCGACACGGAAGGCGGCATGGTCGCGGCGTCGGCAACGGCCCCCACGGCCTCTAAGGCCAGGAGCGCGGCGCCCCTGCTGGACGCCTCCGGTTCCGCGGAGCGTTCCAGGTCCCTGCCGAGGGCGTCGGCCAGGAGCTGTGCCCAGGCCGCCGAGTGCCAGACCCCGCCGCCGCTGCCGACGACGCGGGCGCGGCACCCCACCACGGCCTCGATCTCGCGCACAACGGCGGCGATGCGCATGGCCACCGCCTCCATGCCCGCGCGCAGCAGTTGGAGCGGCGTGGTCGACTCGCGCAAGCCGACCACAGCGCCGAAGGCCCCCGGGGCCCACCCCGGCGAACGTTCCCCCGCCAGCAGCGGCAGGACGGTCAGTCCGTGGCCGTCCGCTGGCATCCGGCCCACCGCGGCGTCAAGGTCCTCAGCGCCGCCGCCGGCCCCAGGCAGGCGCAGGGTCTGCACCAGCCACTGGTGGAGGTTGCCCCCGTTGCTGAGGGCCCCCCCGACCAACCCGCGACGCCGGTCGAGCCGGTACTGCCAGAGTGTCGGGGGGACGCGCCAAGGCCCCCCCTCCCGCAGCACGCGGCTGGCGGCGGACGTCCCTATCATCAGCGCCACAAGTCCCGGGCCAACGCAACCGCTGCCAAGGTTGTTGCAGGCGCCGTCGCCCACGGGCGGCAGCACGCGCGCCCCGGCGAGCGCCGGCCAACGGCCGGACTGGTGGCAGCGCAGGTCCGACTCGCCCAGGTCGGCCACGGGCGGCAGCCGGCGCGGGTCCAGCCCCACCGCATCGGCCACCTCGCGGTCCCAACCCCCTGCGGCCTGGTCGTAGAGGCCGGAACCCGAGGCCATGGACACGCTGACGGCCAACTCCCCGGTCAGCCAGTGGCAGAGGTATTCCCCGAAGGACAGCCAGTGGCGGGCCGCGCCCCACCACTCGGGGCGGGCGCGGGCGATCCAGCACAGCTTGGCGCTGGGGTAGCTGGAATGCAGGCGGCAGCCGGTACGGCGCCTTACGCCTTCAGCGTCGATGCGGCCGGCCAAGGGCGCCACGTCGCTGGCGCTGCGGGTGTCCGCCCATAGCAGCACAGGCGTGACGGGCCGCAACCCGGCGTCGGTGCCGAGCAGGCTGTGCCAAAAGCAGGACACGCCAACAGCTGCCACCGGCGCGCCAGCCGCCGCGAGGCACCGGTCGATGGCTGTGGCGACGCAGGCGAGCAGGGCATCGGCCGCTGTCTCCACCCCGCCGTCGGGCAGGTAGTCCACCTGGTGGGGAACCCGCGCCGCGGCGCCGGGAACGGAACACCCACGCTCGTCGTAGAGGGACGCCCTCACCGACGAGGTGCCAACATCCAGGGCGAGCACGCAGGCCGCGTTCACCCCACCACTTTCCTACAAGGCAGGCCGACGCGCAAGACCAGGCCGTACGTCGGCAGGGGGCCCTTTGCAAGGTGGGGTCACGCCGCGGCCGCTGGGGAGACCCAGGCGCGAGCCGCCCACCGACATCCCCCCCTGACGCGTGGGAGGGTCCACCGCGTACGCACCAGACGGCCGGAGGGCGCGGGCGGCCCGGATCGCGTCGCGCCGAGCGCCGGTCGGCCGTCGCACCCTGATGGCGGGCGGGGCCTGAGGCCGCCCTCTCGGTGAACAGCCTGAGCGACAGGGCATGACGGGCATCGCCCGGCGGCGTCCCTGCGCCAGGCGTGGGGGAGGGGCCAAGTCGCCCCCCCCACGCTCGGACCCTGGGGCTCGGCGGGGCCCCGCCTCAGCCGTGCGGCTGTGGAACGGCGGGCTCGCCCTCAGCGTTGCCACGCCGCCGCATCGCGCGCGGGGCTTTCCGACCGGACGTAGTCGCGGAAGACGAAGCCGCGCTGCCCGCCCGGCACCTGGACGTGCGCCCAGTAGCCGTTCCATTCGATCACCAGCACCGGCGTGCCGGCGCGCAGTTCCCCCTCCTGCGGGTGGCTCCCGCCAGGGCCCTTGCGCAGTTTGACCGCATCCGAGTTGATGGTGCCCACGCCGGCGAACTGGGCCGGCAGTTCCTCGCACATGAGTTGCAGGTGGCCGACCTGCCCGCGCTGGGCGTCGTGGACGGCGGCCGCGAGCGCCTGCTCGGCCCGCGTCACGGCTGCGGAGCGCAACTCCCTGTACTGCTGCAATAGCGGCTGCTCGGCGGCGAACAACGCGCGGGCGGCGTCCCGCATCGAGGCCACGACCTCTCCCCC
>JAJZZC010000083.1 GCA_021797775.1 Bacillota bacterium
GGAGACAGGTGCTGCATGGTTGTCGTCAGCTCGTGTCGTGAGATGTTGGGTTAAGTCCCGCAACGAGCGCAACCCTCGTCCTGTGTTACCACCGCAAGGGGGACTCACAGGAGACTGCCGGGGTCGACCCGGAGGAAGGTGGGGATGACGTCAAATCCTCATGGCCCTTAAGCCCGGGGCTACACACGTGCTACAATGGCCGGCACAACGGGCAGCGAAGGGGCGACCCGGAGCGAATCCCTTAAAGCCGGTCTCAATTGGGATCGCAGGCTGCAACTCGCCTGCGTGAACCTGGAATTGCTAGTAATCGCGGATCAGAACGCCGCGGTGAATACGTTCTCGGGCCTTGTACACACCGCCCGTCACACCATGGGAGCCGACAACACCCGAAGGCGGTGAGCTGACCGCAAGGGGGCAGCCGACGACGGTGGGGTTGGTGACTGGGGTGAAGTCGTAACAAGGTAGCCGTATCGGAAGGTGCGGCTGGATCACCTCCTTTCTAAGGAGCAGAGGCTCGGCGGAAGCGTCGGGCAGAGCTCACAGGTCGATCGGGACGCGAGCGAAGTACTCCCACGCACTGTTCAGGGGCCAGGCAGAGGCGCCGCAGGGGCGAGCGCCGCCTTCCTGGAGGGCCGGCGGGGCCGGCTGCGGGCATATAGCTCAGGCGGTTAGAGCGCGCCCCTGATAAGGGCGAGGTCGGTAGTTCGAGTCTACCTATGCCCACCGGGACGATGGCTGCGGGGACGTAGCTCAGTCGGGAGAGCGCCTGCTTTGCAAGCAGGAGGTCGGCGGTTCGAAGCCGCTCGTCTCCACAAGAGGCGGCGCGGGCGGGGAACCGCATCGCGTCGCGGGGTCGTTCCGGGTGGATGCGTATGGTCGGGAGCAGCTTGACAAGCGCAGAGGAAGAGGCGCGCAGAAGCGCGCGGGGAGAGAGACGCGGGACGGCGTGCGGCGGGAGCCGTGCGCTGGGATCGCGCGCGCCAGATCGCCCAGGCGGGGGCAACCCCGGGGGGCGGTCAAGGGACGAAGGGCGTATGGTGGATGCCTAGGCGCTCAGGGCCGAAGAAGGACGCGGCAAGCTGCGATAAGCCTCGGGGAGCCGCACACAGGCGTTGATCCGGGGATTTCCGAATGGGGAAACCCGACGGGGGTGAAAGCCCCGTCACCCGTCGCTGAACACATAGGCGGCGTGGAGGCAAAGCACGGGAACTGAAACATCTCAGTACCGTGAGGGCAAGAAATCAAACGAGATACCCCTAGTAGTGGCGAGCGAACGGGGTAGAGCCCAAACCGAACCGGAGTAAGAGCCTGCCGGCGTTGCCGGTTCGGGGTTGTGGGGGTTTCACGGGCGGGACGGCAGTCCGGCCGCCGGTGCAATGGTTCTAGCCGAACGGCCTGGGAAGGCCGGCCAGAGAGGGTAAGAGCCCTGTAGGCGAAAGGACCGTTGGGGCGGTGGTGAGGCCACCCGAGTACCGCGGGGCACGGGGAACCCCGCGGGAAGCTGGGAGGACCACCTTCCAAGGCTAAAGACCCTGAGCGACCGATAGGGAAGAGTACCGCGAGGGAAAGGTGAAAAGCACCCCGACAGGGGAGTGAAATAGCACCTGAAACCGTACGCCTACAAGCAGTCCGAGGCCCATGCGCAAGCGGGCTGAGGGCGTGCCTATTGAAGAATGAGCCGGCGAGTTACCGTGGGCGGCGAGGCTAAGGGCTGGAGGTCCGGAGCCGGAGCGAAAGCGAGTCCGAAAGGGCGAGGAGTCGTCTGCGGTAGACCCGAAACCGGGTGACCTACCCATGGACAGGGTGAAGCGGCGGTAAGACGCCGTGGAGGCCCGAACCACATCGGTGTTGAAAAACCGTGGGATGAGCTGTGGGTAGCGGAGAAATTCCAATCGAACTCGGAGATAGCTGGTTCTCCCCGAAATAGCTATAGGGCTAGCCTCTCGTGTTGAGCCGTGGAGGTAGAGCACTGTTTGGGTGAGGGGCCGTCAAGGTTACTGAGCCCAGGCAAACTCCGAATGCCACGGTGGAGAGCGAGGGAGTCAGACGGTGGGGGATAAGCTTCATCGTCAAGAGGGAAACAGCCCAGACCGCCAGCTAAGGTCCCGGAGTGTGGCCTGAGTGGCAAAGGATGTGGCGGTGCACAGACAACCAGGATGTTGGCTTAGAAGCAGCCACCATTCAAAGAGTGCGTAATAGCTCACTGGTCGAGTGCCACCGCGCCGACAATAAACGGGGCTAAGGTCACCACCGAAGCTGCGGATGGACGCCGGGCGAAAGCCAGGCGGACGTGGTAGGGGAGCGTTCCGCCCGCCAGCGAAGCCGTACCGGAAGGAGCGGTGGAGGGGGCGGAAGTGCGAATGCCGGCATGAGTAGCGAGAAGCATGGTGAGAATCCATGCCGCCGAAAGCCGGAGGGTTCCTGG
This sequence comes from Bacillota bacterium, assembly GCA_021797775.1. Taxonomy (GTDB): domain Bacteria; phylum Bacillota; class Sulfobacillia; order RBS10-35; family JAJYVN01; genus JAJZZC01. The sequence goes on from JAJZZC010000083.1 coordinate 2,426, forward strand.
GGAAGGATCGTCCACCCAGGGTAAGTCGGGACCTAAGCCGAGGCCGAAGGGCGTAGGCGATGGACAACCGGTGGAGATTCCGGTACCACGGGCGCACGTTAGAGCGAAGCGGGGACGCGGAGGGATAGGCGCAGCGGGCGATTGGTGGAGCCCGTCCAAGCCGCGAGGGTGTTCGGCAGGGAAGTCCGCCGGACGGGAGCCCGAGTGGTGATGGCGAGGGAAGTCAAGTACCGAAGTGGCCGACTCCAGTCGCCGGGAAAAGCCGCTAGCGAGTGTGCACGTGCCCGTACTGAGACCGACACAGGTAGGCGGGGCGAGAAGCCCAAGGCGCGCGGGAGAACCCTTGCTAAGGAACTCGGCAAAATCCCCCCGTAACTTCGGGAGAAGGGGGGCCCCGGTAGGGTGGAAGCCCGAGGGGGCCGCAGAGAAACAGCCCAAGCGACTGTTTACCAAAAACACAGGTCTCTGCGAACGCGCAAGCGGAAGTATAGGGGCTGACACCTGCCCGGTGCTGGACGGTTAAGGGGAGGCGTGCAAGCGCCGAACCGAAGCCCCAGTGAACGGCGGCCGTAACTATAACGGTCCTAAGGTAGCGAAATTCCTTGTCGGGTAAGTTCCGACCCGCACGAAAGGTGTAACGACTTGGGCGCTGTCTCGGCAGGGGGCCCGGTGAAATTGAAGGCCTCGTGAAGATGCGAGGTACCCGCGACTGGACGGAAAGACCCCGTGGAGCTTGACTGTACCCTGGCATAGGACCTTGGTTGTTCCTGTAGAGGATAGGTGGGAGGCGGAGAAACCGGGCCGCCAGGCTCGGTGGAGCCGACGGTGGAATACCACCCTTGACCGACTGAGGTTCTAACCGACTCCCCGAGACGGGGAGGGGGACGGTGCCAGGCGGGCAGTTTGACTGGGGCGGTCGCCTCCCAAAGGGTAACGGAGGCGCCCAATGGTTCCCTCAGCACGGTTGGACATCGTGCGTGGAGTGCAAAGGCACAAGGGAGCTTGACTGCGAGTGGGACGCCACGAGCAGGGCCGAAAGGCGGGCTTAGTGACCCACTGGCGCTGAGTGGAAGGGCCAGTGATCAACGGATAAAAGCTACCCCGGGGATAACAGGCTGATCTTGCCCGAGAGTTCACATCGACGGCAAGGTTTGGCACCTCGATGTCGGCTCATCGCATCCTGGGGCTGAAGTCGGTCCCAAGGGTTCGGCTGTTCGCCGATTAAAGCGGTACGTGAGCTGGGTTCAGAACGTCGTGAGACAGTTCGGTCCCTATCCATCGCGGGCGTGGGAGACTTGCGGGGCGCCACCCCTAGTACGAGAGGACCGGGGTGGACCGACCTCCCGTGTACCAGTTGTCCCGCCAGGGGCATGGCTGGGTAGCGGTGTCGGGACGGGATAAGCGCTGAAAGCATCTAAGCGCGAAGCCCTCCCCAAGATGAGGTCTCCGTCTCGAAAGAGGTAAGACCCCTGGTAGACCACCAGGTAGATCGGCCCGAGGTGTACGCGTGGCAACACGTTGAGCTGACGGGTACGAATCGGTCGAGGCCTTGACCGCCCCCCCGGGTGTCCCGGGGGGCGAGGCGGCGAGGCGCGATCCCCCGAGGGGTGCAGTGGCCGCGAGCCGTGCGGGCGCACGGCGGCGGCAAGCCCCCTCGGCGCGGGGCTGGCGAGGCGTGACCGTAAGGTCGCGCTCCCGGCCCGGGGCGGAGCGGCCCCCGCAAGGCGGGCCCCGCCCCCTCTCTCCCCCGTTTGCGCGTGCGCCTCATGACCTCTGCGCTTGTCGCGGTGCCCCCGTCCCGGCCGGAACGCGTGTCCGTGCGCGGACCGGTGGGAGGATGCACTGCCCGAGGTTCCGGTGGCCATGGCGGAGGGGATCCACCCGTTCCCATCCCGAACACGGCCGTGCCCCCCTTCAGCGCCCATGGTACCTGGCGGGCAACCGCCCGGGAGAGTCGGTCGCCGCCGGAGCGTTTTTCGCAAGGGTCCGCAGGAGGCCCGCCCCTATCCCGGGGGCGGGCCTCCTGCCGTTCCCAGCGTGACGCACCGCCTGGTTTTGATCCTGAATCTCGCAATGTCAGGCGGACGGCGCTGGCGCGGAAGGACCCTGCGACGCGAGCGGGTGAGGTCGTGGCGAGGGGCCGGCCCCTGGCCACCAAGGCGACCGGCCGCCCCTTTGCGAAAGTCAGGTTTGATTCGAACGCAAAGGGTTGATCCGTGCGCCGGGGTGTCCGTCGGGAGTAAGGCGGGTCCAAGGCAGAGCGCAGCCGGCGGGTCAGCAGTCTGCCGCCGTGGGCCGCTTGGCGGCCGGTCCCCTCCCCGGCCGCCCGGGGGATGTGTTGGCGGCGCATTCGGCCCACGCGGGGAGATGCCGCCTCGCGGTGGGCCCGCCTCGCTGGCGGAACTGTGCAGGGGCGGACCTTTTTGCTTCTCCCTTGCCCAGGGCGCACCGCCGCCCGTCTGCGACCATCGACGCAAGCCCGGAACGAACCATTCCTATCCTCAGCGCATCGGTGGGGCGTGCGAGGCTACCCGCAGGTCCCTGTGAGCATCCAGTGCCTTCCTGACGGCGCCCGCCGTCCGGCCGGGTATCGTCCTCGACCGTGTCCGTTGCTCGGATCTGCTCTTGCCCGCGCAAGGGAGGGCGGCACGGGCTTTAGGGTGTACTCCGGCAGGCGCCCGCGTCGTCACGCCGAGCGCCGGTGCATAGGGGTGCCTGTGGACCACAGGGCAGACGGTGGGAGGTTGCTTGGGCGGTGCGCTGTGCTGTTGCCAGCGGCGCGGCGGCGCTGGTCCTGGTCGTGCTCGGTGGCTGGGCCGGTGCTGGCGCCCTCGCCGCCCTGCATCTTGCGGTGGCGATCGGCACCCTGCGCGGGGCCACGGTGGCGCTGGACCCCGGGCATGGAGGCATCGACCCCGGGGCCATCGGGCCGAAGGGGGTTAACGAGGACGCCATCGTGTTGGCGGTGAGTCTGGATCTGGCGGATATGCTGCGGCGCGTCGGCGCCCGCGTGGTGCTGACCCGCGATGGCAGCCTGCATGTGCCGGGGGTGAGGGCGGGTGGTCCGCTCCTACGCGGCAAGCTGTGTCTGCGCGCCCGCATGGACCAGACCAACGCCTCAGGTGCAGAGGCCTTGGTCAGCGTTGCACGCCAAGCACTTCGTCTCGTCCGCGGCGCACGGTCCGCAGGCCTTCTACAGCCCCGAGGACGAAGGGAAGAGCCGCGGCCTAGCCCTGCTCATGCAGGCCGAACTGGCAGCGGCCACCGGCGAGACGGTACGGACCGTGTCGCCGCACATCGCGCACTACCTGCTGGACCACGCGCGCATGCCCGCGGTCACGTTCGAACTTCGGCTTTGTCAGCAACCCACGTGAGGCGCAGTTGCTGGCGGACTCGGCCTACCAGAGGCGCCTGGCGTATGCCTTATTCGTGGGCTGGCCCGTTGGTTCGCCGACCAGCGCCGCCCCGTCGCGGCCATAGCCCCGCCGTCGGGCGGGGCGGCACTATCCGGGTAGGCCATAGGTCCCAGGCCTGTCGCGCCGCGCGCAGCGGTCCCCGTGAACGGCGGGCGCGAGCCCCGTCGGGGTGAGGGGCTTGTCTCCGCCGCCGGACCCGGCCACCGCCGGACCCGGCCACCGCCGGACAGGGGCACGCGCTGCCCGTGTCGACTTTCGCCAGCTGCCCGTCGCGCCCGGCGTTACTGAGCGGTCCACCCGCCGTCGACGAACAGGCATGCCCCGGTCATAAAGCTCGCGGCGTCTGAGGCCAAGAACAGGGCGGGCCCGGCGATCTCCGGCGGGTTGCCCCAACGCCCGAGCGGGATGCGCGCACGGAAGAATTCGAACTGCTCCGGGTTCTCCATGATGGGAGCATTCATCTCCGTGAGGAAGGGACCGGGACAAAGGGCGTTCACCGTAACGCCGTGGGGCGCCCATTCCAAAGCCAGCGTGCGGGTCATGGCCAGGATGCCCGCCTTCGCCGCGGTGTACGGGACGCGCCCGGCCAGGGAGGCCACGGCCATCATCGACGACACGTTAAGGACGCGGCCGAAGCGGCGCTCCTTCAGATGGCGGCTCACGGCGCGGCAGCAGTAGAAGGTGCCCTCGAGGTTGGCGCCGAGGACGGTCCGCCAGTCCTGCTCGGAGAGGTCTTCCACCGGCCGGCGGATGTTGACCCCCGCGTTGTTTACGAGCGTGTCCAGCCCCCCGAAGCGGTCGAGCACCGTCGCGATCAGACCATCCACCGAGGCGGGGTCGCTGACATCCGCGCGCAGGCCCAACGTACGTCGGCCCGTGGTGCGCGCAATATCCCGGGCCACCGCCGCGGCGGCGTCCCCGTCGCGGCTGCAAATGGCCACGTCCGCGCCCGCCTCTGCATACGCCTCGGCGATCACCCGCCCGAAGCCACGGGTGCCACCCGTCACCAGGGCCATCCGCCCGTCGAGCCGGAAGCTGTCCAGGACGCCGGCCACAGGATCACTCCTTTCGTACGCCCCACCGCCGGACGCGCGCCGTCGCCCGGAGCGCCGATGGGCGCCCTCGTCTGCCGACGGCTCTGGGATCTAGCCTTTCTCCATCGGGCGGCTTCACGCCCGCCCGCGGGGGTCAGGCCCGTCTGGCCGCCGGCTCCCCCTGGAGCCGGGCCACGTTCTCTTCCAACCAGCCCGTGTGGTAGCGGCCCGCGACGAAGTCGGGGTCGGCCAATAGGCGGCGGTGCAGCGTCAGCGTCGTATGGACGCCCTCGGCCCCGAAGTCGGCGAGGGCGGCACCCATACGGGCTACGGCCTCCCGGCGGTCGCGCCCCCAGACGATCACTTTGCAGAGCAGCGAGTCGTAGACGGCGGGCACCGTGTATCCGGCATAGATACCGTTGTCCACGCGTACCCACGGTCCGGACGGGGGGTCCCATGCGGTGACCGTGCCGGGGGACGGGGAAAAGCGGTTCCCGGGGTCCTCGGCGTTGATCCGGCACTCGACCGCCCATCCGTGCGGTGCGACATCCGCCTGCCGCAACCCCAACGGTTCGCCGGCCGCCACCCGGATTTGCGCCTTGACCAGGTCGATCCCGGTGACCATCTCCGTGGTGGGGTGCTCCACCTGAATACGCGTATTCATTTCGATGAAATAGAAACGTCCGCGTTCATCGACTAGGAACTCCACCGTACCGGCCCCGACATAGTGCACCGCCTGCGCCACGGCGATGGCGGCCTGCGCCATCTGTGCGCGCAGTTCGGGGGTCAGCGTCGGCGCGAGAGCCTCCTCGAGGATCTTCTGCCGTCGACGCTGGATCGACGAATCACGCTCGAAGAGATGCACCACGCTGCCGTGCCGGTCGGCCAGAATCTGGAATTCTACATGGCGCGGCCTCTCCAGCAAGCGCTCCACGTATAGTTCGGCGCTGCCGAAGGCGGCCGCGGCCTCACGCGCCGCGGCGGCGAATGCCTGGCGCAGGTCCTGTGGCGAGCGAGCAACGCGCAGGCCCCGCCCGCCGCCCCCGGCCGAGGCCTTGACCAGCACGGGGTAGCCGATATCCGCAGCCGCGGCCAGCGCCTGGGGCTCGTCGCACGCCCCCGGGGTACCGGGGACCACAGGCACCCCGACCTGGGCCATCCGCTGCCGTGCCGCGGTCTTGCTCCCCATCTGCGCAATGGTTTCGGGCTCCGGGCCGATGAAGTCCAGACCCCAGGTCCTGCACACCGCGGCGAAGTGGGGGTTCTCGGCTAGGAAGCCGTAACCCGGATGGATAGCGTCAGCGTGGGTGCGCGCGGCCGCCGCAAGGATGGCTGGGACGTTCAGATAACTTTGGCTCGCCGGCGCCGGGCCGATGGACTCCGCCTGATCCGCCATGCGCACGTGCAGCGCGTCACGGTCGGCGTCGGAGTACACGGCGACAGCAGCGACCCCGAGTTCGTGGCAGGCGCGGATGACGCGCACGGCGATCTCCCCGCGGTTGGCCACCAATACCTTGCCGTACACACCGCCGCCTGGTTGGTCAAACGTGCATTAACCGATGCCTCGGTCGTCCACGCCGTCCGCCTGACCAGGCTTTCGCCCCTTTCTGGCTCAGGATTTGTTCCCCCCGCGTGGGGCAAGTCGACAGGGGCATTCGGCTCTGGCCGCGCCCGCTGCCCTCCGTGTGGCCTTCTGGCACGGGCCAGGCCCGTCGGGCAGAGCCCCCGCCTGTCGGAGGCGCGTCGGGAGGCCCCCTTTTCACCCTGGAGCCCTTCGCGCGCGCACTCGGCGGGCACCTCGGCCAACCCCTCCACCGGGGCGCCCCCCGTGGTCCGCTGGCCACGCCGCTGTGCCCGTTCGGCAGGCTGGAGCGCCCTGGGGGCCAGCCCCTGGGCAGGCCTCTTTCCCCGGAGGCCATGGCCCTTCCTTGCCACGCGCGCCCAGAGGCACGGGTCGGGGTTCCCGAGGGCCCGGCTCCGGTCGGCCGGACGGGGAGTGGTCCCCGACCCCGGTGTCACGCCGACCGCGCTGTCGCGCCTCCGGCATCGGGCATGGGTTGTGAGGCGCCAAGGGCCGGCCCTTGCCCCCCGGTGGCCCGCGGCCACAGCCCCTTCCCGGTCTGCGCACGCGTTCCCCGCGGCGCTCGCTGGAGGGCCCGGACCAGGCACGCCCCTTCCCCCGAGGCGCGGATCAGGCCGGGCGACCGGAGGTGGCGCGGGACCGGCCGGCGCGCGCCCGCAGCCGAAGGCCAAGGGGCGCAAAGTCACTACGGCTGGCCCATCGTTGACGCCCCCGCGCACGCCGGTATAATTATGCGCGTTTCGTACACCGCTTGGTGACGGTGCGGACCCAGCCGGCCACGTTGGCGCCGTGAGAGCGGCGGGGCCTCTCCCGGCGCCGGGGAATGGTGGGAGGCGTCGGGATGGCGGTCGGTCAAAAGGCTCCTGCCAACGTCGCGGGCATGCTCACGGGGCGCGATTTCCTTTCCCTCCACGACTTCTCGCCGGCTGAGGTCCACGGCCTTGTCGGCCTGGCCCTGGCCTACAAACGCGATGCGGCCACCGTACCCGCCCCGCTTGCCGGACGCAGCGTCGTCCTCATCTTCCTCAAACCGAGCACGCGCACGCGGGTGTCCTTCGAGGTGGCCGTCGCCTCCCTTGGCGGGCACCCGGTCTATATGCAGGGCGGTGAGATGCAGCTGGCCCGCGGCGAGACCATCGGCGACACGGGACGCGTGCTTAGCCAGCTCACGGACGCCATCGTGGTCCGCGCCTTCGCGCACCGGGACGTGGAGGAACTGGCCGAGGCCGCGTCCGTGCCGGTAGTCAATGCGTTGACGGACCTGCTGCACCCCTCCCAGGCCCTCGCCGACCTGCTCACCCTGCACGAGCGCATGGGCCGACTGGCGGGGCTGCGTTTGGCCTACGTCGGCGATGGCAACAACGTCTGCCACTCTTTATGCTTTGCCGCCGCCCAGACGGGCATCCACCTCCGTGTCGCCTGCCCCCGCGCCTACCAGCCGGCGGATCAGGTGCTGGTGGCAGCCCGGGCGGACGCCCGCACCACGGGGGGGCGCATCGACGTGCTGGAGGACGCCCGCGAGGCCGTGGAGGGCGCCGACGCCGTCTATACGGACGCCTGGGTGAGCATGGGCTTCGAGGCAGGCGCCGATGCCCGACGCCGCGCACTGGTGCCTTACCAGGTCAACGCAGCTCTGATGTCGCTGGCCGCTCCGCATGCCATTTTCCTCCACGATCTGCCCGCGCACCGTGGCGAAGAGGTCACCGACGAGGTGATGGACGGGGCACAATCGGCGGTGTTCACCCAAGCGGGCAACCGGTTACCCGCCGCGAAGGCCATTCTGTCGGCTGTGCTGGGCGTCTAGGGGCGGATGTGCTCTGAGCGCGCTGCGGCGTCAGCCCCGACCGGCGCCCGTCCGGTGGGCGCGGTGTGCCGTGTGGGCACACTAGCGGCCGGAGGTGGTCGGCGTGTGGCGATTCGCGGCCGAGATCCTTCCGAGGCGGCGCCGGCCGGCGCCCCGTCTGCTGCGGACCATGGGGACCCGCTGGTTCCTCCCGGCGCTGGGACTCGCCATGGCTTCGTATGTCGGCCTTCGCCTGTGGAGGCGTGCTTAGCGGAGGGCGGCTGGACCGGGAGCGCAGATCCGTCGCGCGGAGTGACGGGGCGGCGGCGTCGAGCGTGGCGCCGCCGCCCCGTCGTGTTCGTGCCGTGAACCGCGGCACTTCGGTGCAGGGTGGCGATCCCCCGTACAGACGACCTTCTCAGGCATCGGTTGCCAGCGCGCCTCCGCGCTCCGGCACCAATCAGGCGCCACGGCGTCGAGGCACGGGCTTGCCTCCCCGCACCAAGGTCCGTGGTGCCTATTGCATTACTGCCCTTAGCGTTAGCAGTATGTGGTGGCGGAGGGGGCAGTGAAGAAGTGGTCATGACGCCGACAAGAGACGTCTTGCTGCGATGAACGTACACGCACTGGGCCGCGACGCCCGTCGTTGTTCCTAAGATCAGGCAGTGCCCAGGGTAGTACTACGACGAGCCGCGGCAGCATGCCGTTGCGCCGCCCCGTTTTGCAGGATGGACACAACCCGGCACCTTGTTCTGGAGCGCCCCCGACGCGGCATCAGGCGCGCCGTGACCGGCGTGTCGGAGGCCAGGAGGCACCCGGCGCTTCCGTCCGGGGTGCGTGGCGCTGGGTTGTGAGCCGGGAGGATGCTGGGTGTGTCGCGGCGCCGCCCGGCGTTCCGGTCAGGACGCAAAGGAGGGCGTAGCAGCCGGCCGCGAGCCGGACGAGGAGGATGGCGCCGACCCGTGGCGCGGCGTCGGGCCTCGCAGGAGGATGCGCGGGCTGGGGCGGTAAGTGTGGGTTGGAAGGTCATGGCGGACCGTCTTCCCGTTCGGCAGTGTCACGACCACCCAGGCGCGGGCGCGTACCCCCTCCTGTCCCGTCGCTGCGACGACCTCCTTGCCCGGCGGCAGGTCCGGGTCGCGGATGACCTTGGTGGTGAACGGGGTCCGTGATAGCACCTCGGTGAAGACCTCGACGTGGGGTGGCGGCGTGGTGCCATACATCACCAGCGTGAGCTGGCGGCGCACGGCCTCGCCCCAGAGGACCAAGGGTCCGCCCGTGTTGTTGCGGAAGCGGAAGTCGAGCCCGCCCTCCTCTGTGACGGTCGCGTCTCGTCCTGGCGCGAGGTAGGGCACGGTCAGGCCGTGTAGGTGCCGCTCCACCACGGGCAGGTTGGCCAGAAGCACGACGTTGTACAGGGTGGACGCCCCTTGGCACACCCCTCCACCAATGGTGGGGACAATTCGGTCGCCCACGAACATCCGACCCCAACCGTAGCCGCTGGCCGCCGTGAAGGGACCGGCGGCTTCGTTATAGGAAAAGACGGCGCCTGCCGGGATGACGAGACCCGTGAGCTTTTTGGCCACCAGCGCGATGTTGGCCGCTTGCGAGGGCGAGGCGTGCGCGAAGCTGGTGCTGAAGGAGCTCATGCGGACCGTGGCCCTCTCCCGGCGCAGCAGTGTCTCAAAGGCCCTGGCGTCGGGCTGCCACTCTTCCGGTCTGCCGTCGGCGCTGCCCGGGGCGTCGCTGGTGCCCCCTGGCCGCGCCAGCGTGGCTACGGGAGTGAGCGCGGGAAAGGAGTCTTCGTTCAGGGCCTCTCCACCGCAAGGCGCCCCGCTTGCCGCCACCCCCTGCGCCCGCGGCGCGCGCTCCGTATGGAGGCGCGAGGTGGCCAGGGTCGCCGAGGCCAGGACCGCGCCGACCAGCGTCACCGTCCACCACCGCCGAGAAATCGCGCCTTCCTCCTCTGGAGGCGGGCGGCGGAGGCCGCGGCCCTCTCCCGGGCGCTAGCATGGACCGGTGCGGGCTGGCCGATGCCGCAAACGCCAGCCGTCGCTGCCCGCGGCGCCGCGAAGGGGGACCGGCACCGGGATTTGCGCGCGTCCGTATGGTGGCCACGGAGATGGTGCAAGTGGCGATGCAGCGACTGCCCGCGGGCCTGACCGCCGCGGCGCGGACGGAGGGCGCCTTCGCCGGTGCATCCGCCGCGGCACGCGGGGTGGCCGTCCTGCCCAGCGTGTTCGGGCCCGGGGCCCGCGGAGGCGACGGCCGCGGTTCCAGGCCGGCCGCTCCTTCGTCCAATGGATCCACGCCCCCCGGACCGGGCGTGGCGCCGCGTTCCGGTCCGGCGGAGCCCCGAGCGATGCCCCGCGGGATTCCGGCACCCGGTGGTGCGGCGCCCGCGGCGACGCCGGCCGCGGAGCGGGAGAAGGCCGACGACGTGGGTGCCGTGATCGCGATGCCGGAGATACGGGTGGACGATGCCGACTGGGTGCGTTTGATGATCCGCACCCACGTGATCCAGCCCGGCGAGGACATTGCGGCCGTCGTCCAGCGCTACGCCGGGCCCCACCTCCGGCCGGGTGACTGGGTATTTGTCGGCCAGAAGGCGGTCTCCATCTCCCAGTGGCGGCTGGTGTACGAGCGCGCCGTCCGACCTCGTCCGCTGGCCATATTGCTCAGTAGCCACGTGAAAAGGACCCCGTACGGGCGCGGGCTGGGCCGGCCCGCCACCATGGAGATCGCCATCCGCGAGGCGGGCACGCTACGCATTCTGGCGGCGGCGGCCGTCCATGTGTTGGGCCGGCCGCTGCACCGCAGCGGCGACTTCTACCGTGTCGCTGGCCGGCGCGTGGCGTCCATCGACGGCGTCACGGACTGGGCCCTCCCACCGTTCAACCGCTACATCGTGCTCCACCCGACCGATGCGGACGGCGCCGCGCGGCGCATCGCCGACCGCGTCGGGGCCCCGACCGCCATTGTCGACCTCAACGACCTAGGTGGAGCGGTCCTCGGCGCCAGTGAGGGCATCGATCGCGCACTGGCCCTCCGCGTCCTAGCCGACAATCCCCTGGGCCAGGGACCGTTCCGCACGCCCCTCGGTATTGCGCGGGCTGCGGGTACGGCGGCCCGTGGCCACGGGGTCTCGCCCACGGGTGGAGGGGACCGGTCGGACGGCGGGTAGGATGCCGCTCCTGGTGCCGCCGGTGGTCCCCTTCGTTGACTTCGGCGGCGTTGGCCGCCTACACTGGAGGCCGGGTCCGGTCGGGCGCGTCCGCCGTGGCGCCCGGCCGGCACGCCAGGGGATCCGGCGGGGCGTAGCGCAGCTTGGCAGCGCGCGTGCCTTGGGCGCACGAGGTCGCCGGTTCAAATCCGGCCGCCCCGACCAGTCTGATTGCGGCGTGAGCGCTCCGCTCCCGGTAGGCGGCTGGCCTGGGAGGCGCCCCGCCTCAGTCATGCCTGGGTACCGTCGCCGTGCGGGTGTCGCCTAACGGTAGGGCTCGACCCTTCCAAGGTCGCTGTGGGGGTTCGATTCCCCTCACCCGCTCCATAGGCTGTTGATGCGCCCGTAGCTCAGTTGGACAGAGCTGCCGACTTCTAATCGGCGGGTCGCAGGTTCGAGTCCTGCCGGGCGCGCAGGCGGAAATCCTAGAGAGCCACGGGATACCGAGCACACGGGTGGAGAATGCTGGCAGCCCAAGGGCCCAAATCGACCGCAATGCTGCACGAATGCTGCACGACCCCCGCGCAGCACCGTGCAGCAGGGGGGCGGCCGGGCGCCTTCGTCAACCAATCGTCAACCCGGGCCGCCATCCAAGGCGCGAGGGGGCCCCTGCTGCACGGGAGGCGTGCAGCACCGTGCAGCACCGCGCAGCACCGCGCAGCACCGCGCAGCACCGCGCAGGGGCCCGGCGTGGTACACTGGGCTGCGGGCCGGAGGGCGCAACCTAACGCCCATAACGCCAGCTAACGTGCCTGGGGCCGCCCGCAACGCCTAGACACCCGAGGACCTAACGCCCATAACGCCCATAACGCGGGCAGGCGTGATTCCGCGGGCTTGGGGGCGGTATCATGGCAGGGCTGAATGCCGCCGCAGACATCGCCACCGTCGTAGGGACCGCGTTCGTCCTGGGCGCCGCACTCTGGGGAGGCGCGCTTCGCCCGCTGAACAAGAAAGTGGCCCGCATTGACGGCGCCATCGACCAGATCAAAGGAAAAATGGGCACACTCGAAACCGACGTGGCAAACGTAAGCGCGCAGCTTGAGGGCGTGACTGACGCAGTGGGGCCGTTGCTCGCGGACCACTACGCGGGCGACCCCCAAAAGGTCGCCGTCCTACTGGCCACCTTCAACGGTGCGTGGAGGGGCGTGGTCGGATGGGAACGTAAGCAACACAACCCGCTGACACCAGAGGAATTGGACCGATTCGAGGCCTATCGGCAGAAGTTCTACGACCAACACGTCCCCCTGACCCCCCGGAGTGGACGGACTTCCACAGCATGTTGAAAAAGCTGGACCAAGAGAAGCCAAAACCCCCCGGACTGGCGGCGCTGTTTGTCCTCAGCGCTATCCTCGGAGCACTGGCGGGCGTTGCCTACGGCGCGTCCACGCACCAAACGACCGCGACGACGGCGGACCCGACGGACCCCACTCCCGACCAACCCCGCGATTGACAGCGATGTAACGAAACCGTAACATTTCGCGCCGCGCGGCCAAGGCGGATGTGCTACGATACCCATGACCCCGGCGTGGCGACCGGGCGCCCGCGGAGTGAGTAGCTGGCGAAGAGACAGGCCGCCTCCTACCAGCGGGCGGCCCAGGAACCAGGAGTAGCCCGGCGCCACCGGGTCGGGGACCGCGAGAGCGCCCCGCGAGTGTGTGACGGTGCCGGATGGGGCTGGGTGTGCTGCGGCAGTAGGGCTCGCGGGCACACCGCGCACAGGGCGGCCCCCCATGGCAGGGATGAGTGTGTCTCGCCGCCGGCCGACCCGCGAGGTCGGGGGTGGGGCGTAGCGCCGTGCGGCGCATGTGGTCGGGGGCCGGGCTTTGCCCGGCCCCCCTCGTTTTTCTGGGAGGTGATTCATGGTTCATGCGTCCCCCGCCCCCACCTAACGGCTACCCCATCGCGGGCTCTGGGGTAGCCAGAAGGAGTCCCGCATGGCGGCCACCATTGTCTCGGTGGCCCTGGCCCCGCGACCCGCCGCCCCGGACAGCCTGACGCTCGACCCTACCCGGGGCGTCGCGACCCACACCCTGGCCTGGCCGCGCCACCTGCCGCCTGTCGCCGAGGCGCCCGCCGTGCCCATGCCCGCAGCCGTAGCGCGGGAGGCAGCGGCGACCGCCGCACTGCTGGGCGATGCGACACGCGAGGCCCGGCGGGCGCTCGACGATGATCCACCCGGCGGCGACGACGGCGACCTGCGGCACATGCTCGGCCTGACGCTGCGCGCGCCGATGACGCCGCGTCCATGGGCACCTGCGCCGCCGCCCGCCGACATCCGTCCTGGGATCGACGCAGCCCTGGCGGCGACCACCCCCACCCTGCTGGCGGTCCAGCCCGGCACGGGGAAGACCGCCGCCGTCGCGGCGGCCATGGCGCTACACCCCCACCCTACGGTGTATGTCTGCGGCACGCTCGTCGAGCGGGATACCGTCGCGGCCATGATCCGGGGAGTCCCGGTGCCAGCGCGTAACCCCAGCAACTGCCAGCGGTTCGCCGAACTAATTGAGCCCCTAGCCGAGCAGCGCCGCAGCCTCGCGGCACACGCCTGCCAGACGTGCCCATTCGGCAAGGCAGCTATGGTCGGGGTGAATGAGATTCACGACATGGGGAAGCCCGTGCCAATGCGCACGGACGGCGAGGTATGGGCCCAGACCCGCGAGGTCGAAGGCACAGACGGCCGCCCAGCGCAAACCCACATGTGTTCGTATATTTGGAACATTATGGCATCCCGTGATGCCATGCATACCACAGCGACAGCCGCCAAAGTCGCGGGCGACCCGGCGACCGCCAAGCGCCGCAGCAACGGGGAGCATGGCTGGGGGCGAGCGACACCACGAGTGCGGGCGTGGGACGACGTGTCGGCACTCACCGCCCAAGAGACCGCCACCATACCCGATGGGTATAATTGGATGAGCGTGGGCAAAGAGCAGGCCGCGCGCGACCGCCGAGCGGCGGATCAACCACTGTCCGCCGCCGACCTAGCGACGGCAGAAACCCAAGCCGCCGCAGAGGACGCGCGCAAGGCCCGTGCCGCCCGCGCCGACGCCACAGAGCGCCTCCTCCCGCTGCTGCTGCGAGGGATAGAGGCCGTGACGCAGACGGCGCAGGATCGCGACTCGCACGTGCGCCTGGAGGGGGCGGTATGGGAGGCGCTGGCCGCAGCCGCCCTGGACCCCGACATGGTGCTGATCGATGCGACGGCGGCCGAGGCTGTCGTCCGCCATGATGACGGCGAGTGGGACATCCCGCTGCGTGCCCTTCAGGCACTCGCACACGCCGTCCAGCACGGGACCGCATGGGCATCACGGGGTGTGGTGGTGTGGCGCACCTGGACCCCGCTGGCAGAGGCCCTGCTGGACCGTGAACCTGTGACCATCCTCGACGCCACCCCCGGCGGGGTGCGTGACCTGGTGGAGGCAGTAGGCGGCACTGTCGGGGCTGTGGAGCCCCTGGGGCCCAATGTCCGCGTGGTGCAGCACTGGGCAGGCGGCCACGGCAAGACCGCCTGCGACCCGAAGAGCCCGTCGTTCAGCCGCGAGCGCGATCACTTCCTGGCCGTCCTCCGCGAGCAGGCGGCGGATGGCGGGGAGCGGACCCCCGCGCCCAACCCCAGCGGCACTGCCCGCGCGGCCTCGATCTTCGAGGCCACCAGGGCGCCGCTGGCTGTCATCTCACACATGCGGTTCGTGCAGGCAATCTTTGGCAATCCCGCGAGTGGGACGAAGGCCGGGTAGACGAGGAGGGCTACCATTTCCTCCCAGGCGACGAGGACAACCCCTGCCCCGGCAGAGAGGTGTATGTCGGGTGGTGGGGTAGGCACGGACGCAGCCACAATGCCTGGCGGGCCTGCTCCGACATGGTGCTGTGGGGCGTCGTGACCCGCAGCCCCCGCGAGGCGATGCGGGACTACATGGGTGACCAGTCCACGCTGGCGGCAGCTTCAGGCACCGACCGGGCGACGCTGGCCGAGCCGTCGGTGGAGCGCGTCCTGCGTACCTACGCTGTGCCAGGCTGCCCCGGCGCCACGATCGAGTATGACGGGTATGCCGACGAGGGCCTGGATTGCGCCGACCAGGCATGGAGCACCGCCGAGGTCGTGCAGGCCATCGGCCGCCTGCGGGCCTGTCGTCGGGGCGCCGAGCGACTCACGGTGCATGTCTGGGCGGCGCGCCCCCTGGCGGACGCCCACGGTATGCGGGTCGACGAGGTATCGACTGTGGCCCCCTGGCGGACGGCCACCGACCGGCGCCAGGACGGTGCCGAGGCCCAGGTGGAGCGGGTGGCCCAGGCCGCAGCGCAGGTCGTCGCCCTTCGTCGCGCCGACCGACCGGCGGGGCGGGCGGCGGTGCGTGCGGCCCTTCGTTCGCGCGGACTACAAGGCGTCGGAAGTGACCGCTGGCAGGCCGTGCTGCGCATCGCCGAGACCCTGGAGGCGAGGGCCAGGCGGCTGCACGTGCCCGGTGCGGACAGCCTCCTGCGGCGGCACGGGCCATGGGTGGCAGGCAGGGGCGTGTGGGAGCGCCTTCGAGTGGTGTGGGCGACGCCGGCACACCTACAGCCAGGATGGATGGACCGCGTGCTGGCCCGGCGGATGGCTGCCGTAGCCGCCCGCCAGACAGAGCGCATGCGAGCGTAGGCATGCGGCGCAGAGACAGGCCCGCAGTGCCCCCCAGGGCGTAGCCATGCCCCCGGAGCGCCCCCGCTTCGTGGGGACACTTACTATGGTTAGTGGGGCGAGGCAGGGGAGGCGCGAACAATGGATCACTGCATGGAACGGCGGGCGGCGACCCTGCTGGTTGCCCGCTGGCGGGAGGCGCTGGCCCAAGGCGACCGGGCAGGCGCTTCGATGGTGGCTGGCGCCCTGCTGGACCTGGCGCCGATGGTCGCACTGTCGCGGCTGCTAGCCGAATGGGAGCCCACCGACAGCGCCCAAGAAGGGCCGCGCGGCCATGCGGCAGGGAAACTGCCCCGGCGCACCCTGCGTGCGGCTACGGGCGTTTTAGAGGGCATACAGGGCACGCGCCCTAGAGGCGTTGAGACGCAAGGCTTGTGGAGGCAGGGGTTCAAGCGCCGCCTCTGGTCCTGGCCGAGTATATAGCCCACCCTGCCGGGACCAGGGGCACAGGTGGGGGGGCTGGACCGACCTGCGACACCCAGCGGCGCGCCGACAGGCAAGCGAGGGGAGGGGTGCAGGGCAGGACCGGGGACAGGAGGCCTGACGGGGGGGGCCGCTGGCAGGACCTAGCCCCCAGGACACACACCCCCACCCGTCATGCCTCCTATCTTCTCCCGAGGGATCCCGCCGGACCGGGCCTGGGCCCGTGCCGCGAGGGCGGCCCGCCGTCGCGACGGCGGCGGGGGTGGAAGCTGGGGCACACGCCCAGTAATGGAAGTCACTAGGAGACGCACCACCACGTACTTCCGATCACACCCCAATCCCGCAAGCCGTTGCGCCGCAAGCCTCTCCGGGCTCGCGGCGCCCCGTATAGGAGTCCGTAGGACTTTATAGGACTCCGGACTCCGCGGGGCGGAGACGGGGCTACTGCGCCCCGTCCGCCCCGCGAGGGCGGGGCAGGAGACAGGAGGCATGACAGGGGGGGGCACACACCCGTCATGCCCCCCGCCGGACCGGGCCCGCCGGACCGGGCCTGGGCCCGTGCTGAAAGCCGAACGCAACGAGGTCGGCTCCCGCGTGGTTTGTGCAGTCGGCCCCCCGCGCCTACTCCGCCGCCTCGCAGGCGGCGATCCACGCGTCCACCTCAGCCAGGTTGCGCGAGTCGGCCTCGGCCGGCAGCCCCGCCAGGTCGGCGGGCGTGGGGGCGGCGGTCCAGGCCTCGTCCCAGGCCCGCTCGCCGCGCGCGGCCACCTCGGCCGCGGGCGCGCGCACCCGCGCCGCCCGGGCCTCT
>JAJZZC010000367.1 GCA_021797775.1 Bacillota bacterium
TGGGCCGGAGCCCGGCTTGCACCGGCCGCGCCGGACGGCGGGTCGGCGACGATCTCCGCGACATCTCGGATGCCGCAGACGAACGCCTCTGCCTCTCGGATGGTGAGCCACCGGCGGAACTTTGGCCGGCGCAGCACCTCCGTCAACTCGGCCAGGAGTATCGACGAGACCACGGGCTGCCAGCGTCGGTCCACGGCAGCCACGATCAACTGCGCGCACACGCCGGACGGCTTGATGACGGCGGCCACAAGCACGTTCGTGTCCACGACCGCACGTGGCCTGCCCGTCACTGCGACCTGCCGCTGCGCGTCTGCGCACGCACAGCCCGTACCTCTTCCACCGCGAGCCGCATCGCCGCGTCCTCGGATACCTCTCGGCCGCGGTGACGCTCAGCCAAACGCCGCATGAGGTCTTGCAGGTCGGTCCCCGTGTCCTGCCCCGGGCGAACCCCCAGGTAGGCCCGCAACGCGTCCTCGACCAGGGCGCTCTCGGTCCGGCGCGTGACCGCAGCGGTCACCTTCGCCGCCATAAGGATCTCGTCGTCGATGTAGAGCGTCGTCTTGCGCTTTGCCATACTCCCATCATGACGCCACACCGTTATGACGTCAACCGGGCCAGGTATGCCGGATTCTGCGTCCCCGTGCTGGTTACGGTCGCGATCTCGTACACGTTCGTCACATCGACCACGGGGGTCACTGCGCCGTTGCTGGTCGCCAGCGTACGCCGGTAGCAGACCCGGTCGCCCGGTGACACCGCCACGTTGGCGAAGAGCGGCACTGGCGTCCACGTCCGGCACCCGTCGGTGCTGACCGCGTAGGAGACGGCCGTGCCGGGCGGCAGAGTGGGTAGGCCGGTGCATGCCGGCGGCGTCTTGCCGGCGGCGCAATCCGCGTTCTCAACGCGCACCTCGTCCACCGTATGGCCCACGGGCAGCACGGTGGACTGCAACACGGCCGCCGGTTCGTACACCCGGTGTAGCCCGGCGCGGCGAACCGCAGCCCCGGGATCAGGATCAGCGGGATGCCCATCAGCACCACGCTCTGCTTGCGCTCGCTGGCGGACAACTCGCCGATCAGGGACGCCAACTCCCCCCGGGCCCGTAGGGACCGCAGCGCCGATTCCAACACGGGCACCGGCCGCGCGCCCTCCTCCTGGGCCAGGCGCACGCCGGTGGCGAACAGCCGCGCCTCATCGAGGTCGATGCCGGCGCCGAAATCCCCACGGCGTCCGCCAGGGGCGTCCCGCACCCGCTGGACGACGCGCCGCAACTCGGAACCCGTGGGGTCGGGCGCTTTCCGCGCTTGCTCGACCAGAGCCTGGTAGAGGGCGCCGCCTCGGCCCACCGCCTGGACCAAGGCACTGGCAGGAGATAACCTCAGCCCGCTTGACAATGTGTCGGCCGCCGATCATGACGCCACATGCTGTGGCACAAGGGTATCGACCAACGGCTGCAACGATCTCCGTGGGTGGTAGTACCACGGCCGGCACATGGGCGGGACCGCAGCGGGGGTTGCTTCAGGAGAAGTCAATTCCTGCCAGTCCCCAACTCGGTGCACACCTGGTCGAACTGCCGCATCACCCGCCGCGCCCGCCTTTCGGCGATCCCGTTCAGCCGCCACACCGGCGCGTAGGACCCCTCGGCGAGCGCGCCGACGACCGCCACGTGAAGAGACGCGAGGCAACGGCAGCAATGATCCCGGCAGCTCGTCGAATGGGGTGGAACCTCGGTCTCACAGGCGATGCAGAGATTGCGCTGCGCCCCCCGCCGTGTCGCTGGGCCCGTTCGACTCTCCTGTCGTCTCGCTCTTCCTACCGCTCCGTGCCCTGATCCCCGTCCCGCGGGTGGGGGTCCGGCGCCTCCGCCCCCCACGTCTCCTCGATCACACGCAGATACCGGTCGAAGGTCCTGGTCACTGCCTGGGCGGTCAGAAGCGTGATGGCCTCGTAGCGACCCTCACGGCTCGCCACTTCGAGAGCCCGGTAGTACTCGGGCCGGTCCTCGGGCGTCCAACTCGCCGGCGGATACCCGTACCGCATGAGCAACAGATTCGAGACCAGCCTCGTGGTGCGCCCGTTTCCGTCCACAAAGGGGTGGATCGCCACGAGCCGCGCGTGAAACTCCGCCGCCATGGTAACTGGCTGCGGTCGCGCGCCCTCGGCGGAACGGAGCCAAAACAACACGTCGTGCATGGCGCCAGACACGGCGACCGGGTCGGGCGGCACGTGCCGGTTCCCGGAGATAAACACCTGCACCGTGCGGTACCGCCCCGCATCATCCGGCCGGGAACGCCGGAGCACCAGCGCGTGGATGGAGCGGACCGCGCTTTCGGTTAACGGCGCGCGCTGGTCCGCCAAGCCCCGGACATAGTCGAACGCCTCGGCGTGGTCGACCGCCTCCAAGTGGTCCCGCAGGGGCTTGCCCCCGACCGTGAGCCCTTCCAGGGCCACCAGGGTCTCCTGAAGCGTGAGGGAGTTGCCCTCGATCGCGTTCGAAGCGTAGGTGTGCTCCACGCGGAGCGCGTCGAAGAGAGTCTGCACCGTGAGCGGCGGTAAGGGCCGGTGCGCATCCAATAGACTCTTGCGCCGGTCCAGGTCCGCGAGTGTCTGCGCCAGATCCATGATCGGCCCCCCCCTTCCAGAATGATGCTAGCCCGAGGCCCAGATCGGTGGCGCTGCAAAGGCCTTCTCTTGCGAGACAACCGCAAGCTCCTGCACGTTTTGATTGACAGAGCCTGAAATCGGCAAGTCGCGCCGCCCCTGTCGCAGGACCGGCCGCGCAACTGAGCGCCCGCCCGTTAGTAAGTGCCCACCGTATCAGGCCAAGGGCCTCAGCCTTCAGGCACCGAGGGCCTGTGCCCTCCGACGCTCCGGTCGACAAAGTGGTGCCCGGCACGGCGACCGGATAGCCAGCTCAGTAGCGCCAGCCGATGGTGCGACGCTGTCAGCACGGTGTCTATATCATGAAATGGGACGAAACGCGCGTCTTCGACCTCCCCGTCGGGGTCATTGGGGCGGGGCTGGCCGCCAAGGAGACGGGCAGCGAAGAAGACCTGCAGGGTCCGGCTGTGGCCGTCCGATTCGATGTACTCAATGACATAGGCGATATCGCCGACGTCAACTTCTACGCCGGCCTCTTCGAGGGCCTCCCGCCGTGCAGTTTGGAACAGAACCTCTCCCGGCTCCCGGCACCCCATTGGCGGATTCCAGCGGCCTTTCTCGCGGACGAGTAAGACCGCGCCATCGTGGGTACAGATGACTCCTGCGGCCACGAGCAAGTCATAGATGGGTGGCATCCAGCGCCTCCGTGGGGGTGCGGGTCTACGCCCGTCGTCACGAACGGCGGGACCCACCGGAGTGAGCCCAGACGGAAACCAGCGCAAGAGTAGTCGTTCATACAGGGGCGGGCTGGGGTGATGTACCTGGACATGGAGCGTACGCGAGCACTGGTAGGGGCGAGGCACAGCAGAGGGCATGCCAGGCCG
>JAJZZC010000084.1 GCA_021797775.1 Bacillota bacterium
GCCCCCTGCCCCATGCCCCCCGCCCCACGCCCCGTGCCCCACGCCCCACGCCCCACGCCCCACGCCCCACGCCCCACGCCCCATGCCCCACGCCCCATGCCCCACGCCCCATGCCCCACGCCCCATGCCCCACGCCCCGTGCCCCGTGCCCCACGCCCCATGCCCCACGCCCCATGCCCCACGCCCCGTGCCCCACGCCCCGTGCCCCATGCCCCATGCCCCATGCCCCACGCCCCGCTAAAGTTTTCCCCGACCTCCCCCGACACGCAGGAACATTCTCTGCCACGCCAAATATACCGACCCATCGGCTCGTCCACGCCCCCGACGGCGGGGGGCGGCACGGGCCAGAGCCGGGAGGTGGGGCGGGCGTGGAGGGGGCGTTCCGGTACCACACGACGCAGGTGGGGAGTACCGCATCCGCGGGCGCATCTAGGGAAGCTGCAGCGGGCGCACCGGTTCGCCCGCTGCACGCTGGCCGGATGCGCGCGAGGCCCCCGCGCCGCGGGCCAGGGGCGCGACGCCTGGCGCGGGCCATCCTGGGTGTCACGGCGGCGGCCGTGGTGTCGGCGGGCACATCTGGCGCCGCGCTGGCGGCGCCTTCCCCCCAGCTCGCGGATGTGGCCTATGCGGGCTCGCTGCAGTTGGTGAACGAACAGCAGGTGGGGCCGGCATTCCAAACCGCCACGGGCGACCGCTACCAGGGCCGGGGCGGCGGGTCGTTCGGCTTGGCGCAAAACATCCTGGGGGGCGAGATTCGGCCCAACGTCTTCATGAGCGTGGGCGCGGCGCCCATCCAGGAGTTGGAACCAAAGTTCACGGATTGGTACGTGCAGTTCCTGGCGAGCCCACTCGTGGTCGCCTACAATCCCCACACCAAATACGCGAGTGCGCTGCAGACCATCGCCGCGGGCAAGCGGCCGTTGAAGGACCTGTTTCAACTGATGGCCCAGCCTGGCTTCCACCTCGGACGGACCAACCCGAACACCGATCCCCAGGGACAGGCCTTCGTCGAGATGGTGGAACTCGCCCAGAAGCGCTTGGGGCTGCCTGCCGCCAGCGTGAACCAGGCACTGCGCGGCACACTCTCCTCGCAGGAGATCTTCGCGGAAACGGCCCTGGAGGCGCAGTTGCAGTCCGGGCAGCTCGACGCGGCCAGCGCCTTCCTGTCGCAGGCGATCCAGCTGAAGTTGCCGTATATCGCCCTGCCGGCGTCGCTGAACTTCGGCGATCCGGCCCTGGCGTCCACGTATGCGCAGGCGTCGGTCAAGCTGTCGTCGGGGAAGCTGGTCCACGGGGTGCCGCTCGTCGTCGACGCCACCATCCTGGGGCACACGGACTACGCCGCGGCGAGCGCCTTCCTGACGTTTCTGCTCTCGCCGCAGGGCATGGCCCTCTACCGCAAGGCCGGGTACGCGGTGCTCAAGCCGATTCTGTTCGTCGCAGGGCTACCGCAAGGGGTGCTCGCGGAGATTGGCCGGGCCTGAGGGCCCGATCCGTCCGCGGATCCGGGGGCTCCCACGCCTTTCGGCCGCGCTCGCGCTCGCGGGCGCGGCCGTGGTGTGGCTGGCCCTGCTGGCGCCGCTCGGCGCGCTGGTCGCCCACCTGTCGCCGGACGGCGTGCGCCAGGCCTTCGCGACCCCCGGGGCGCTGCAGCCGCTGCGCGTCTCCCTGGCGGCGAGCGCGCTGGCGCTCTGCGTGCTGGTCGTGTGTGGCACGCCGCTGAGCTGGCTCTTGGCGCGCGACCGTCTGCCGCTGCCGCGCCTCTGGGAGGCCGGGCTGCTCGTCCCGCTGATGCTGCCCCCCCTGGTGGTCGGCCTGCTACTCGTCTTCCTGGTAGGGCCGCTCACGCCGCTGGGCCAGCTGCTCAGCCGGGTGCAGCTCTCGGCATCCAACACCTTTCTGGCCCTGGTGATCGCGGAGGTGTACGAGGCCGCCCCGTACTACGTCCTGGGCGCGGCCGCGGCTTTCGCGGCCGTGGACCGCGACCTGGAGCACGCCGCCGGGCTGCTGGGACGGCCCCCGGCCGCAGTGTTCGGGCGCGTGACGCTGCCGTTGGCGGCGCCGGGCCTGGCCAGCGCGCTCGCTACCGCGTGGGCGCGCGCCATGGGTGCCTTTGGCGCGGTCATCATCATCGCCTACCACCCGTACGGCCTGCCCATGCAGATCTGGACCACTTTAGAAGAGATGGGCTTGCCGGCGGCGCTGCCGTTCGCCATGCTGCTCGTGGTCCTCTCGCTCCCCTTCCCACTCTTGGTATACGGCTGGAGTGCGCATGCTCGAATGCAACGTTGAGATCCGGCGCCGCGAATTCCCGGTGGTCGCCGCGCTCGCCGTCGCGGGGGGCGAGCGCGTGGCGTTGTTCGGCCCATCAGGCGCGGGCAAGACCAGCGTCATCGAGGCGATCGCCGGCCTCGTCCCCGTCCAGCGCGGGCGCATCGCCCTGGACGGGCGGGCGCTCACCATCGCCGGATCCGTCGCCGTCCCCGTGCACCAGCGCCGCGTCGGCCTCGTGAGCCAGAACCAGGCCCTCTTCCCCCACATGAGCGTGCGTGACAACCTCCGTTTCGGCCGACCCGAGGGATCCGGCGAGGCGGCGTTCCATCGCCTCGGCGAGCGCCTGGGCCTGACCGCACTGCTCGGAGCGCGCCCGCACGCCCTCTCCGGCGGCCAGCGCCAGCGCGTGGCCTTCGCGCGCACCCTGCTCAGCGACTACCGCGCGCTCCTGCTGGACGAGCCGTACACCGGGCTCGACGCCGCGCTGCGCACCACCCTGGCCGCGGTCGTCGCCGACGCGGTGGCCGAGCGCGGCGTCCCCGCAGTGCTCGTCACCCACGACCTCGCCGAGGCGCAGGACTTTGCCGACCGCTTGGTGGTGATCGACCGCGGCCGGGTGCTGCAGCAGGGCGCTCCGGATGAGGTGGTCGCCCGCCCCGTGAGCCGCCGCGTGGCCGAACTGCTCGGGTATCGCTCCTTCTTGAGCGGCCGCTTGATCGGCCGCGCAGCGGAGGAGCGCGTAGGGATCCACCCCGAGCGCGTGCAGGCCGGGGTGCGCCCGGGGGTGGGCCCGGCGCTCGCGGGCACGGTGGAACGGCTCCGGCCGCGCGGCGGGCAGTGGGCGGTCGAGGTGCGGGTGGACGGGGCGGAGCCGCTGTGCGCCGTCTTGCCCGAGCGCGCCGGGGTCGGGGAGCGGATCGCGCTGACGCTGGTCGACCCGCCGGTGTTCGGCCCGGACGGGACCGCCCGGCGGCGGACGCGGGAGCAGGCGGCCCAGGCGGGCGGGGGGATGTAGGGGGGCCGGTGGGAACAAACGGACAAAGGGCCGGGGCGGGCCAGTTCGAACAGCTGGGGCACGCTGCGACCTCTGCTCGGGACCACCTTGCTCCCCGGCGGGGGCGGCACCAACGGCAGATGTCCGGGTGCGTCCAGTGAATCGGCCGCCCGCATCCCCTTCGGCAGCGTCCGAGGCGCGAGGGACTGCTCGCCGGGAACCGCGCCGAGTGGACTGGGCGCGCCGTACCTGTGGCCGATCTCTCCGCTCGCCTGCCACCGGCCCGGCCTGGGCTCGCGGTAGCAGGCCATGAGCGGAAGTCGGCTCCTGTGGCGTCCCGTCCGCCCGCGCCATCCGCCCCGGCCGGACCATGCACCAGCGGCCGACTTGTGCTTGCCGGCCGGTGGCACATACAATCCGGACCAGTCAGACTAGTGCGCATCGGGTGCTGGCACGGGCATGGCTCCACCGCGGGAATGGCAACTGCAGACGGCCAAGGCGCGCTTCAGAGAGGTGTTCGGGCGGGCGCGCTCCGAAGGGCCCCAGCGCATCACCCGGCGGGGCAAGGAGGCCGTTGTCGTCCTGTCCACCGAGCAGTATGACCGCCTGGTGCACCGACGCGTTGGCGCGCACAACCTGGCGGAACTCTTGGCCAACTCGCCATTCCGGGAGACGGGGCTTGACTTCGAACGCTCGCCAGACGTCGGACGTGAGATCGAGCTGTGAAGGGCTTCTTGATCGATATCAACGTCATCTCCGAACTCAGTCGTCCGCAACCGGAACCGGCTGTCGTCGCCTGGGTGGCGGGTCAGGACGCCGCGCCCATATACGTCAGCGTCCTGACGTTCGGCGAGCTACGTAAGGGGATCGCCGCCCATCCCGATCCCGTTCGGCGGCTCCGGCTTGAGGCGTGGGTCGAGGCCACCCTGCGCCCGTGGTTCGAAGGTCGCGTCCTACCGGTCGACGAGGCGGTGGCTGCACGTTGGGGTCATCTGGCAGGGCAGGCGCACGTTGCCGGCCGCTGCCGGTGTTGGACGGTCTGCTCGCCGCCACGGCGCCACACCATGACCTTACGCTGGTGACCCGCAACATCGCGCATGTTCACGCCACCGGCGTCGCGCATCATTGCCCTTGGCCATGAGGGACGGAAGCGCTCCTCGCTCACACCGGCCGCCCCACGGGATGGTGGTCGCAGCCGGGCGGCTGGTGGCGGGCCGCCTGCCGGCGACTTGCATGGAAGGTGTGGTGTCGGCGATGGCGGCGGACATGTCGCCGATCCTGGCGAGGGCGAATCCCCAATCCGCGCCGGGTCTGGCCCGGCAACTGACCTGGTGGGTGCTGGCGTGGCCGGCCGCGGTGGCGGCGGCCCTGGCCACGCGCTCCGTCCACCTGCTCGACTGGACCCACGTCATGTCCGGGACGATGTGGACCGGTGCCGACCTCTTCCTCGGCTTCATCCTCTCCCCCGTGATGCGTCGGCTCGCGTCGGAACAACGCCGGGCCGTCATCTCCTGGCTGGTACCGCGCACCCTTGCTCTACATGCCTGTCTGGCCGCGACCACCGGAACCGCGGGGTGGTTCCTGGCGGAGCGGATGGGCTTTCTGGTCGCCGGCAGCCCCGCCCGGCCGTGGATCTTCCTGGCGCTCGCCGTGCTGGCAGTCCTGACCGTCCAGGGACTGGGGATCCTCTTGCCCAACAACCTGCGCATCTACCTCGAACTGCGCCGCCCGCAGCCGGACATGAAGAAGGTGCCGCGTCTCAACCGTATCAACCTGACTTTCGCAATCGGGCGACCGGCCACCTCGGCGCCCAGGGGCCGACCCCACGCCACGACCTCACCTGCTCGCGTCGCGAGGTCCTTCTGTGCAGCGGCGCCCGCCTGACACTGCGAGATTCAGGATCAAATCAATCTCTTCCCTGCGGGTCTTCAGGGCCTCTTCCAGGTCGGCATCGTCCTCGTCATGGCCCACCTAGTGATTGGCTGAGCGAACCGGCCTGCGCGGCACGGGCGGGGTGCCGGCGGCCCGGCGAGCGCGCCCGTTCCCCCCGCCGGGAGCGGGGGCCCCATCGGGAACCGGGGCGACGCGCCACGAGCGCGGAGCGACGGGCTCGGCGCGAACACGGTGGCGGAGGCCCTGGCGGAACCACGAGGACTCAGGCGGCGGCGTTCTCTGCAAACGGCCTCAGCGACAAGGCCTGACGCCACACCTCTCACCCCGCGCAAATGCGGAGGCCAGTCTTCCCAGCCCTCCGCCGCAGCAGACGCTCGCCGTGACTGCCGCGGCACCCCGGGCCGCCTGCGCGCCATCACCCTGCGCGAGGGATGGGTGTGCTCGGTAGACGAGTAGAACGGCAGAGCGGA
This sequence comes from Bacillota bacterium, assembly GCA_021797775.1. Taxonomy (GTDB): domain Bacteria; phylum Bacillota; class Sulfobacillia; order RBS10-35; family JAJYVN01; genus JAJZZC01. The sequence continues at coordinate 5,632 of JAJZZC010000084.1, forward strand.
CCGGGCCCGAAGTGGTTGCAACCGGTGCCACCACCCCCTTACACTCTGCCACAGTGCAGCCCTGCGGGGGAGGGTGACCCTTGGAGGCCCGTACGGCGATCACGCTCCGTATACCGACCGCGCTCCTGGACGCGGCCCGGGGGCTGAAGCGGGAGGGGGAATCCCTCAACGACCTGGCCGTGCGGGCGCTGGCGGAGGAGATCCGGCAGCGGCGGGCGCTGCGGGCCCACGCGTCCATCGTGGATCGCCGTGCGGCGATCCGGACGCGCACCGGCCCACAACCGGACATGGCGCAAGAGGTCCGGGCGTGGCGTGACGGCGAAGGACGCCATGGCTGAGCTGGTGGCCGCCGTCGACACCAGCGTCTTGATCGGCTATCTCACCCCCGACGAGCGGGAGGACGCGGCAACCGCGCTCATGCTTGGTTTGCTCTCGGGCGGCGCGCGGCTGGTGGCGCCCGAGTGGATGTGGGTCGAGGTCGGCTCGGTGTTGCGCAAGAAGGAGCAGCGCCATCTGCTGACGGCGGCCGAGGCGGAGGGGGCGTGGCGGGATTTCCTGACCTTGCCCTTTGAGCCCGTCGCGGGGCAGGCGCTGGCAGAACGTGCCTGGGAGCTGGCACGCCGGTACGACCTGCCCACGCTCTATGACGCCGCGTGGTTGGCCTCCGTGGAGATCTGCGGGGATTCTGGGGGCGGGACGGCAGCGGAATTCTGGACGGCCGATCGGGCGTTATTGCGGGCGTTGGGCTCTCCCCGCCCCCCCTACGTACGTGAACTGGCCGCGCGGGAGGATCCGGGGCGCGGGGATGGCGCCACGTAGCGCGCCCTGGCGTGTAACCGCGCGACGGCCGTGTGGAGGCGGCCGGGGCGCACCGCGAACCTGGTCCGCGCCGGTGCCCACGGCATGCCGCCTTGGCGCGCTTCCCCCTGCAGGGGATATCAGGGAATCGCACTCGGCCACGGTTGGACCACGTGCGCTTGCCGTCGCGGGGCGAAACCGCGGCGTACGTCGCCGCCACGGCCGGAGCGGACGCTCGGCGCGGGCTTGGGCGCCCGCCGGAGTCTGTGCGGCACAAGCATCGGCGCACCGGCGGCCAATCCGCTGCCACGCCGGACGCCACCCCGCTTGCCCGCCGTTGCGGCCGAAGGCCCCCGCCCGGAACGACGCCTCCCCCCGCGGAGGGATAAGCGCCGGGGCACCGAATCGACGCCGTGTGCCACGCTCCGCGCGAGCCATGCTCGAGCCCCTGGAGAAGGACGGCGAAAGGCGGTCTGTCATTGCCTGGATCCCGTCCCGTTCTGGACGCGGACGAGCGGAATGCCGTGGCGCCCCCGCTGGCCGAACGCCTCACGGCCGGTTCGCTCACCGATGAGGAACTGCTCCGGGCGACGGAGGGCACCCCGGACGAGCGCCTGCTCCCGTTCGCCAACGTGTTGAAAATCGGCGGCCAGAGCATGATCGACCGGGGCCGCAAGGCGGTCTTTCCCATCCTGGAGGAAGTGGTGGCGGCGCTGCCGCACCACAAGCTGATCATCGCCTCCGGCGCGGGGACACGCGCACGCCACGCCTACAGCCTGGGGGTCGATCTGGGACTGCCCACCGGGGTGCTCACCACCCTGGGAACCGGCGTGGCGCTGCAGAACGCCCACATCCTGGGCTACCTGCTGGCCAAGCACGGCATCCCGGTGATCCTGCCCAACCAGTTCGGCCAACTGCCGCTCTACCTGGCGGAACGCAGCGCGGTGATCTTCCCCGGCATGCCCCCATACACGTTCTGGCAGCACAATCCCGAGGTCGGCCTCATCCCCCCCCACCGCACGGACACCGGCACCTACCTGGTGGCCGAGGTGTTCGGGGCGCGCAGCCTGATCTATGTCAAGGATGAGGACGGCCTCTTCACCGACGACCCCAAGCGCAACCCACGCGCCGCGTTCATCCCGCGCATCGGCGCGCGGGCGTTGCTCCAGCGCGGCCTGAACGACCTGGTGGTCGAGCGGGCCGTGCTGGAGTTCATGCTGCGGGCGCGCCACGTGCGCCGCATCCAGATCGTCAACGGGCTCATCCCCGGCAACCTGACGCGGGCGCTGGCGGGCGAGCATGTGGGCACCATCATCGACGCCGATGAGGGGGAGACCAGTGCCTGACCAGGACCGCGGGCCGGCGGCCGCTCCCGGCACATCCGCATCCGTGCCTCCCGACCGGGGCGGGGAAAGCGACGAACTCGCACTCGGGGGGTCGCGGCACGTGAGTTCACGCCTGATGCGCGACTCACTGCTGAGCCTGCAGACCATGCGCTCCACCGAGACACCGGTCATCGCCATGTTGCCGTTCATCCATGTGCTGAAGATCGGTGGCCGCAGCATCATTGACGGGGGCCGGGCCCGGCTCTACCCCGTGGTGGAGGAACTGGCCGAGAACCTCGGCCGCCACAAGCTGGTCATCGGCACAGGCGCGGGCCTGCGCACCCGCCACGTGTTCAGCGTGGGGCTGGACCTGGGCCTGCCCACCGGGGTGCTCGCGACCCTGGCCTCGGCAGACGCCGAGCAGAACGCGCACATCGTCGCCGCCCTGCTGGCGCGGTACGGCGTCGTCAGCCTGCCACACGCGCAACTCATCCACCTGTTGCCTGCGGTGCTGTCCCTGGGCAACGGCGTGGTGTTCAACGGCGTGCCGCCTTTCGACCTCTGGGAGCACCCGCCGCGGCTGGGCAAGATCCCGCCGAACCGTACCGACGTGGGCGTCTACCAGTTGGCCGAGGTCTACGGCGCCCGCAGTCTGATCTACGTCAAGGATGAGGATGGGCTATATACGGCCGACCCCAAGGTCGACCGCGCGGCTGCCTTCATCCCGCGCATCACGGTGCGTGAGTTGCGGATGCGCGCCCTACGCACGCTGATCGTCGACCGCCCGCTGCTGGACCTGCTCGAGCGCGGCAAGCACTGCCGGCGGCTGCAGATCGTCAATGGGACCCGGCCGGGCCTGATCACCCGCGCGCTCGCGGGGGAGCACGTGGGCACGATCATCGAGGCCGACCCGCAGGACCCGGCATGACCAGGGGGGCGCCGCCCAGGCGCCCGCCGCCGCCCACCCACCGGCCCACGACTGCGCGCGGGCCGGACGCACCATCCCCGCGCGCCCGGGCGGCTGCCTCGCTTGCGCACGCGCCCGCGGTGCCGGCGCTGCGGCAGGGTCGCCTATGCCCGGGCCCCGGCCCTCGACGGGGCAGCCGGAGGGCCTCAGCCCCGCGCCGGCTCGCGCAGGGGGGCCACCCTGCGCGGCACGCGTGCTGGACGGGCACCGGGCGGGGGGCAAAGAGACGCCCGGCACGAAGCCCGCCGCCGGGAACCGCCGGCCTCGGCCGGCCCGCCCTCGCCTGCCGGCTCAACCCGCACTGGAGAGCAATTGGCTCACCGTCACCGCATGGAGGCCCCGCTCCGCCAGGCCCTGCAGGATGGGTCCAAGCGCCGCCAGGGTCGCGCCCCTCGGACCGCCCCCGTCGTGCAGCAGAATAATGTCTCCCCGGCGCACGTGCTCGAAGACCCAACGGACAATGCGCTGGCCACTGCCTCCACGCCAGTCCTGGGGATCCACGCTTGCGGCGACTAGGCGGTAGCCGAGGGCGGCCACCACGGCGCGCGCGGTGGCGTCGGAGGCGAAGTAAGGGAAGCGAAACAGCCGACAGCGGGCCACGCCGAGTTGGCGCAACACGGCAGCGGCCTGCGCCACGTCAGCGCGGATGAACGCAGCCGGTTTGCCGGTCAGAAGGGCGTGCGAATACCCGTGATTGCACACCTCGGAGCCCTCCGCCACCTCGCCGTGCACCAGCGCGGGGTAGTCCTCGGCCTGCGACCCCAGAACGAAGAACGTCGCCACCGCGTGATACCGCTGCAGGGTCGCCAGCACGCGGGGGGTGTTTTGCGGGTCCGGTCCGTCGTCGAAGGTGACGGCGACATCCGGCTGGCTCGTGAGCACCCGCCAGATCACGGTGGAGGCTGGCTGGACGCTCCTCGCAGAGGAGACCGCGGCAGTGGCCGCCCGGACCTGCCGCCCCGCCCACAGCGCCGCCGCCAGCGCGACGGCGGCGGCGCCGATGCCGCAGGCCAGGGCGGTCGCGACCAGGGCACGGCGGCGAATCACCAGCATCGTTTCACCCCCGCGCGCGGCGGCACCTCGCCGGCACCGTATGCGGTCCCGAGGCCAGGGATGTGGCACAGCCGCAGCGCACCGGCGGTCGGTCGACATCGCGGCCGCGCGTGCAGAGCCCCGCCGCTCGCCGGAGCGCCGGCTGGTTCCCCTCACCCGGCCGGGCCCCAGCCACGGGGGGGCACCCCAGCCGGACCGCCACGTTCTTCCTCTCGCCGGAGGGACCTCGGTGAGCGGGATGCGCCCCAGCCACGCGCCCGATCGTTGAGACCCGCCGCCCTCCTCCGCCAAGCACAGCCAGCGGGCCCACCCCAGCGACGCGACACCCTGTCCCGGACGGGCCGCCCGCCCAGCCCTCTGGGCACGGCGGGTATGGCGCGCCCCAGCCACGCGCCGCACCCGCGCCCACCGGACCCGCTACCCGCCGGCTCGAGGTAGTCACCAACGGACATGCCACGCCATACGCTGGACCGGCCGTCCGGACAAGCCGCAGACAAGGGGCTTGCCCTAGGCGCGGGAGTCGACCGCCAAGGGTAGGCCGTCACTGCGTCGCCGCGGGGGTCACAATCGATGCCGCACAGTGAATTGCGGCGGCCCGAAATCGAATGTGCCGAAGTGATGAAGGTATTCGGTAAGCGTTCAGTCCGGGGCTGGAAGCGCTCATAACGCGCGAAGGCTTGCGCCCCAAGGGACTTGCCCGACGACCGCTCGTCAGACGGGAGGGCATCGATCCCGCGACCGGCTCGTCTGGGTTCATCCGCTAAAAGAGAGTTCCCGCCAGTAGTATGCCAATCTCCTTCGCGCCACCACCTGTAGGGCCATAGGCGGGTGCTACCCCCCCCTGAACGCATACGGTATTCGACAACTGCCTCAAGTTCGTGGCGGCGCCGGCGCCGGCACACACGGTGCGGGCGGCGCTCGGAACCGACCGGGCGGCCGCCCGTCGCCGCCCCCCGGCGCGGAGTGCCCCGGGGGCGCGGGCAGTGGAAGGCACTCCCCCGCCCGCGCCCCCGACACACCACCCCAGCCGGCAAGTTCCCTACCCGCCCGCGGACCCCCCCGGACCGCCGCCGGCCCGGGCCGCGCCGGCCAGGCCCTGTGCGGCATCGGCTTCCGGCGCCACGCCGTCATGCGCCGCCAGCGGCTCTTCCCTCCGGCTCAGGACCATGTCGTCCCCCTGCGCGTCGGCGAGCACGCGGTCGCCCTCGTGGAGCGTGCCGTCTAGCACGCGCATGGCCAGGGGGTTGAGCAGGCGCTGCTGGATCGCCCGCTTCAACGGGCGCGCCCCGTACACGGGGTCGTAGCCCACCCGCGCCAGCGTGGCGCGCGCCGCCGGCGTCAGTTCGAGGTCGACACGGCGTTCGGCGAGCGTATGCCGCACGCGGGCCAGTTGCAGATCGACGATGGCCTCGATCTCGGCCTGGCCCAACGCGTGGAAGATGATGAGCTCATCAAGCCGGTTGAGGAACTCCGGACGGAACTGCGCGCGCACCGCCTCCATAACGTGGCGGCGCACCGCCTCCTCCCCGCCTGGGCCTTCCGCGGCACGCTCGACGAGGAAGCGCCCCCCCAGGTTGGAGGTCATGATCAGCACCGTGTGGCGGAAGTCCACGGTCCGCCCTTGGCCATCGGTAAGCCGGCCGTCGTCGAGCACCTGCAGCAGGACGTTGAACACGTCGGCGTGCGCCTTCTCGATCTCATCGAAGAGGACGACGGCGTACGGCCGCCGACGCACGGCCTCGGTCAACTGCCCGCCTTCCTCATGACCGACGTACCCGGGCGGCGCGCCGATCAGCCGCGCCACCGCGTGCTTTTCCATATACTCCGACATGTCGATGCGCACCATGGCCCGCTCATCGTCGAACAGAAAGGCGGCCAGCGCGCGCGCCAGTTCGGTCTTGCCGACGCCCGTGGGGCCAAGGAAAAGGAAGCTGCCCAGCGGCCGGTCCGGGTCCTGCAGCCCGGCGCGTGCCCGGCGCACCGCCTCAGACACAGCGGCCACCGCCTCCGGCTGGCCGACCACCCGGCGTCCGAGGTGCTGCTCCATGCGCAGGAGCTTGCTCACCTCGCCCTCCAGCAGCCGGCTTACGGGGATGCCGGTCCAGCGAGAGACGATCGCGGCGATGTCCTCCTCCTCCACCGTATCCCGTAGCAGCGTGGGCCGCCCGTCTGGCGCCGCGCCGTCGGCGCCTTCGGCCGCGCGCAGGCGGCGCTCCAACTCGGGGAGCCGGCCGTAGCGCAACTCCGCGGCGCGGTCGTACTGCAGGGCGCGCTCGGCCCCCTCCGCCTCCAGGCGAAGCCGTTCGATCTCCGCCTTGATCTCCGCCGCCAGGGCCAGGGCCGCCTTTTCGCGCTCCCAGCGCGCCGTCAGCGCGGCCGCCCGCTCCTTGGCGCCGGCTAGCTCCCGCTCCAGGCGCTCCAGGCGCTCGGCTGAGGCGCGGTCCGCCTCCTTTTGCAACGCCTGGCGCTCGATCTCCATCTGCGTCACGTGGCGGTTGACGGCATCGAGCTCGCTGGGCACAGAGTCGATCTCCGTGCGCAGCCGTGCCGCCGCTTCGTCCACCAGGTCGATGGCCTTGTCCGGCAGGAAGCGGTCGCTGATGTAGCGCTGGGAGAGGCTGGCGGCCGCCACCAGGGCCGCGTCGCGGATGCGTACGCCGTGGTGCAACTCGTAGCGCTCGCGCAGGCCGCGCAGGATGCTGACGGTGTCCTCTACGTTGGGCTCGCCCACCAGCACTGGCTGGAAACGCCGTTCGAGCGCCGCGTCCTTTTCGATGTGCTTGCGGTATTCGTCCAGCGTCGTCGCGCCGACCATGTGCAACTCGCCTCGGGCCAACATGGGCTTGAGCATGTTGGAGGCGTCCATCGCCCCCTCGGCCGCGCCGGCGCCCACCACCGTGTGCAGTTCGTCGATGAACAGCACGACGCGGCCCTCGGCGCGTTCGATCTCCTTCAGGACGGCCTTGAGCCGCTCCTCGAACTCCCCTCGGAACTTGGCACCGGCGAGCAGGGCCCCCACGTCCAACTGGACCACGCGCTTGTCGCGCAACCCGGTGGGCACGTCGCCGCGCACGATGCGCTGGGCCAGGCCCTCCACGATCGCCGTCTTGCCGACGCCGGGCTCGCCGATCAGGACCGGGTTGTTCTTGGTGCGGCGCGACAGCACCTCGATGGCGCGGCGGATCTCTCCGTCACGCCCGATCACCGGATCCAGGCGGCCACGCCGGGCCTGGTCGGTCAGATCGCGCCCGTACTTCTGCAGCGCCTGGTACGTCGACTCCGGGCGGGGGGAGGTGACGCGCTGCCCGCCGCGCACCCCTTCCAGCGCCTGCAGCAGCCGGTCCGCCGTGGCGCCAGCCCCCGCGAGCAGCCGCGCGGCCTCGCCACCATCCCCGGGAGCGACACCCGTGCCGGCCAGCGCCAGCAGCAGGTGCTCCGTGGAGACGTAGTCGTCGGACATGCGCCGCGCCTCGCCCTCGGCGGCCTCCAGCACGCGCAGCAGGCGCTGGCTGAGGACCGCGTGCGCGCTGGCTCCGCTCTGCCGCGGCTGGCGGCCGAGGGCCGCATCCACCTCGCGCCGCAAGGCAGCCGGGTCCGCCGCGATCTGGCGCAAGAGCTCCGCGGGGACCCCCTCGGCGTCCTCCAGCAGGACCAGCAACAGGTGCTCGGGCAAAAGCTCGGGGTTGCCCCGTGCCCCAGCGGCCTGCTCCGATGCGAGCAGCACCTGCTGGGCATTGTCCGTAAAGCGCTTCAGGTCCACTGCCGCCCCTCCCGCTCCGGTGCTCTGGCCCCCGTGTGGCCACGCACCGTGGAGTGTCTCCCGTTCCCGCGGTGCCCGCACATGGTAGGCGACGCCAGAGCCAAAGTCAACAAACGTCAAACCGGCCCTGTGTGCGCCCCTGGGCAGGCGGGACGCCATTCCCGTCGCGTCGGGGGCTCCGCCGACGGAACGCGGTTGTGCGGAGCCAGGACGCCCACGGCGGTCGCATCCGTGCGTGGGTGCCGCCGCGCGGCCCGCGGGCGGTCCCGTAGCGTTGCAGGCGACACGCCAGCGCGCACGTGCCGCCCGGGCACCGGGGGCGCGTGGGGGGGGGGAGGTAGGGCCCCTGTCCGCGTGGTCGGAACGCCGCCTATGGCCCCCGGCGCCGGAGGTTGCCCAGACCCTGCCTGGGGACGGCCCCCCCTTGACGGCGACCGAACCCCACGTAGATACTTAGCAAGGCATATCGTTGGCGGTACTTAGCGGGGCCTGCAAGGAGCGGTGGCCGGGCTGGGTTCTGAGCCAAAGTCAGGAAACCGTGGCATCGCGAAAGAGGACTTTCGCAGCGGCCACTTAGGAGGATCGGTACGGTGGGCGCCCCGGCGGCGCCGGACGATGCTCGCACGGTGGCCCCGGTGCTGGAGGTGCTCCCGCGCATTGTGCACCTGCTGCGCCAGGCCACCGCGACGGATGGGTCAGAGCCCCTGACGCTGACGCAGTATCGGCTGCTGCAGCGTCTGGTGGAGCATGTCTGCCTGACCTCCGACCTCGCCGCCGACCTCGCCGTGAAGCCAGCGACCGTGAGCGCCGCCATCGACTGCCTGGTGCGCAGGGGCCTCGTGGAGCGCCGGCCCTCGACCGGAGACCGGCGGGAGATACCGCTGGCCGCGACCGCCGCGGGCCGGACTGCGGTAGATGCGGCGGGTCTCCGCCAGCGGGAGGCGCTGTCTGTCCTGCTGGACGCCCTCACGGCCCGGGAGCGGGACGCGCTGGCCGTGGCCATCGGTGCCCTGGGCCGCACGCTGGACGCCCGACATGGCCGCTAGCGAACGCGCCGCACCGAGCGACCCGCGGCACGGTGGCCGCGCCGCTTTGCCCCGGGTCGGTGGTTGCGGGGCCGTCGCCGGGAGGACGGCCGACCGAGTGCCCCCGGCCCGTGGCGTGGCAGCCCCCGATCGCCCCTGAGCCCGCTTCCCCCGGACCTCACAGCACCTCGGCCGGCGGTGTGCAAGAACGCGCCGCCGCCGCCGGGACCGAAAGCCTTCCTGCAGAAGAGTCAAGAGCCAGAGGGCGCCATGAAAGAAGGCTTTTTCGCGGCGCCTCTTGCTTAGGGAGAGATCGCAACGTGGCGGGGTCCACGGACGTGCGCATGCCGAGAAGGGCCTCACGCCCGCGCGGTCGGGCGCAGACGCACGGGGTTCCCTACAAGTGGATCGCCCTCTCCAACACCACATTGGGCGTGCTGATGGCCTCCCTCAACAGCAGCATCATTCTCATCTCCCTGCCGGCCATCTTTCGCGGGATCGCCATCAATCCGCTGGCCCCGGGCGAAGTCGGCTACCTGCTCTGGGTGCTCCTCGGGTACATGGTGGTGACCGCCGTCTTCCTCGTCACCTTCGGGCGCATCTCGGACATGTACGGGCGCGTGCGCCTGTACAACGCCGGCTTCGCCGTCTTCACCCTGGGGTCCATCCTGCTCTTCCTCTCGCCCGGCCACGGCAACACCGCCGCAGCGGAGCTCGTCGCCTTCCGCCTGGTCCAGGGCATCGGCAGTGCCTTCCTCTTCGCCAACAGCGCGGCCATCCTCACCGACGCGTTTCCCGCGGCCGAGCGCGGCCTGGCCATGGGGATCAACCAGATCGCCTTTACCGGCGGATCGCTGATCGGCCTGCTCGTCGGCGGCCTGCTCTCCGTGTTCTGGTGGCGGGGGATCTTCCTGGTCAGCGTGCCCGTCGGCGTGGTCGGCACGATTTGGGCGTATTACATGCTGCGCGAGACCGCCACCATCCGCCGCAACCAGCGTATCGACTACCTGGGCAACGTCACCTTCGCCCTCGGCCTCACCGCGCTGCTGCTCGGCGTGACTTACGGCATCATGCCCTACGGGCACGAGACCATGGGCTGGACCAGCCCGTTTGTGCTCATCTCCTTCGCGGCGGGCGTCGTGCTGCTGGCGCTGTTCGCTTGGATCGAGACGCGCGTGCCCGACCCCATGTTCCGCCTCAGCCTGTTCTCCATTCGCATGTTCTCCGCGGGTAACCTCAGCAGCTTCCTGGGCTCGCTGGGGCGCGGCGGGTTACAATTCATGCTCATCATCTGGCTGCAGGGGATCTGGCTGCCACTGCACGGCGTTTCCTTCGCCCGCACCCCGCTGATGGCGGGTATCGATATGATCCCGCTCATGCTCGGCTTCCTGGTGATGGGCCCCGTGAGCGGGGCGCTGTCCGACCGATTTGGGGCCACATGGTTCGCCACGGCGGGTATGGCCATCACCGCGTTGGCCTTCTGGTTGTTGACACGCCTACCGGCAGACTTCCGCTACGGACCGTTCGCCATCGTCATCGGGATCATGGGGATCGGCATGGGTATGTTCTCAGCACCCAACATGTCGGCCATCATGAACGCCCTGCCGCCGGAGCATCGCGGCTCGGGCTCGGGCATGCGCGCCACATTCCAGAACGCGGCGTCGATGCTCAGCATGGGCGTGTTCTTCACCATCGTCATCGTCGGCCTGTCTCAGCGCCTACCGCACGTCCTGGTGGGCGGCCTGTTGCGCGCCGGCCTACCCCTGCGGGTCGCCGTAGGCGTCGGCCGGCTGCCCCCCACGGCGGCGCTGTTCGCCGCCTTCCTGGGATACAACCCGATGGCCACCCTGCTGCGGCCGCCGGTGCTGCACGCCCTGCCTGCCGCCACGCGGCAGACGCTCCTCTCGCTGCACTTCTTCCCCCGCCTCATCGCGCCGGCGTTCATGGCCGGGCTGGGCGACGCCTTCTACATCTCCGTCGCGCTCTCGTTGGTCGCCGCCGGGGCATCCCTCCTCGGCGGTGGTGGGCGCTATGTCCACGGGGAGGCGCTCGCGGTGCCCACGAACGCGGGCGGCGACCTGGCCGCGCCCCAGGGGCGACAGCCTATGGCCACGGCCCTGGGCGAGGGCGGGGCGCCCGCGTCCTCGGCGCTGGACCTGGAAACCCTGGCAGGCGTGGTCGGTGTGCTCCTGCTGACGCAGGCCCGACGGAGCGGCGCTGCCGAGGCCATGCCCACGGGCAGCGGTGCTGGGGTGGTCGTAAACGGTGTGGGGAACGGGGCGAACAGCCACAGCGCGGCCAACGGCAACGGCTCGGCGGACCCGGCGAACGGCCACGGCTTGGCCGCCTCGGCGAACGGTCACGTGGATGGCTGGCCGGCCGCAGGCACCCCCCCGGACGGGCCGTCGATCGATCAGGCGTTAGAGTTGCTGGGTTTGGCCCTGCTGCGCACCTACATCACGAGTGGCGTCAGAGGCAGGCGAGCCGCTGACACCGGCACGGCAGCAGCCAGGGAAGCGGATCCGGCCATCCCGCGGGGCTGAACGGCATGGTCCCGGCAGGGTGCGGCGCGCTGACGACGGTGGGCGGCGGATCCTTTCGCCCGCGCTCACGAACAAGGCAGCGGGGTGTGCCGTGCCCGACAACGCCCCGGCATGCAAGCGTTGCCTCGCGCTCGGCGGCGTGAACCATGGCACAGAGAGGCGAAAGCCAACGGGTCCCATCGAGGCTGTCTGCTTGATTCGCCCGAACGCGGGACCGCTCCGCCACCGCACGGCCGACCGGCTGGAGAGCTTGCTCCTGCGGGAGCCCTTGGGTGTGGAGGATGATGGCGAGCCGAGCATGTGCAACGGCCCACCGGCCGGCACCACCCGCGCGGCCCGACCGGGGGGGGCCGGCGACAGCGGCCTCCCCCGGCACAGGCGCACGCGTTGCGGCGGGGGAGGGGACGATCCCCGCTTGGCGCTCGCGTGGCGGACGGAACCGGCGCGGCGCAAAGGAGCCCACGACCCCGTCGCACCGGCATCTCCCGCCCCTCCCGGCGGGCCGTCCCCCGTGGGAGGGCACGACGCTGGCGGGGGATTACCCGCCCATCGAGCCGCCCCGCGGCGGGCGGGGCTTCGCCTCGTTGATGGTCAGGAGCCGCCCGCCCATCACGGTGTTCTGGAGGGCGTCCACCGCCCGCTCCAGGTCGTCGTCCTCCACCTCGACGAAACCAAAGCCCCGCGACCGGCCGGTCTCTCGGTCCGCCGCGATGCGAGCAGCCACCACTTGGGCGTGGGGCGAAACCAGCCCGATCAGGTCATCCTCCGTCGCAGCCCACGGCAGGTTGCCGATAAAAATGGTCCTCGCCAACCGCAGAGTCTCCTCCTTAGCGATGCCCCGCCGGTCACCGCTACCACCAGAGGGGCACCACCATCAACCATCCCAGCCAGGCTATGCCCGATCCGCGACCTCTGAGTCAGCGACACGGGAGCCCCAGGCATCCCTCCCCCAGGCCACACCGCCCCGGCGCGCACCAGCGCGGCATCGCATGCGTCGGCAACCGCGCACCCATACCACCAACCACCGAGCTCCTCCTCTCACCCTATGGGGAAAAGTGTGGCCGTCCCTGTGGGGAGGGACCAGGCGGTGCCCTCCCCGCCATGGCGGGCTGCCCGGCACGCGGTCTGGCACCCGATGGGGCACGCTGGAAGGAATGACGACCGCGTCGCGCGGGCTCCGCGGGCTCAGTCGTCGTGCTTCTCCCGCAGCCGGCCAGTCAGGCGCAGCATGAGCTGCACGCGCTCGAACTCCATCACCCACTGGCCCAGGGCCTCGGCCAACAGGGCCTCCCCCGGGGGCACGATCCCGGTGGGACACGCCGGACCCAGGCGGTCGCGCGCCATCTGCCGGTAAAACGCGACCACGCGGTCGCCCGCGATCGCGCAGGGCTGCCAGTCCTCGCTCAGGAAGACCACCGCCGGCACCCGGTGGCCGCCGTTGATGGATAGCGCGTCGCGCAGGCCGGGCTCGGCCTCGCGGTCGAGCAGGCGCAGTGCGATCCGTGGGCTGGCCGCGGCGATGTGCCGTAGCATCGGGCCCTGGTTGACGCAGTCCCCGCACCAGGCCCCGGCGAGACAGAGCACGTGCATGTCCCGGGTGAAACCGGCGAGCAACTCGCGCTGCTCGGGCGTCAGGCGTAGCCGCTCATCCACGGCTGCCCAACGCCGACGCTGCTCCTCCGTGCCGTACCGCTGCAAAAACCCATCATAGGGCAAGGCACCGGCGAAGATCGCCGGCCAAGCAAGTCCCTCCAGCATGGCGCCGCCCCCCTCGCGGGGATCCCCCCGCTTGTCCCTGGGGTTTCGCCGCGCCCGGTTCCGCACCCCTGCCCGCAGGGTCGCGTCACTCCGGCGGGGGGCCTTCGCCCAGACGGGCGCCACGAGCGGGGCTGACCGCGGAGCGGTACGCCGGTCCGCTTCGCGCCTGCCACCGCTTGCTGCGCACGGGTTCGGCGCCTCGATGCGGCCGCGGCACCCGTGGGGTCACGGGGACCACTGACGGCCGTACGCGCCGAATTCGGCCTGTGGCGCAAGCGACTCGCCCAGAACGACGCGACCCCGCCCCTGCCCGCCACCGCGGAGCCGCAGAGCGGCCCTACCGAGCAGCCCATCGCCGCCCTCACCCCCGGTGCCGCCCGCGCCGCGCAGCCGCCACGCCCACACCCCAGGCACCGGGCACCCGCCGCCCCGGCCCATGCGGCGCCGGCCCGCCTCCGC
>JAJZZC010000368.1 GCA_021797775.1 Bacillota bacterium
CGGAACCGCACACGCCAGCGGCCTCGACCCGCACCTCCACCTCACCCTCCCGGGGGGCCGCCAGCTCGGCCTCCTCGACCGCAAGCGGCCGGTGCACCTCCCAGAGCACCGCCGCGCGGATGCGCCGCGTTTCCCTTTCCCCCGGCACCGTCCCGTCCATCCGCCTCGCCTCCCGGGCATCATGCGCTCGCGGAGGGGGGACTTCGCCACCTGCGCCCGGGTCCTTGCAGTGCGCCGGGGCAGGTTGGCCAGCCGGCACCCTTAACGCGGTCCCCAAACCAGTGGCCCTCTTCCTTAGGGACTGGAGCAGATCAAAGTAGGGGCGGTTGACAAGATCGGGGCGGACTTGTACCGTAGCGTCGAGGTGGTGCACCACGGCGTCACGGTGGGAGCCGCCGTTTTGGATTGGGGACCGTTTGTTCACCCCGGCCGACTTGGACTTGATCCGGTGGACGGCTGATCGCTTCTCAAGTTTGAGCCGGTGGGAACTCGCCAACACCGTCTGTGAGAACCTGCCGTGGAAGGCGCCCAACGGGCAGTTGCGCGTCCACGAATGCCTGCCCCTGTTGGAACAACTGGGCGCGGCCGGTCTGATCTCGCTCCCGACGAAACGGGTACGGGCAGCGTACCGCCCGGCGCGTCTGCACGCCACGCCGTTGCCTGTCACCGAGATTGTGGCCAGTCTGGCTGCGGTGCGCCCGGTGACGGTGGAGCCGGTGCCCGCCGAGGAGCAGGCGACCTGGGACGCCACGATGGCCCAGCACCATCCGCTGGGCTTCCGGCGCGCCTTTGGCGCCCATCAGCGGTACTGGATTCGTGGGCAGTGGCGTGGTCAGCCCGTGACGCTGGGCGCCCTGCTGTTTGGGGCAGCGGCGAGGAACGTGGCGGTCCGGGATGCGTGGCTGGGCTGGACGAAGGTGCAGCAGCAGCGTTTCCGGCAGCGCGTGGTCGCGAACAGCCGGATGCTCATCCTACCCGGCGTGCACATCCCGCACTTGGCGAGCCACGCGCTGGGGCTTGCGCTACGGCGGCTGCCGGCCGCTTGGGCCCGTCGATACGGATTCCGGCCGGTCGTCGCGGAGAGCTTCGTGACGCCGCCGTGGCGCGGGACCTGTTACCGGGCGGCGAACTGGGTGCATCTGGGCCAAACGACGGGCCAGGGACGGCAGGACCGGCGGTACGCCGACGGCGGCACGGTGCGCGAGGTCTTCGTCTACCCGCTGGAGCGGAACTGGCGAGCAGCCCTGGTCGCGGAAGCAGCGGGGAGTGCAGCCTCGGGTGCGGGCGCACCGGCCGCGGCCAGACGGTCGAAGGCAACGCTGGCCAAGGGAGGAGGGGCCGGGATGCTCAGCGCGGAGCAGCGGTTGCAGGAGATGAATGCGGAGCAGATTCGCCAGCGGTACGAGGCATTGGCGCCATATCTGAACGAGAAGCAGCGGCGGCTGTTGGCGGGCAGCGAGGCGCTGAACTACGGAGCGGGAGGCGAGGAGCGGATCGCGCAGTTGCTGGGCCTGGCGAAGGCGACCGTCGGGCGCGGGATGCGGGAGCTGCGGCATCCGGAGCGGATCGAGCCGGAACGGGTGCGCGCGCAAGGGGGGGGGGGCGCAAACGCGTGGCGGATACGGACAAGACGTTACGGCAGGACTTGGAGGCGTTGCTGGAGGCGACGACGCGGGGCGACGCGGAGTGTGCGTTGCGGTGGACGACCAAGAGCCTGAGGAACCTGCGGGATGAGTTGCGGCAGAAGCAGCACCGGGTGAGCCACACGCTGGTCGGCGACCTGCTGCACGAGTTGGGGTACAGCCTGCAGGCAGCGCGCAAGACCGAGGAGGGCCAGGACCATCCGGACCGCGATGCACAGTTTCGGCACATCAACGAGAGCGTGCAGGCATTTCAAGCTGCGGCGCAGCCGGCGATATCAGTCGACACAAAAAAGCGGGAACTCGTGGGCAACTACAAGAACGGCGGACGCGAATACCACCAGAAGGGGCAAGCGCCGCGGGTGCTGACCCACGACTTCCCGGACGAGGAACTGGGCAAGGTCGCCCCGTATGGAATCTATGATCTCGTCCGCAACGAGGGTTTCGTGAACGTCGGGACGGATCACGACACGCCGGCCTTTGCGGTGGCGAGCATCCGGGCATGGTGGCAGACGATGGGGCGGGAGGCATATCCGCAGGCGCAGGAATTGCTGATCACGGCAGACTGCGGAGGCAGCAATGCAGCCAGGGCTAGGTTGTGGAAGGTGGAGCTGCAGCGGTTTGCGGCGGAGAGCGGCCTGACGATTACAGTCAATCACTTTCCGCCAGCGACGTCCAAGTGGAATAAGATTGAGCATCGACTCTTCTCGCAGATTACTAAGAATACCCGTGGCCGACCGCTGATCAACTATGACACCATCGTGAACCTTATCGCCAACACGCGAACATCCACAGGCCTGACGGTGCGGTGCCAGTTGGACACGAACACCTACCCCGCGGGCGCAAAAGTCTCAGACCGACAAATGAAGGAACTGCAGGCACGGCATCTGCGTCAGTCCAAGAACCACGGGGAATGGAACTATACGCTCTACCCGGAGACCGCACCGCCTGCGCCGGAGGCCGCCGCGATCCCATAAAGTAGGTGCCACATCGCGCGGCAGCCGCCGGCGAAGGCGCCAAATGCCAGGATCAGGATACTCTCTTTCCTAACTGATTTCCTGACAGTCCCTAAGCCCGATGTACGCGCCGCGTGTCGCACTCGCCTTTGCGGGTCCGGTGGCAGCGGCTGGCGAGCGGGGACCCGGGGTGCGGGCGCCGGGCGTAGGGGTCGGTTACGAGATCGTCCAGTGGGCCGGTACGTCGGACGCGGCCCCTCCCCCGCTTGACCGCCTCCGGCGCCGATGCTACCGTGCGCGCTGAGGTCTCCTCGGGGCAGGGTGAGGCGGCTGCGGTCGCCGACTCCCGACCGGCGGTGATGCCGTGCCCGGCGAGGGCGCGGACGAGCCCGCGAGCCCAAGGGGGGCGGGTGGCAAGGGAAAGTCGCGGGACGCCTCCCCACCGCGGGGGGGCGGGCCGCCACGGCGTCGCGGGCGTTGCACCCCGCAGAGCCGGCGGGGGCGCTCCCCTCCCGGGGTGTCGTTCCCCCCCTTCCGGCCTCGCCTCGTGGGCAGGACACCGGTGCGAATCCGGGGCCGACCGTATAGTCGGGATGGGAGAGGGACCCAGGGTGGCCGCGCCCTTTGGGCTGTCGGCCTAGTCCTGGCGTTGGCTTTCCCTGAACCCCCCGGGGGCTGGCCGCTCCCCCCGGGGGGTTTGTCGCTGGTTGGGTGCGCCACCGGACGCCCGGCTCATGGCCCACGCGCTGGCGCTCGCGGCGCGGGCCGCGGGGCGAACCGCGCCCAATCCGCTGGTGGGCGCGGTCCTGGCGCACGGCGCGGAGGTCGTGGGCGAGGGGTACCACGCGCGCGCCGGTGAGCCG
>JAJZZC010000369.1 GCA_021797775.1 Bacillota bacterium
GCCGCAGCCCTCACCGGGCATCCGCCACCTCGCCCGGCGACCACGGCCCTGCCGACCGGCCCCTCACCCAGCCTCGCTCCGCCCTCCCAACCCCCGCCCCCGCTCCGGCTGGCCCCCAACACCCCGCTCCCGGCCCACTCATGCGTCAGCGCTGGTCCCGCTCCCCGCCGCTTGACAGCCGCGCCGCCGCTCTGCTAGCGTCTTGGACGCGCGATGCGGAGGAGGAGTAGCCGCAGGTCGCGGTCTTTAGCGAGCCGGGGAGCGTGGGAGCCCGGCGGCCGTGCGCGGCGAAATGGCCCTCCAAGCGACCCGCCCGGCGAATGGGCGTGGCGGCTCGCCCCCGATAACGGGCGACGGTATCGGTCCCGTACGGTCGTGTGTCCGTACTCCAGGCGCCCCGGTGGGGCGGCGGGGCGCGGGTACGCGGCGGCTATCTGGGTTGGCTCGCGCAGAGCGAGTCCGCGTGGGTAGGATGCGTACGGAAGGTACCGGCTGAGGGGGGGTGGCGCTTGCTGTCGTCCCCATCGGGTGGCACCGCGAGACTCTCGCCCCGTCAGGGGGCGAGGGTTTTTTTGTTTGTGCCGGCCGCCACTGGGGGCCGCGGCGGGCCAGCACGCGCCGGCCGGCCCCTTCCTCGGACGGCGCCTGTGAAGCGGTTGGCCGATCGGGCTCGGTTCGGGGGGTGGGGCGGCCGGTGTGGGGGCGGACCGGTAAGAGAGGCACCACCGGCATTCCCCCGGGGCAGGTCGGGATCGGGCCGGTGTGGTCACCGGGGACGGTCGCCGGCAGCGTCCATCCCTGCGCTCCCTCGTGGCAGGGAACCGGCGGCCTGCGCGACTCTGCGGCCGGCAAGGCGCCGGCCTTGCCCAGGGGCGGGCGCTTTCCCGGATCCGTCCTGAACCTGGATCTCGCAGTGTCAGGCGGACGCCGCTTGCGCGGAAGGACTCCGCGACGCGAGGGGGTGCGGTCGTGGCGTGGGGCCGGGCCCTGGACATCAAGGACACCGGCCGCCCCTTTGCGAAAGTCAGGTTGCAAAAGGCCGCGCGGTCCGCCACCCGTGGTAGGTGTGTCCACAGCGACTTACTGGGCGGCGGCGCGCGAGTGGGTCCCGCCTCTTTCATGCCGCGTGGCGGCGGCGCGCCGGTCTTGGGGGACTCCTGCGAAAAAGGCCGCGGGTGCCACTACCGGTAGTAGGGGCGCCCGCAGCGACCTACTCCGACGGCGGTGCGCGAGTCGGTCCCGCCTTTTTCATGCCGCGTGGCGCCGGGCCGCGCCGGCATGGGGGACTCCCGGGAAAAAGCCCGCGGGCGCTACTGCCGGAAGTGGTCATGTGCGGCCCTGACTGCTAAGCCCCGTCGCCGCCACCCGCCCGCGGTTTCATGCCGCGTGGCGCCGGTACCGCCGGCAGGGGCGGCTTGAGAGGAGCGGCGGTCGGCCACGAGGGCGGGGCGAGCCGTTTCCGGGGGAACCGCCGCCTTCCCTGGACCGTGGCCCGCGCCGGTGCCCCCGGGGCGGGGAGGGTCGGCTGCAGAGGGAGGCGCGGGCAGCCTGAAAGTCCGCCTGTGGCCTGTCGCTCCGCGAGGGGCAAATCGAGGCCGAAAGGGGCGAGAGCCTGGTCGGGCGGACGTGTGGCAGACCGAGCGATCGGGTTGGACCACATTTTTCAGACCAGGCGATGCACCGATGCCTGACGCTGACGCCGCAGGGATCCGCCCCTCCCTCGAGGCCTTTCGCGCCCGTGCCCGCACCGGCCGGCTCGTGCCGGTGGTTTGGGAGGGCGTCGCCGACCTGGAGACCCCGATCAGCATCTTCTACAAGCTGCGCCCGCTGGGCGCCTGCTACCTGCTGGAGAGCGCGGAGCAGGACGGCCGCTTCGGCCGATACTCGTTCATCGGCTGCCGCCCCCTGGCCCGCCTGGAGGCGGACCCCCGCGGCGTACGCGTGCACGGCGAGGGCGTCGCCGGCTGCCCGGGTCCCGGCACGTTGGAGGACCTGGGGGGAAGCCCGCTACGCGCCCTCTCCGACCTGTTGGCGCGTTACCGGCCGGTGGCGCCGCCGGACCTGGCGGACCTGCCGCCCTTCTGGGGCGGCGCCGTGGGCTTCTTCGGCTATGAGCTGATCCACCACCTGGAACGCGTGCCGCGCCTGGCGGACGACGGAAGCCTCTGGCCGGAGGCCGCCTTCCTGGTCGCCGAGCGGATCGTCGTCATCGACCACTTCCGCCATCGGCTGCAGGTGGTCTGCCACGCCCTGGTCGGCGCTGGCGCGGCTGCGGCGGACGCCGCCTACCGCGCGGCGTCCGCCGCCGTGGCCGAGGTCCGCGCGGCGCTCGCCGCCCCATTGCCCGAACCGCCGGCCGTGCGCCTGCCCGCCCCGGGACCCACGACCGGCCGGTCGAACATGAGCCGGGAGCGGTACACCGCGATGGTCGAGCGGGCGCAGGCCTACATCCGGGCGGGTGACATCTTCCAGGTCGTGCTCGCGCAGCGCCTCAGCCGTCCCTTCCACGGCGATCCGCTGCAGGTCTACCGGGTGCTGCGCAGCCTGAATCCCTCCCCGTACATGTTCTTCCTCGACTTCGGCGACTGCCAACTGGTTGGCGCCTCGCCAGAGATGCTCGTCCGCGTGCGAGATGGCATGGTGGAGACGCGCCCGATCGCCGGTTCGCGCCCCCGAGGCGCCACGCCCGAGGAGGACCGGGCGCTGGAGGCGGACCTGCGCGCCGATCCCAAGGAGGTCGCCGAGCACGTCATGCTCGTGGACCTCGGGCGCAACGACATCGGGCGGGTGGCCGTGCCCGGCACGGTCGAGGTGCCAGAACGCCTGGTCGTCGAGCGCTTCTCGCACGTCATGCATCTGGTCTCCGGGGTGCGGGGGCGTCTGCGGCCGGAGCACGACGCCTTCTCGGCGCTGGCCGCCTGCTTCCCCGCCGGCACGCTGAGCGGCGCCCCCAAGATCCGCGCCATGGAGATCATCGCCGAGCTGGAGCCGCACCGCCGCGGTCCCTACGGTGGCTGTGTCGCCTACTTCGGTTTCGACGGCAACATGGACACGGCCATCTGCATCCGCACCCTGGCCTTGCGCGACGGCCTGGCCACGGTGCAGGCCGGGGGCGGTATCGTCGCGGACTCCGTACCGGAGCGCGAGTACCAGGAGAGCATCAACAAGGCCTCGGCGGTGCTGCGCGCCCTCGAGGCGGTAGACGGCCCGTTGGCGGGGGGCGCCCCGCAGGAGGGGCCGGGGCGGCTGGCTCCGGCCGCGCCCGCGCGCGGCTGAGGCGCGGGGCGCGGATCGCCCCGTGGCGCCCAGGATCGCGCCTGGCCGGGGCGGGCCAGGAAGACGCCTCCGGTGCTCGCGGCCGGGCTGGGAGCCTTGTCCAGGGGGTGGGGAGGCGGCAGGTTTTCGCGCGCCTTGGCGCACGGGGCAGCGCGGGCGTGCGGCGGGCG
>JAJZZC010000085.1 GCA_021797775.1 Bacillota bacterium
CTTTGCCCTGCCCACAGGCCACCATCCAGCTACGTCCTTACCCCATTCCGCCTCCTTCAACGATGGTAAGCGTTCAGCCCGGGGGTGGAAGCGCGCAGGACGAGGGAAGCCTTGTGCCCCAAGGGGCTTCCCCGGCCGCCGGTCGTCATGCGGGAGGGCACCGATCCCGCGACCGGGTCGTCTGGGCTCGTCCGCTAAGACAGAGTGCCCGCCAGTAGTGTGCCAATCTCCTTCACACCACTACCTGTAGGTCCAGAGGTGGGTGCTACCCCGCCTGAACGCTTACCAACGATGCCGAGCGACGATCCACCTGTGTTCCCGCCCCCGCGCCCCTGGTCCCCGGACCCTGCCTCCCCTCAACGCCCCCTCGGCTTTTCGGCCGTTCTCTTCGTTGGGACTATCCCGCGCATTTGCTGATCTCCAAACCGATCACGCGCATCGCTGCCATGTGTCACGTGATGTGTCTATACGTTCATCGTAGCGCAACGACTCTTGCCTCAGACCTTGCCGTTACCCATAAGTCCTGGATCTACTACATCTGGCGTCTATAGGGGCTGCGAAGCGCAACATCTAGTGGATTGACGTCCCCACAGCACTCATGGGTCGAGATGTGGCTAACGATGAGGCCTCAGACGTATTCATCGCCGCTCCGGTCACCAGTCACCCCCAGTGCAAAGGGCAGCATGCGCGGCGCCTCGGGCACCAGCGCCGGGGTCCGCGCGGGGCAGAAGGCGGCCGCGCCCGCGGGTCGGGTGCGCCGGCCCTCGCACGGGGCCTCTTCGTGAGCTGCCCACCGACGTAACACGCTCTGGCCACGCCGCCGCCCGCGCGCGACCCACCCCGTCCATCCGGAGACCACCTGCCGGGTACTACAGGCATACCCTAACAGGTTGGTTCTCCGACTGCCTCCGCAGTGCCATCCTCTGGTCACCCGCTCGCGCTCCGGGGGACCACCTGCGGCCCGCCCATCGCGCGGCACCCGACCGGAAACAGCTTGGCGCGCAGGCCCTGACGAGAAACGGCCCCTTCGGCGCAAGGCATTGGCCACCGGCCCGCGCGCCCCGCCACGACCCCGCCCGGCCCCTGCGGCTGGCAACGGGCGCCGCGCGCCACCGCTAGACACCCCTCTTGGGTCGAAGCGCAGGCGCAAAGGGAACCGGGTTGGCCGGGAAATTGGGGCTTGCTGGGCCTCATGGTCTCCCTTATCGTGTCAGCGGTTTGCCGCCGGTCTGGCGTGGAGGCTGCGGCGCGCGCAGCCCGCTGGCGAGGACGGGGCCGTGCCGCAGTGCCACGTCAGGGAGTCCGCCAGGGATCTGGGCACCGACCGAAAGTGTCTCGAGGGGGACGGGCCGTGCACCGCATGACGAGGGTGTTGCAGCTTCTGAGGAGACCCCTGGCCCTAGCGCTGTTCGTAGGCGTGATCGGCTCCGCCGCCGTCGCCGCGGCCGGTGGCCCGAGCAGTTACGACCAGGGGCGTCCGGAGCCGTCGCCGACTCCGCCGCTGGCGATCACGACGGCCGTGCTGTCAGCGGCCCAGGCGCAGTCCGCCTATACGGCGACGCTGACGACCGCGGGCGGTTCCGGGATGACCACGTGGAGCCTGGCGGCCGGGAGCGTGGCGCCTCCTGGATTGACGCTGTCTCCCGCCGGCATTCTCGCGGGGACGCCGACGGTCGTCGGTACCTATGACTTCACGGTCGAGGCCAAGAGCACCGGTCCCGTGTTCTCCGGGTCCCCCATGCCCGAACTCCATGACATCGCGCCCTTTGGCCCGAGCATGAACGGCTTTTTCCAGTACGTGATGCAGGACCTGGGGTTGCTGCCGCAACCAGCGACCGGCCAGGGGAGTGAGGGACGGACGGTCGTCAAGCTCAATGACGCCGTGACCACCCTGCAACTGACGGTCCAACCGGCCGTCACCATCACGACGACCATCCTGCAGTCCGCGCAGATCCAGACCCCGTACTTCGTCTCGCTCACGGCCCAGGGTGGGTCCGGCGACCAGGCGTACATTTGGAGCCTGCCGGCGGGCTCGTCCCTGCCGCCCGGACTGAGCCTGTCGCCCACCGGGCTCCTGCAGGGCACGCCCACGCACGTCGGTCTCTATACCTTCACGGTGCAGGTCGCCGACGTGGCGACCCCGGGGTATACGACCTCGCAAACGCTATCGCTCAAGGTCCTGCCGCCGGGCCTCCAGGTGAGTACGTACCTGCTCGCCAACGGCACGGTCGGCCAGTCCTACACGCAGCAAGTGACGGCAACGGGCGGCACCACCCCGTACGCGTGGAGTGTGGTGCCGGGAAGCGGTACGCTGCCGGCGGGGCTGAGTCTCGACAAGGCCACCGGCGTGATCGCTGGCACTCCGACCGTCGCCGGCACGAACGGTTTCACCGTGGCGGTTACGGACAGCGGCTCGACAACGGCCGGTGCCATCCCGGCGCAGCAGACGGCCGAGGCGTCGCTGACCATCACCATTGCCCCCGGCGTCGGCGTCACGGTCAACACGTCGGGGGTGCCAAGCACCGCCACGCAGGGCCAGCCGTTCAGCGGCACGGTGACCGCGACCGGCGGCACGGGACCGTACAGCTTCAGCCTGTCCGGCGAACCGGACGGCCTCTCCATCAATCCCAGCACCGGCGCCATCACCGGCACGCCCAGCCAGGCCGGTGACTTCAACATGGCGGTCACCGCCACGGATCACAACGGCGTCAGCGCGACGTCCGTCGTGCTGCTCACCGTGGCCCAGGCCAGCGCGCTCTCGATCACGACCACCTCACTGCCCAGCGCCACGCAGGGGCAGCCGTACGTGGGAGCCCAGAACGCCGCGGTGACCCTGGCCGCCACGGGTGGTACCGGCCCCTACACCTGGAGCGTCACCTGCTCCGTCAACCAGACGACGGGCGGCGGTGTCGGGACCTGTGACTCCGCCGCGGGGTTGCCCCAGGGGCTGACGCTGGACAGCGCCACCGGGGTGATCAGCGGCACGCCTGCCGCCGCAGGTTCCTACTCCCTGGACTTCACCGCCACGGACAGCACGGGCGCGTCCAGCAGCGCGACGCTCGTGTTGACAGTGAGGGGCACCGCCCTCGCCATCACGACCACCAGCCCGCTGCCGAACGCGGTCGTGGGTGAGTGCTATACGCAGGCGGGAACCAGCTGCGTGAGCGGCCACACCAATAATCCGGTCCAGTTGCAGGCCAGCGGTGGCGTCCAGCCGTACAGTTGGAACCTGATTCCCTGCACCACCGCCCAGACCAGCTGCTTCTCGACCACGGGTCTCACCATCCAGACCAACGGCGACATCCTGGGCACCCCGGCAGGGGGTACGCAGGGCAAGTACTCCGTGACGGTGCAGGTGCAGGACGCCCAGGGCGCCTCGGCGCAGACGACCCTGCAGTTGACGATCGAGCCCCCGGTGTCCATCCAGACCACGAGCCTGCCCGAAGGGGCCGCCGGGGTCTCGTACAATCAGACCCTGCAGGCCACGGGAGGGGCCACGCCGTACACCTGGTCCCTCAGTTGCGCCAGCGGCAACACCGGCAACGCCTGCCTGCCGTCGGGCCTCTCCCTGAACACGGCCAGCGGCCAGATCAGCGGGACGCCCACGCAGGGTACCGGCGGGACGTCCAGCTTTACCGCGCAGGTCACGGACCACGGGGGTGGCACCGCAAGCCAGGCGCTGAGCATCAACGTGCTCGGCGTCAGCACCGGGGCGCTGCCCGACGCGACCGCGGGGACGGCGTACAGCGCGAGCCTATCGGCGGTGGGTGGCTCCGGTTCCTACACCTGGAGCTGTTCCGGTCTACCGAGCGGGCTCAGTTGCTCCACCGGCGGCGTCATCGCCGGCACCACGTCGTCCCAGGGTACGTTTACGATCTCGGCCACCGTCACGGACAGCAACCAGGTCACCAGCACACGGCAGATCTCGCTGACCGTCAGCTAGGACCCGGGTCCAGAGCCGGTCCCAGCCGCCCGGCGCGCGACCGCGCGCGCCGGGCGGCCAGGGGCGGAGCCTTGCGGCCGGACGTCCTCCCGGTACCCGCCGCAGGTTTTCCCGCGAGCCGTGGCGCGGGATCCGTGCGTGAGTGTGACTTCCAAAGGGGCGAACCGATCGATGCGCATACGTGATGAGGTGAGAAGGCGGTGGGGCGGGCTCGCCGCGCGGCGCGCGGTTCTCGGCGGCGCCATCGCCGTAGCGGTTGCCGCGGCGCAGGTGCTGCCGACGGTGGCGGCCGCGGCCAACGTGTCGTCCACTGTGACCGCCAGCGCCCCGACGCCCAGTCTCCTGCAGCAGTTGACCCAGATGGAGGCGCAGATCAAGACCTACACCAAGGTAGTCGCCGCCGCGCCCCTCACGGTGACGGGTGCGGTCTACGCGACTGCGGCAAAGCTGCCGCCGCCGCAGATCACCTACCCGACGGCGCCCGCCACCTTCAGGACCTACCTGACCCAGCTGACGGGCGCGCTCGGATCGGTGCTCCAGGCCGTGCCGACGGCGGAGGGTCCGCAGACCCAGGCGGCGCTGCAATCCTACGGCGCTGCTCTAGCCGGCCTGTCGCAGTCGAACCTGAACCAGCTCTATTTCTACCTCTCGCAGAGCACCCGGTGGCAGTCCTACCCCGCGATCCTGGAGAGCGCCGTGGCGCAGATCAAGAACCAGGCGCCGTACCTCTCGCAGCAGTTCAGCGCCTGGGTGGCGGCCAACGGTTCGCAGTATGCCGCGCTGCTGGGGAGCGGGCCCGGTAGCGGCGGCAGCGGCGGCTCCACCGGCTCCAGTGGGTCGGGGGTCACGGTCGTCACCCCTGGCTCTTCGACCACGACGAGCACGACCACCACGACGGGCACCCTCGCGCCGTCGACCAGCTTCGCCCCGACGACGGCCTCGCCGACGAGCGGCGCCAGTGAGGCCTTCCCGCCCCTGCCCCCAGACACGTGCCCCCCGATCATCCCCTACCCGGGCATGATCGTCCTGGAGCACGGCCTCTCCCTGGTGCAGACCGGCCTGACCAAGGGCGCCAAGCTCGCCGAGCGCGACGACACCTGGGGTGTCATTGCCCTGGGTGAGGGCGTGGAGATCACGATCCCGGGCATCATCCACGACGCCCTGACCGTCGCGGCCTTTGTTGTGCAGGCCGTGCTCTACGCGGCCAATCTGCTGGACGAACTGCATGCCGACTGCGAGACCGAGGCCCACATCGCGCTGCTGCGCCAGCTATACTCAAACCTCTCGCGCACGCAGGGGCAGATCATCGCCAACACCGTTACGCTGATCCAGGACGTCACTGCGTTGACCACGATCGTCAACGCGCGGACGTCCACCATCCTGCAGAACATCGGCTACCTGCGGCAGCAGATCCATAATCAGGGCAACACCATCCTCAACAGCCAGTCAGCCGTGATCAACGTGATCAACGCCCAGACCTTGCAGAACCTGCACAACCAACAGGTGGCCAACGCGGCCCGCAACCTGCAGTTGCAGACCCAGCTGGAGACCTCGCTGGCGACATCGCTGCAGCAGAACACCGCCCTCTTCGAACTGCCGAACTCCGTGGGTGGCTACCTCAACGCGACGCCGGTTGGGGTGCAGGCCGTGGTCTCGGGCCTCGTGGCGCAGATGCAGCAGGCCGGCGAGTCGATCGCGCCGCAGGCCCTGTTCACTTTGCAACTGGCGGACCGTGCCCTGACGTTGAAGAAGTTCAAGCTCGCGTACGTACTCTATAAGATCACCTACCAGATCCTGCAGTACGTCGGCCCGGTCGGCCCGCCGTTTGGGACCCATAAGTTCGGGATCCCCGTCGGCCCCGACACCTCGCCGCCGTTCGCCGCGGCCGCCGCCAGCGCCTCCGGTTCCTAGCCGCGGAGGGGAGCGGGGGCGGTTTCGTCCCCGCCCCCGCCGACGGGCCTGACAGCCGTGGTTGAGGGAGCGTTGCCTCGGCCACGGGATGTCTCGCGGCAGCCCATGGACCGCTGGCGCCCATCCGGGCTCACCGCCTGGCCGGTCTCGGCCGTGCAGGGTCCGGGCTCCCGCCCACTCGGGGGGGGCGGGAGCCCGGACCCTCCCGGGTAGGTGAGGCGACAGGCACGACGCTGGCGGGGCGCGTCGGCTGCGTGCCCCGCCAGCGAGGGGACCGGGCGGTGCCGCCGGTCGTCCGCGGGGCGGCTTCCCAGGACGCTCTCTCGCCGGGAGGCGCTGGTCCCCGCTGTATGGCCGTCTTGGCGGCCGGTGCGGGCGCCGCCCGGCAGCGGGGGCACTCCCCTGGGTCCGCGCTCCCCCGTGCCCGTGTTCCCCTGTTGGCCGGACTGGCGCGGTGAGCGCGTCCGGCGCTGATCGCTCGTTACCCGGAGCACCCTGGCCGGCCCCCGTCCCTGGCGCAGGCAGGCCGGCCGCGTTCCCGGAGCCCGGCCGGACCGCGGGGAAACGTTGCTTGGCCCCATCCGCCCCGACAGGGGCAGCATGCATCCTACTGTCCTTTGCACTGGTAGCGATTGGGGACGGCGCGGTTGTGAAGGAGTGGTCACGCCATCGGCAAGAGGTGTTTGGTCGTTATGAACAGGTATGCACGGGTCCTCGACAGTAGCGGCCCATCCCAGGATCAGGCAGTGCTCAGGGTAGCCATAAGCAGAAAGGGGCGAAAGCCCGGCCGGGTGCGCGGTGGGGCACCCAGCGCGAAGCGCCCTCCCCGCAACCATCGCCATGAGCGGGCGCAAACACTGATGGAGCAATCAGCCCCGCATGCCGCGCGTACCGTTCCAGGCGCCACGGGGCGCTGGCAGGGCGCGGGCGCCGCCCTGGCGCTCGCCGCGGCGTTGCTGGTCCCAGCCGCCCAAGCGGCGGCCGCCCCTCCCCAGGCCAGCGGGAATCACGGCCTTGCCTCCGGTCTTAACCGGGTGCGCCCACCCGTGGCGCACCGCGTGGTGCTCTCCCCCAACGGCAGCGTCGTTCTCGGCCAACTGCCGCCGCCGCGCCGCCGGCCCGCGGGGCCCGGGTACGTCCCGGCCTTCCTGCCGCGGCACCCTGGCCATTACCGGACCTTCAAGGACTTCCGGCACCGGCATACCGCCCCCTCCACGCTGCCCCTGCAGGTGACCAGTCCCGCCGTCGCGTCGTCCGTGTACGGGTCCGGTGGGTCGGGTTCCAGCACCCAGAGCTCCGGGACGGCGGATGTCCTGATGAGCCTGAATCAACAAGTCGCGCTGCTCGGATCCGGGCAGACCCGCGTGCCGCCGGACACCCAGGTGGCCGCGGGCCCCACCGACCTGATGGAGTTGGACAACGCCACCGGCTCCGTGTGGACGAAGTCCGGCACCCTTGTTTCATCCTTCTCGCTGGACAGATTCTTTGGCGTGCCTGCGGAGGACGCGGGCATGGGGGCCTTCGATCCCCGTGTGCTGTACGACGCCGCCAGCGGCCGCTGGTTTGCCTCGGCCTCGGCCACCGACCCGACGAACACGTACAACCAGGTCTTCGTCGCCGTGTCGCAGACCTCGGATCCGACAGGGGCCTGGACCGTCTACACCATCGAAAGCAACGCCTACGGGACCCTGTACGACCAACCGATGATCGGCGTGAGCGGCAACAAGGTGGTCCTGTCCTGGAACGACTTCTCGTACGGATACTTCCTGGGCCAGGAGACGTGGGTGCTGCAGAAGTCCGACCTGCTGGCGGGCGGCGCGGCCGCGGGGGTGGACTTCGGCCCAGACGCCAGCCGCTTCCGCCTGGTGCCGGCACTGGAGAGCGGCACCAACACCGCGTACCTGGTTTACAACAACTCTGATCCCTACAACCTGGTGGAGAACACCGGCTATCCGGCGCTCGGCGTGGTGGCCATCACCGGCACGCCCGCTCAGGGCAACGTGTCCTGGAACGAGTGGGATCCCGCCATGGCCCCGACCTCGGTGCCGCCGAGCGCGATCCAGCCGGGCGGCGGCCCCGGCATCACCACCGACGACGACCGCCTGCTCTCGGCCGTGTGGCAGAATGGCGTGCTCTGGACGGCCGGCAACGACGCCTGCACACCCCAGGGCGCGGGATCTACGCAGTCCTGCCTGCGCCTCATCCAGGTGTCCACGGCGGAGGGCGGCGCCACGATCCTCCAGGACTTTGACGTAAGCGCCCCCGGGGTGAGCATGTATTACCCCGCCGTGGGCTTGGATGGGTCCGGCAACCTGTTCGTGGCGTTTTCCCAGTCCTCGGCGAGCCTCTTCGCCAGCGTGGCGGCCCTGGTACGGCTGGCCGGCGCCGCCCCGGACACCATCGGTCCCGTGCAGGTCGTGGAGCCGGGCCAGGGGGTCTATTGCGGCTTCGATTGCAGCGGCGGCGCGGGGACCAACCGCTGGGGCGACTATTCGGCGGTGAGCGTCGACCCCTCCAACCCGAGTCAGGTCTGGGTCGCTGGCGAGTATGCGGCTTCGAGCACGAGCCAGGGGGACTGGGGCACCGCTGCCCAGGCCCTCACCGCCTCGGCGGGGTAGGGGCCTCAAGCGCCTTCAGGGAGCGGATGATTGCGTGGGCGTAGCACCTGACGCGAAAACGGGCGAAGGGGGAGCCGCCCACGCGGCTCCCCCTTCGCTTCTCGCCGCGGCGTGGCGAGCCAGAGCGGGCGGCAAACGAGCCAGCCGGGGCACGCGGACAGTTGAGGCGTACTGCCCACACGCCTACACCGACGGCGGGTCGCCGCGGGGTGTTCCACCGCCTTGCCCGGTGCCCCCGCACGGCTTGTCCCCCGGTTCCCCCCGTGCTACCATCCATGCGCCTATGCGCTCCTCACCGGTTCACCGCGGCGCACGTCCCGGCGCGCCTCCGGGGCACGGGGGGCAGCGAGGTCCCGCGCCCGCCCCGTTCGGGGCGGAGAGGAGGGCTCGCCGTGGCCGTTTCCACGAACCTTGGGTTTCCGCGCATCGGCCCGCGCCGCGAGTTGAAGCAGGCCCTGGAGGCGCACTGGGCAGGGGAACTCGACGCTGGCGCCCTGCGCGCCGTCGCGGATGGCCTGGCGGCGGCGGCCCTGCGGACGCAGAGCGAGGCCGGGATCGACATCGTGCCGGTGGGGGATTTTTCCCTCTATGATCACGTGCTCGACACCGCGGCCCTGGTGGGGGCGGTGCCCGAGCGCTTCCGCTGGGACGCCGGCAGCGGCGCGGTGGGACTTGAGACATACTTCGCCATGGCCCGGGGTATCCAGCGCGGCGGCGTCGACGCGCCCGCGCTGGAGATGACCAAGTGGTTCGACACCAACTACCATTACTTGGTCCCGGAGTTTACGACGGGCCAGCGCTTCCACCTGGCCGACGACAAGCCGTTCCGCGCCCTGGCCGCCGCGGCTCAGGCCGGGGTGCGGGGCCGTGTCGTGCTGCTCGGCCCGGTGAGCTTCCTCCTCCTGGGCAAGGCGCGCACAGACGGCCTGAACCCACTCGCCGCCCACCTCGATGCCGTCCTGGCGGTCTATGTGGAGGTGGTGCGCCGCCTGGTGCGGGAGGGCGCCGCTTGGATCCAGTTTGATGAGCCATGCTTCGTGCAGGATCGCGGCCCGGACGCGCTCGCCGCCCTGCGCCAGGCCTACGCCGCCGTGGCGGCCGCCAAGGGTGGGGCGCGCCTCGCCCTGGCCACCTACTTTGGCCATGTGGGCCAGGCCTACCGCACCCTGGTCGAGCTGCCCGTGGACGCCCTGGCCTTGGACTTCGTCCGGGGGCCCGGACACCTGGAGCAGATCCGCGCCGAGGGCTGGCCGCGGGACAAGGCGCTGATCGCGGGTGTGGTCGACGGGCGCAACGTGTGGATTGCGGACCTACGCGCTCGCCTACGCCTGCTCCGCGAACTCGCCGCACTGGTCGGCGGCGAGAACCTGCAGGTGGCCCCCTCGTGCTCGCTGCTGCACGTGCCCATCGACGCCGCGCTGGAGAAGGGCCTGGATCCCGAGGTGCGCCCGTGGCTGGCCTTCGCCAAACAGAAGCTGGGCGAGGTCGTGACACTGGCCCGTGCGCTCAACGAGGGCGAGGCGGCCGTGGGCGACGCCCTGGCCGCCAACGACGAGGCGCTGGAGCGTCGGCGCCGTTCCCCGCGATTGCACGACGCGGGGGTGGCGCAGCGCCTGGCGGCGCTCTCCGACCGCGACTTCGCGCGCCACGGCTCGTACGCGGCGCGTCGTGCCGCCCAGGCGGCGCGCCTGCATCTCCCCCCGCTGCCGACGACGACCATCGGCTCCTTCCCCCAGACGGCCGAGGTGCGGCGGCTGCGGCAGCAGTGGCGCCGCGGCGACCTCGACACCCCCGCGTACGAGCGGGGCCTGGAGGACGAGATCCGGCGGACCATCGCCGCGCAGGAGGAGATCGGCCTCGACGTCATCGTGCACGGCGAGTTCGAGCGCAACGACATGGTGGAGTATTTCGGGGAGCAGCTCGATGGCTTCATCTTTACGCGCAACGGCTGGGTGCAGTCCTACGGCAGCCGTTGCGTGAAGCCGCCCATCCTGTTCGGCACGGTGCGGCGGCGCGGGCCGATGACGGTGCGCTGGTCGAAGTTTGCTGCGGGCTGCACGACCCGCCCGGTTAAGGGCATGCTCACCGGACCGGTCACGATCCTACAGTGGTCCTTCGTCCGCGACGACCAGAGCCGCGACCGCACCTGCTGGGAGATCGCGTTGGCCATCCGCGACGAGGTGGTCGACCTGGAGGCGGCGGGCCTGCCCGTGATCCAGATCGACGAGCCCGCCCTGCGCGAGGGTCTGCCCCTGCGGCAGGCCGAGTGGGATGCCTACCTGCGCTGGGCGACCGCGGCCTTCCGCCTGGCCGCTTCGGGGGTGCGCGACGAGACACAGGTGCACACCCACATGTGCTACGGCGAATTCGCCGACATCATCGACGCCATTTCTTCGCTGGACGCCGACGTCATCTCCATGGAAAACGCGCGTTCCGGGGCGGAACTGCTGGAGGTCTTCCGCGAGCACGGCTACGACAAGGGCATCGGTCCGGGGGTCTACGACATCCACTCGCCGCGCGTGCCGCCGGTGGAGGAGATGGCGGCGCTGCTGCGCGGGGCGGCGCAGGTCCTCCATCCCAGCCAACTCTGGGTCAATCCAGACTGCGGCCTGAAGACCCGCGGTTGGACGGAGACGCGGGCGGCGCTGCGCAACATGGTGCAGGCGGCCGGGGCGGTGCGCGCCCAGGTGACGGCCGGGGTGTGAGGCGGAGGGGGGTGGGGCGGTTAGAGCCGCCCCGCCCCTCCGCCGGGTAGGGAGTATGTTGCCAAGCAGACCGCCAGGTGGGAAGCGGCCGGGCGCAACAAGCGTGGGCGGGGGCTGGCGGAAGCCGCTTGCCCCCCACCGGTCGGGCGCGCCCTCGGCTTGCCACCAGCCAGGCGCCTCGGGCAGCAGCTTCGTTGGGCTCGCGTCATCTGGACCCTTTACGGGGGCGTCAAAGGGACCCCGTAAAGGGCAACCCGATGTGGCAGATCCGTTTCGTGTCATGACGTCAATTTCCATTCGGTCGGGACAAGAGAACTCGCGCGTGGGCGTGCGCAAGCCCCAGGGCCACGCGAAGGGATGGACCTAACGGGCGGGGGCTCTCGTGGGTGGCGTGGTGGCCGCAAGGTCACTATCACCCCCTGACTCCGGCCGGCGTGGCTTCCCTCCGCGGTATAGGAAGGCTGGATTATGACCACCCTCCGCACTGCCTGATCCTAGGATGCGCCGCTGCCGTCTTGGCGTCGTTGGCATCCGCTCACCGTGCCAAACCGCCTCTTGCCGCAGGCGTGGCCATCTGTTCACGGCCCTTTCCGTTACCAGGCGCTGCCAGTGCGGAGGACAGTACTATGCGCACAAACCGTTACGAGGCTAAGAACGTGCCAGGGTGCCATGGCCTTCACCCGCCCGCTCCGGATGCCCCGCCCTTTCTCCGCCACCGGACCCCATGCAGCCCGGCCTCCAGGGTCATGCCGCCCACGCTGCTGAGCAGCAGGGCGCGTACCCCGTCCGGCGCACTCGGTGCCACCCCGGCGTGGGCCAGGGCGGGTGCCCAGCCGGCGAGGAGGGCGCGGACGGACAGTAGGGCGCGCAGCGCGTCCAGCGCTCCAGCCGCCGTCAGCGCGATGCGTGTGCGCCGAAGCTGGGCTCTGGCGCCGAGCAGGATGCCGGGCAGCTTGCCCCCGTTGCCATCCAGGTTGAGGGCCGCCGGGCCGGAGGTGGCCCAGGCGGTGCCCGCCAGCACGAAGGTGGCCGCGTCCCGCGGCATGCGCTCGGGCATGCCCGCCTCCCAGGCCACGGCGAAGCGGCGCCCGCTGGCGCGCAACGCGGCCATGGCCTCGTCCGCCTGTTGGGCGTCGGCGAGGACCGACAGGCCGACGCGCGCGCGTAGCGCATCGTCGAGGGTGGGCCCCTCTCCGGCCGGCCGCAGCTCCACCAGCCCCAGCGGGCGCCCCCCGTCCGCCACGGCCATCACCTCGCCGCCCCGGGCTGCCACGGCCGCCTCCAGGGCGTACGCGCCCGGCGGCCAGAGGCCGCCGCGGTCAGCGACCTGCGCGGCCACCTGCGGCACGGGCCCGCAGATGGGGTCACGCACGCCGGCCGCCGCTGGGCCCGCGGTATGCCGCGCCAGGATGTAGACGGAGTGGCCGGGACCCGCCTCGGCCACGGCCGTGGCCTGGTGGGCGGCGGCCGCCAGTTCGCGGACGGTCACGCCGGGAAGTGGGAGGAATTCCACGGCGGTGAGCCGGCCGTGCTCGTCGACGGCCCCGCTGGGTAGGAGCAGGGTGTTGCAACGCGCGGCGCGGCGTAGCGCGTCGGGCACTAGGGGCACGACGCCGAGTGCCTGCCAGAACCCACGCTCGCCCCGGCGGGCGGCGCCCGAGGCGGTGAGCCACAGCAGGGGCGGCATCAGTGCCACGACCGCCAGCGCCCGGGGGATGCCATCGGCGGGGGAACGCCAGGCCATGACCGCTGCGGTCGCCACGGCCAGGAGGCCCAGGGCCCACCAGCGAGTGTACGGGCTCCCCTCGTGCGCTGCGTGGCGCGGAGGGAGGGGGAGCGGCACGGGGATGCGGCGGACGAGGATCTGTCCGCTCTGCAGACGGGTGCCCGCCAGAACGGAACGGCGTCCCGCCACCGGCTGACGGACCACGGGGGCGGACTCGCCGGTCACGGCCGACTCGTCCACCGTGGCCGTCCCGGCGAGCACCTCGGCGTCGAACGGGACCAGGTCGCCCGCCTCCAGTGAGAGGGTGTCGGGCAACCCCTGGCGGCGCAGGCCTTCCGCCGGATCCGCTCCCTCGCCCACCTGCCCCGTCACCCCCTTGGCGCCCGCCTAGCCCTGATCCACCCTCCGGGAAGCGGATTTAGAGCTTCTCGGGGAAGAGGAGGGCGTAGAACAGGTAGACGAGCAACGCGGCAGACACCAGCAGCGTCACGATGGCCACGGCCATCACCCCTTCGTGCAGACCGATCTCGTGCCGAGCCGCGGCCCGGTGCCGCGGCGATCGCGCGGTGCGCCGCCGGTGGCGGAGACGCCCTCTGCCCGCCCGTACGCCACCCTGGGCGGCGTGCAGTCTCGGGCGGCACGGCCGTTACAACCGATCGCAGGCGTGGACATAGAGCGCGCAAAGCAGGAAAAAGGCGACCACCGCAGCCAGCCCCAGGACGACGTGCACCTCTGTCGCCCGGTCGGGAGAGACGTGCGCCGAGCACGCGCCCGGTGCTCCACGCCACCCTGCCCGCCCGGGCTTTCTCCCCTTTCTCGGTCCGGATGCGCCCCTACCGGGGCCTTGAGCGGCGGTGGACCCGGGCCGAGGGGCCCGCCGGCCGCCACCGCCGGAATCCCGGGTACCCGGGGGCGCCGCCGCTGGGCGCCCCTTCTAGACACTCCCGGGCGGGGGGGCGGGAGGCCGACCTCAGACCGACGGGCCCGCTACCCCCTGATCTCCCTGGCCGCCAACCGCCTGGCCCCGCCCCGATCCAGGGCCCAGCCCACGGGGGGGGGGACGCCTGGTCCGCTGGGGGTCCCGCGGTCGGTGCGGCTCGCGCCCGCTCTGGCGAGGCCACAGGGCCAGCCGGCACCGGCGGCGGCTGGCCCTCTCTCGCGGCAGGGCGAGCGCCACCCCACGGTCGCCCCCCTGTTCACGCACGGTGGGGACGGCCGGCCCGGGGCGGGGCGCGGGCGACGCAGCGCCTAGCCGCCGACGCGCGCCGCCCGACCCTGCGTGGCCATGCGCGCGATGGCCAGGTTCAGTTCGAGCACGTTCACGTACGGGTCGCCGTAGATGCCGAGGAACCGCCCGTGGATGCGGCTCTCCACCAGGTTCCGGACCGTGGCCACCGGCAGGTGGTTAACCCGGGCGACGCGCGGCACCTGGAGCAGGGCGGCGGCGGGCGAGATGTCCGGGTCGAGCCCGCTGCCAGAACTCTCCACCAGGTCTGGCGGCACGCTGCGGGAGTTGACGCCGGGGTTGGCCCGTTCGACCGCCGCCAGGTTGGTCTGCACCTCTTTCAGCAGAGCGGGATTGGTCGGGCCGTAGTTGGACGGCGTCGAGGCCGCGGCATTGTAGGGCGGCGTGGTGGCGCTGGGCCGTCCCTGGAAGAAGCGCGGCGAGGTGAAGGATTGGCCGATCAGGCGCGAGCCCACGATGGTCCCGTGCCGCACGACCAGACTGCCGTTGGCTTGCGCCGGGAAGAACAACTGGCCGATCCCCGTCATCACCGCGGGGTAGACGAGGCCGAGCACCACCGTCATCAGCAGGGCCAGACGCAGAGCGGGACCGAGGTGTGCGCGCATCCTTCCACTCCTCCGCCGGGGCCAGGGCGGGCATTGCCCCCCCCTGGGATCGCAGAGATCCTCGGGTCAGCGCGTCGCCGTCTGCACGAGGTGCAGGGCGGTCACCGCCATGTCGATCAGCTTGATGCCCACGAACGGCAGGGCCAGCCCGCCCAGGCCGTACACCAGCAGATTGTTGCGCAGCAGGGTGGCCGCGCTCGCCGGGCGGTAGCTGACGCCGCGCAGCGCCAGCGGGATGAGGAAGGGGATGATGAGGGCGTTGAAGATCACCGCCGAGAGGATCGCGGTGTCCGGCGAGGTGAGGTGCATGATGTTGAGGGCCTGCAGTCCGGGGAAGGCGACCACGAACATCGCCGGTAGGATGGCGAAGTACTTGGCGACATCGTTGGCCACCGAGAACGTGGTGAGCGCTCCGCGCGTGATGAGGATCTGCTTGCCCGTCTCGACGATGTCGATCAGCTTCTGCGGGTTGCTGTCCAGGTCGATCATGTTGCCCGCCTCGCGCGCCGCCATGGTGCCCGTGTTCATCGCCACGGCCACGTCGGCGTGTGCCAGGGCCGGCGCGTCGTTGGTCCCGTCGCCGACCATGGCGACCAGGTAGCCCTCCGCCTTCTGCGCCTGGATGTACTCCATCTTGCGTTCAGGCGTGGCCTGTGCCAGGAAATCATCGACTCCGACCTCGCCAGCGATGGTCTGCGCGGTCAGCGGGTTGTCGCCCGTGATCATCACGGTGCGGATACCCGCGCGGCGCAACGCCGCCAGGCGCTCGCGGATGCCGGTCTTCACGACGTCTTTGAGGTAGATGACCCCGAGGCAGCGGTCATCGACGGCGACGACGAGCGGCGTGCCGCCAGCGCGCGCGATCTCCGCGGTCATCGCTTCGAGCTCCGGCGGTACATCCCCGCCTCGCGCGCGCACGAAGCCAGCGATGGAGTCGCCAGCGCCCTTGCGGATGGCCTGGCCCGCGCGGTCGATGCCGCTCATGCGGGACTGGGCGGTGAAGGGCACGACCTCGGCCCCCGAGGCGTCGCCCTCGGCGTGGTACTGCTCGCGGGCCAGCGTCACGATCGAGCGTCCCTCGGGGGTCTCGTCCGCCAGCGACGACAGCAGGGCTGCCCCCGCCAGTTCGCGGACGTCCCCGCCGGGCAGTGGCCGGAACTCCACGGCCTGACGGTTGCCCAGGGTCAGGGTGCCGGTCTTGTCCAGCAGGATGACGTTCACGTCCCCCGCGGCCTCGATGGCGCGGCCGGAGAGCGCGACCACGTTGTGCTGCAACAGGCGGTTCATGCCCGAGATGCCGATGGCCGAGAGCAGGCCGCCGATGGTTGTCGGCGCGAGGCACACCAGCAGGGCGATGAGCACCGTGACGGAGACCGCGGCGTGCGAGTAGGCCGAGAACGGCGCGAGGGTGACCACCACAACCAGGAAGATGAGCGTGAGGCCGGCGAGCAGGATCGCCAGGGCGATCTCGTTGGGCGTCTTCTGTCGTGTCGCGCCTTCGATCAGCGCGATCATGCGGTCGAGAAACGACTCGCCGCGCCCGGCGCTGATGCGCACGCGGATCTGGTCCGAGATGACGAGCGTGCCGCCGGTGACCGCGCTGCGGTCCCCGCCGGATTCCCGTACCACGGGGGCCGACTCCCCGGTGATCGCCGACTCGTCGACCGCGGCGACCCCTTCGATCACGTCGCCGTCGCCGGGGATGACGTCGCCGGCCTCGACCAGGACAACGTCCCCCTTGACGAGACTGGTGCCGGGCACCATCTGCACGCCGCCGGGGGTAACCTTCTTGGCCATGACCTCCGTCCGGCTGCGCCGCAGGGCCGCGGCCTGGGCTTGGCCACGCCCCTCGGCCATGGCCTCGGCGAAGTTGGCGAACAGCACGGTCAGCCAGAGCCAGATGGAGATCTGCCCGGTGAAATTAAAGGACGCGAGGTGGCCGGTGAAGAGGTAGCGGAAGGCGTCCACCGCGGTGAGCGCGCTGCCGATCTCCACGACGAACATGACCGGGTTGTGCAGCATCCAGCGCGGATGCAGCTTGCGGAACGACTCGCCCAAGGCGCGGGAAACCAGCTCGCGGGTCCAGAGATCGGAGGCCCCGCGGCGGCTACCGCGTTGCCCTGCCTCAGCCTGCACGGATCGCACCCTCCCTCGCGGCGTGCTCGCTGCCTGGGCGCCGGGTGGCGCGGCGGCTAGTAGAGCTTGCCGGCCTGCATCGCGAACTGTTCGGCCAGCGGTCCCAGAGCCAGCGCCGGGAAGAAGGTCAGCGCCCCGACGATGACCACGGTGCCGACGAGCAGCACGACGAACAGCCAGCCGTGGGTGGGGAACGTGCCCGCGCTGACCGGGATGCGCTGCTTCCTGCCCAGGGAGCCCGCCATCGCCAGCAGGGGCAGGTACATGGGGTACCGCCCAAACAGCATGGCGAAACCGACGGTGGCCGCGTACCACGGGCTGGCGGCGTTCAGGCCGCCGAAGGCCGAACCGTTGTTGCCGACGCCCGAGGCGAAGGCGTAGAGCACCTCCGTCAGGCCGTGCGGCCCCGGGTTGAAGATGCCCGCCCGCGCGGCCGGCAGCATCACGGACAGCGCGGCAAAGATCAGGATGACGAAGCTGGGGACGACCATCGCCAGGACCGACATCTTCACCTCGAAGGCCTGGATCTTCTTGCCCAGGTACTCCGGCGTGCGCCCGACCATCAGGCCGGCGAGGAAGACGGCCATGACGGCGTAGGCCAGCATGCCGACCATGCCCACGCCCCAGGAGCCGAAGATGACCTCGCCGGTCATCATGTTGAAGAGGGGGACGAGGCCGCCGATCGGTGTCAGGCTGTCCATCGCGGCGGCGACCGAGCCCCACGACACGGCCGTGGTACTGGAATTGAAGAGCGAGGAGAGGGCGGGGCCGAAGCGCACCTCCTTGCCCTCCATGTTGGCGTGACCGGCGAGCTGCAGGTGGTTGATGATCGGGTTGCCGGCGGCCTCGGCGTGGTACATCAGCAGGGTGAGGGGGACGAACATCAGCGCCATGGCGGCGAAGATGGCCCAGCCCTGTCGGCGGTCCTTGACCATCAGCGCGAAGAGGTAGATGCAGCCGATGGGCACCAGGAACCCGAGCAGGAGCTGGAAGACCAGGGAGGCTGCGCTCGGTGCCTCATACGGGTGCGCCGCGTTGGCGTTCATGTAGCCGCCACCGTTGTCGCCGAGCTGCATGATGCTGGTCATGCTGGCGATGGGCCCCTGCGCGATGGTCTGATGGGCGCCCTGCAGGGTCGTGGCCACCGTGTACGGGTGGAAGTTCTGGGGGCTGCCCATGGCGATCAGCACCACGGCAGCCGCGATGGCACCAGGGAGGGCCACCCAGAGAATGCCGCGCACCAGGTCCCGCCAGAAGTTGCCCAGTGTCTCGCTGTTCTGGCGCACGAAGCCGCGCACGACCGCCAGGAAGAAGCAGATGCCGGTCACGGGCGAGACGAACTGCTGCACGATGAGCCAGGCCTGCGAGAGATAGCTGAGCGTGCTCTCCCCGCCGTACACCTGCCAGTTCGTGTTGGTGGTGAAGCTGATGGCGGTGTTCCAGGCGGTCCAGAACGGCACCGCCGGCAGATGCGCGGGGTTCAGTGGCAGATAGGGCTGCAGGAGGAGTAGCACAAAGAGGATGACGAAGCCCACCAGGTTGAAGGTGAGCAGCGCCAGACCGTACGTGGTCCAGCGCATCTCCTTGGTGGGATCGATCCCGGCGAAGCGGTAGACAAAGCGCTCGAACGGCACCAGCGCGAAGTCGAGAAAGGTGCGCTGGTTCTCGAAGACGCGGTGGAGGTAGGTGCCGACCGGTTTCGCCAGCAGGGCGAGGACCACCACGAGCACCACGAGCTGCAGCACGCCCTGAACCGTCATCATTTCACCCCGTCGGTGGCGTCCGCTCTCGAACGGGCAGTCTGCCCGGGCACGCGGGGACGGGGACGCCGCCCCGCTCTCAGGCGGGCGCCGCCCCGCGCGCATCCGCGACCCACCCGCTTGCCGACGGCGACCCCGAGCGGGACCGGCCGCGGGCCGCGGCCCCCCCGCGCGCCAGCGCGGCGCAGGGGGCGTGGTCCGCGCGGTGTCGACCTCCCGGGGTCCGCGCCGTGTGGCCGCCGAGCGGCGATTGTACGGGTCAGGGGTAAGGAGGGCCTAAGGATGCCGGGGCGGGGCGTAAAGGCGGTGTTAAGATCCCATCTTCCGCGGGCGCCCGCAGGGTGTGGGGTGTGCGCGCGCCTGCACGCCGGTCTGCGCGGAGTGTCAGGCGCTTCCGTTCCCCTTCTCATAGTCATTTGTTTCCAACCGCCGCAGCGGCCGGTTTCCGACTCGAAGGTTCCTGCTTCACAGCGACCGGTTTCACCAGGCCGTTCTCCTGGCCAGAGCCTCCCGCTCCAC
>JAJZZC010000370.1 GCA_021797775.1 Bacillota bacterium
AGCAGAGGCCCGCCTCACGCGCCAGCACCACCTCGGGCACACCGGTCATGCCCACGAGGTCGCCCCCCAACATCCGGTACGCGCGGATCTCCGCCGGCGTCTCAAAGCGGGGGCCCTCCGTGCACACGTACGTGGCGCCGGCCCGCAACGGCACGCCCTCCGCGGCCGCCGCAGCGGCCAATGCGGCGCGCAATTCCGGGCAGTAGGGCACGGTCATGTCCGTGTGCCGCACGCCGACGTCGCCGCCATCGAAGAATGTGGACGGGCGGCCACGGGTGCAGTCCATGAACTGGTCGATCGAGGCAAGGCTTCCCGGCGCAATGTCTGCGGCTAGCGACCCCGATGCCGCCGTGGCGAGGATACCTGTCGCCCCCAACTGCCGGATGGCCCACACGTTGCCGCGATAGTTCACCCGGTGCGGCGGGACGGCATGCCCCGCGCCGTGCCGCGGCAGAAAAGCGACGCGCCGCCCGGCGTACCCGCCGATGAAGAGGTTGACCACACCGTACGGCGTGGTCAACGAAGCGGGCTCCGCGCCCTCGAGCAGCCCCGGATCATAGAGCCCCGTTCCGCCGATTACCGCCAAGTCGCACGACAACTCGCCCGCCAACACCACACCCCGCCATCTTCTTCGGCCGTCCGCCCGCGGTCGGCGGGCGGCGGCGGCCGGAGACGCGCCGCGCGGGCACCCGCTGCGGCGCACGGGCCCCCGTCGCCGCAAGGGCTCGCCCATCCCCCGCGGCGCCCGCTCCAGACCGGCGGCCACTCCCCTAGGCCGGAAGGGGGGGCGTTCCCCCCAAAAAAGAGGTCAAGCCCGGACACCGCCGTCCGAACACGGCCGCGTTCCGTATCGTCCGGCCCACGCCGCTGGCGCGCCGTCGGCGGGCCGTGAGGCGCCCGCGACCCAGCAGCACGCCCTGGCCTGAGAAGCGGTGGGTCCGCCAACCACGGCCCACCTGCCGAGCGCAGGGCGGCGGCCCCGGCTCAGAACGCCCCCTGCGCCCAGCGGTCGAGGTCACGTTGATACGGCACGATCTCGTCCGGGCGGAAGAAGAGATCGATCTCCCGCGCCGCGGACTCCGGGCCGTCCGACCCATGGACGAGGTTCTGCCCCACGTCGAGGGCGAGCTCGCCGCGCACGCTCCCTGGGGCAGCCTTCAGCGGGTCGGTGGCCCCCATGACCAGCCGCACCTGCTCGATGGCCCGCGGCCCTTCCCAGACCATGGCCAGCACCGGACCCGATGTCAGGAACGCGATCAGGCCGGGGAAGAACGGTCGCTCCCGATGGGGGGCGTAGTGCCTCTCGGCCAGCTCACGGCCCGGCTGCAGCAGCTTGGCGGCACAAAGGCGCAACCCCTTTCGTTCCAGGCGGCCGACGATCTCGCCGCACAGGCCGCGCTGCACGCCGTCGGGCTTGACCAGCACCAGGGTCCTCTCCAAGAACGTCCACTTCTCCTTCCGCACACCGGTACGGAACGGACCCGGCTCCCGCGAGCCTCTGCGACGGCCGACGGCGCAGGCCCACCCCGCCACCGCCGGCCCGCGCGCCGTGGTGGGACCTCCGCGCGCGATGCCTGCCGTGCCCACGCTTCCTTCCCCGCCCGGCACCCTAAAGCGCGCGCACCGGGTTGGAGAGCTCGCCGATGCCTTCAATTCGCACCGTGAACCGATCGCCGGGCGTGAGGGCCGCGATGCCGCTCGGGGTGCCGGTGAGGAACAGGTCGCCCGGCAGCAGCGTCATCGCCTGCGCCGCGAAGTATACGAGCTGCCCGGGGTCCGCGAGGAGGTGGCGCGTGCTCGTGCGCTGGCGGACCTCCCCGTTCAAGATGCCCTCCACGACGCGGTCCGCCGGGTCAAAGCCGGTCTCCAGCCACGGCCCGAGCGGGCAAAACGTGTCGAACGACTTGGCCCGCATCCACTGGACGTCCCGCTCCTGGACGTCACGCGACGACACGTCGTTGGCGCAGGTGTACGCGAAGATGCCGGCCAGCGCCTCCTGCCGCGATGCCGGCCGGTACAGGGGCCGGCCGATCACCAGAGCCAGTTCCGCCTCGTAGTCGACGCGGCCCGCCTGTGGGGGTAGGACGATGGCGTCGCCGGGCCCCACCAGGGCGCTCGGGGCCTTGAGGAAGAGGATTGGTTCCTTTTCGGGCGCGGCGTCCTGCATGTTGCGAGCGATGATATCGGCGATGACCCGGTCGGCCCCCTGCTCGTCCTCACGGTGCGTGCGGTAGTTCAGACCCACGCATAGGACCTTGCTGGGCTCCGCTGGCGCCAACAGGCGTACACCCGCCAAAGGGCGGGCGGCGCCGACCGGCTGCCCGCCAAGGTAGGGGGCCGCGGACAGCGCCACCACCGCGTCCCCGTCCAACAGGCCCCAGCACCGTTCGCCCGCGTGCTCGAAGCGCACATAGCGCAATGTTCTCGTTCCTCGCTTCGTGGCCACCGGCCACGGGAGTGTGCCGAATCCCCGGGGCGTGCCGCCCCCAACCGCCGATGGCGGAATGCTTCCCTTCCGCGGGGCGGCCACATCTCCCAACGTGCCCGCGAGTGGCCGGCGGCAGACGTGGATGCGGGATCCAGGCGGGCTTTGTTCCAGCCAGCCGGCCGACCTCCTGCCGCGACACAGCGGGCAGGGTGGCGTCGTTCCGCCTGGGGGGGTGGGGGTACGAACGATGGCGCACACAGCCGCGCGGTGGTAGGCCGGGGCACCATGGTGCCGCCCCCGGTACCTGCCTCCGCACGGGCCGGACCATTTCGGCCGGCCGGGCCACGGTGGCGCTGCACGGAGGGGCTCCCAGAGCCGCCGTACGCCCCGGGTGGTCGCCAACCGCTACCAGCCCTTGTCGCTGAGGCCGTCTGCCGAGAACGCCACGGCCCTGCAGCGGGCAGGGTGGCGTCGTTCCGGGGCGGGGCTTTGGCGGTGGCGCCGCAGTGCCGAGGTCCCGGCTTGGCGCGGCACGAAGGCGGCGCCCCACATGCGCTACCCCTTGGACCACAGGTATTTCCGCTGGGCGGCGGCAAGACTGGCGGCCAGCCCCACGGTCCCGAGGTGCACGTTCACCCCCATTTCGCCGGCTCCCTGCAAATCCCCGTCCCTGAACGAACCGGCGCTGCAAGGGGGCCGGGCCGGCACCGAGCGGCAGCCGCCCCGGTCGGGCGGGCACCATCATGGACAATCCCGCTTTCCAGCGGCCCCCGGTGTGCACGGGCCCGGAGCATCCCCGACCGACTGCTCTCGCCATGCAGAAAGCCGTGCCAGGCGCGCGGCCCCCCCCCCCCACGGTCGGGGGCGCCGGGGCCGCCCCGCCCTCTACCGCCACCTGCCTCTGCCTGCTAGCATGAAAGTTTGGGCGCGTCGCCAGGCCGAGGCGTGACCGCGACCCCATCCG
>JAJZZC010000086.1 GCA_021797775.1 Bacillota bacterium
GCAGACGGTCGCCTCCGGTACCCAGGAAGCGCTGAACGGCATCACGTATGGTGGTGGCACGTTCGTGGCCGTCGGCGCGGGCGGCGTGATCCTTACCTCCAGCGACGGACAATCTTGGTCCCTGGTCACCTCTCCGACCAGCGCCGATTTGAACGGAGTGGCCTATGGCGGCGGCCAGTTCACAGCGGTAGGCGCTGGTGGCACGGTCCTGGTTTCCCCAAACGGGGTGCAGTGGACTGGCGAGACGTCGAGCACCATCGAGGACCTGTACGCCGTCGCTTATGGGAACGGGACGTGGGTGGCCTCCGGCGAGGGCGGCTACAACACGCAGACCGGCGCCTACATCACGACGCTGTTGTCCTCGTCGGACAGCGGCAGCACATGGGCCGCCAGCTCGGCCAACGCCGACGGCGCCGACCTTTACGGCGTCGCCTACGCCTCCGGCCGGTTCGTGGTGGTGGGCGGCCCGGGCTTCGGCAGCCAGGCGGCAACGATCCTCACCTCACCGGACGGGACCACTTGGACCGCGCAGACCAGCGGGGTCTCGGGCAGCCTGGACGCCGTGGGCTATGCACCGGGGCTCGCAGGCCTCCTGGCCGTGGGATCTTCCGGTCAGATGCTGACCTCGGCGGACGGGGTCACATGGCGGACGGTGGCGTCCGGCACCCAGGAGTCCATGGCGGGCGTGGTCTGCGCCCCGGCCAGCTGCGTGGCGGTGGGGGTCGACGGCACCATCGTCCTCGGGAGCAGCGTCTTCGCGCCGGCCTCGACGGCTGTGACGACCGCAAACTTGGTGGCGGTGGCGTTCGGCGACGGCACTGCGGTGGCGCTCGGGGGGACGGTGGCGCCTGCGTTCGCCAGTTCAGTCGATGTTCCCATCATCCGGGGCGCTGGTGGTGCCTGGTCCGATGAGACGCTTTCGATTGCTTCACCCGGACAGAGGCGGACCGTCACGACGCTGGTCTCAGAGTTCGACGCATTTGGCTTTTGGCGCGTCTCACCCGTTGTGCACGCTGGAGGTCCACAGGTGGATCGAACCACTAGATGTGGTACCAATCGCGACGATGCCGTACGGCAGGTGGTATGGTGATCCGGCGGACCGCGTGCGGGATGCACAATCTGCCAGCATGTGGGTGATCCTTGGGGCTCAACGGTTTCAGGGCGGCGGCGAACCGATGAGCCGAAGTCTGGTGCTCAGGCTCCACGGCGGCCACGC
Source organism: Bacillota bacterium (assembly GCA_021797775.1). Taxonomy (GTDB): domain Bacteria; phylum Bacillota; class Sulfobacillia; order RBS10-35; family JAJYVN01; genus JAJZZC01. Next base: position 1,217 of record JAJZZC010000086.1, read on the forward strand.
GCGGCTCCTCACCTCGCGAAAGATGGCCTGACGCACCGCCAGCACGCGGGGCGGCCGCACGCCCGCGGGTGCCCCGCGCGGTTCAGCGCGATGCGTGGGATGGGCCAACTGCCGCGGGAAACGTCGCCTTGCGTGGCGAACCGTGGCCCCCGGTACCCACCCCCGCACCCTTGAAAACCTGTGCGTTGGCAACTGTGCGGGAAGAAGCGTCCGGCACATAGGCACACAGACGCTCGAACAGATCCGGGGCTGGGCTCGTCGCCGGGGTTCCCCGGAGACACTAAGGAGCCGGAATGGAACAACTTTTCCTCGGAGCGGGGCGTACGGCACCCGGGGGTGAGGCTCGGGACCACGCCGCCGCCCACCGCGGTGCTCGGCCTGTTGGTGTTCTGGACGGGGCCCCCGGTCGTGGCGATAGCGGCCCAGAGAATCATGCCGAGCAGGTGCTCCGTTGTCAAGGTGGCGCACCTTGTTCGCTTCCGGCTCCTAAACGCCTTTGGAGGCTCATCATTACCCACATCCTGACCACCGAGTGCTCTGGTGGCGCCAAGCCCCTAGATGTTGCGCTCCACAGTCACTATAGACACCAGGAGTAGTGGATCCAGGGCTTGTGGGTAACGGCAAGCTTTGGAGGAGCCGGTAAGACCCGCTTCCGCGGGCTCGTGGCGGTCGGGAATGAACCTGAATCTCGCCGTGTCAGGCGGGCGCCGCTGTCGCAGAAGGACCCTGCCATACGAGCGGGTGAGGTCGTGGCGAGGGGCCGGCGCCTGGGCGCCAAGGTGCCGGGCAGCCCCTTTGCGAAAATCAGGACGAAATGCCATGAGACGCGGAACGGTTTGTCAGACCACGCCCGAGGTGCTCCGCGCCCGCCAGCGGGACCGTGCGCCCCCCTCAGCCGCGGAAGATCGCCCCCTCCGGCATCGCCCCACCGCGGAACGGCCACCAAAGGGCTCGGAGCCGTCCCATGACCGTGGGCAGGGGGCCTACGGCGGAACCGCTCCCGCTGCCGCTCCTGAATACGGCACGAGGTGAAAGACCGTCACCTCGGGCCGGGCGCCGAAGCGCACGGGCAGGAAGCTTGTACCCAGACCGCGGCTCACGTACATCGCCCGGTCGCCGCTCCGGTACCAACCCCCATGGCCGTACTGATTTCGGCCCGTCCGCGACAGGCGTTGCAAGCCCGCCATCCGCACCTGGCCGCCGTGGGTGTGGCCGGCGAGCGTCAGAGGGACGCCGGCGGCGGCCGCGCGGGGAAAGATGCTGGGATTATGAGCCAGCAAGACGAAGGGGTCGCCCGGCGGAATGGGGGCCACGGCCTGCTCCAACCGGTCCTCGTGCCGCGTCGGGTCGAGCACGCCAGCGATCCACAGGCCGTCGACGCGGACGGCGGCGTTCTCCAGCACCACGACGCCGAGGCGCCCCATCGCCTCGCGCAACTCCGGGATGCCAGCCTTCCAGTCGTGGTTGCCCCAGACGGCGAAGGCCTGCACGGCGCGCCCCGCCTGCAGGGCCATGGCGTGCAGCACGGGCGCCAGCAGGGCCTCGACGTCCGGTACCTCCGCCGCCCGGTCACAGAAGTCGCCCGTCAGACAGAGCAGGCGGCTGGCCAGGGCCGCAGGGCCCAGCCGCCGCAAAAGCGTCTGCGGCGAGAGCGACAGGGAACCGACATGCAGATCGCTGACGTGTAGCAGAGAAACCGCGGCCTCCGGGCGCAGGCCGCCCAGCGGCACCTCCCAGGCGGTCACCTCCAGCCGGCGCGGCTCGACGTAGCGCGCCCAGCCCAAGGTGGCCGCCGCCAGGCCCAGCGCCCCGGCAGGGAGCCACCACGTCAGGCCCGGCAACTCTGTACGCCTCCCCCCGCCGTCGCGCCCCACGGACCACCCCACCCCCATTGGCGGCCCCGCCGCCCGTCCCGGACCCTCCGCCCCAGCCGCCGCCCTGCCGCGGGGACCTCCTACCGGTGCTCGACCCCGGCGTCGATCAACTCCACCGGGTAGCTGCCCTCCATGAATTCCAGGGCCGCGGCCAACACCTGGTCCGCGTGCCGGCCGCTGACGCTGACCAGGGCAACCGCCACCAGCGCGCGGCGCGGGTCGTCCTGCAGGCCCACCTCGGCCGCCGCGGCGCGGAAACGCTGCCCGCAACGCTGCACCATGGATTTGACCACACAACGCTTGTCCTTGAGCGTCGAGGCCTGCGGCAGGCGGAACTGCGCCGTCAGCACCGCCACCACCACGCGGCCCACCCCCAAAGCATCCGCCAGCGCAGGCCCCGCGCCGGCCGCGGTGCGCGCCCCCGCCACGCGCCGCACCGCCGGAGCGCGACCATGGTCGCGCCGCGTCCCGCCCCCGCCTCCCGCCCTGGGGACCCACCCTAGCCCCGCCGTCGCCCCCCCGCTTGTCGGCGACCCGTCGGAACGTTCAGACCGCATCCACGCCCGCGTGCGACCCGGTGGCCACGTCCAGCAGCAGGCCGTCGCACTCCTGCCGCCGCTCCATCATGGGCACGTGCCCGCACCCCTCCCACCTCCGCAACTCGCAGCGGCGGATACGGGCAAGGTAGTACGCGGCGTCGACGAAGGGCACGACGCGGTCGGCGGTGCCCCAACCGACGAGGACGGGCGCCGCGATGGCCCTCAGCCGCTGGTCCAACGCCGGAAAACGGTAGTAGTCCAGGGCGCGCAACATCTCCCGCGCGCGCCGGCAACCCCACTGCAGGTCGGCGACCTCGTCCGGCAGCACGTCCTCCAGGCGCGTCACGATGTGGCCGAACACCCTCCGCCCCAGCCAACGGGTCGAGACGAACCAGACGAAGGGCCGCAGCAGCAACGGCCCGAACACCGGCCAGCGGATCGGCCCGCCTCCCGCCGTGTACCACTCGTGGTAGACGGCTGCCGGCGCCAGCAGCCCGATCCGTTCGAACCGCTCGGGCCAACGGCCGGCCCAGTCCGCCAGCACGGCCCCGCCGAAGGAGTGCCCCACGGCGCGCAGCGCGCCCAGGCCGCGCGCGCGGCACCAGGCCTCCAGGATCTCGGCGTAGTCGTCCGCGGCCAGAGGGCTGCGCGGCGAGCCGCTCTGGCCGAAGCCCGGCAGGTCGAGCGCCAGCAACGGGGTCCGCGCGCCCAGGCGCAACATCTGCGCGCGCCACTGGCGCCACGAACTGGCCATGCCGTGTAGCAGGAGCAGGGGCATGGGGCCGTGATCGCACACGGCCCCCTCGGCCACGGCGGCTACGTGGTGCAGCACGAGGGTGCTCCGCCGCCACGGCAGGCGCGTCCAGCCCGCCACGAGCCGCACGCCGCCGGACGCAGCCACCTGCTGGCCGGTGCCGGCCCCCCGGGCGGACGGCGGCCCCGCGCGCCCGCTCACCTGGCTGCGCGCACCGCCGCCAGGGCCCGGTCGTAGTCCGGATGCTGGGTGATCTCAGGCACCACCTGGGCGTGGGTGACGCGGCCCTGGGTGTCCACCACGAACACCGCGCGCGCCAACAGGCGGTTCTCCTTCATCAGGACCCCGTAACTCTGACCAAAGGAGGCATCGGCGTGGTCGGAAACCAGGATCACCCGCTCCACCCCGGCCTCCTTTTTCCATCGCGCCTGGGCCGGCGGCAGGTCCGTGCTGACGGTGACCACGGTCACCCCGCCGGGCAGGCTCGCGCAGTCCTGATCAAAGCGCCGCGTCTGCAGGTTGCACACGCCGGTGTCGAGCGAGGGTACGACGCTGATCAGCCGCACCTTCCCCGCCGTCTCGCGGTAAAAGTTCCAGGGCTGGAAGCCCTGGTCGTGCACCGTGAAGTCCGGGGCACGGTCGCCCTCGCGCAACTCGGGACCCAGCAGCGTCACGCCCTGCCCGGCCAGCGTGACGACACCGTTACGTTCCACCATCGTGAACCGCCCTGGTTAGAAAAACGTGGTCCCACCGCGCGTGCGGTCTTCCACGCCGTCCGCCCGACCAGGCTTTCGCCCCTTTCGGCCTTGGATTTTGCTCCTCGCGGAGTGTTAGGCAACAGGCGGACTCGGGCGCGGGCGACGGCCACCCACCGCGCACGCCGGGATTCCCCCCGCCGAACCGGAGGGATTGCGCACGACCCGCATTTCCCCGCGTGCGCGCGGCTCGCGCGTCGTCCGCGACCTGTCAATGCCCCCCACGGGCCCCCGAACACGGCCTCGGCACAGACACATACCACAGGCCCGCAACGATCCAACGCCGATCCCCGTTCCCGCCCCGGGCGGGCAGGCGCGGCATCGTGTCCCACACACGGTGGCCGCCCGCCGCTCCCCACCGGGTCCCACCCATCCTTGGGCACGCGCAGTTGGCCTCCGCTATACATGCACGGGACGAACGCCTCGCGGAGGAATCGCACACGTCGTGCCCTTCCCTCCGACGCCGCCGCAGCGCGCCCAGAACCCCTGGGCTACCGAGTTCGCCCGCGCGCTGCGGGCCACCTTTGCCTGCCGCTTCGATCCCACCTGCCGCCCGCCGCGAGCGCAGGGTGGGTGCACGCAACGAGATGCCTGCGCCCCCCCTTCCACGAACGACGCCGCTCTCGCCGAGAGGCCAGCGGCCGCCCGGATTCTACCACTGTCCGTACCCGCTGCTGGGGGAAGGGCGCGCTCTGACGGACCCCCGTTCCGGTAGGATGCGTTGGAGGCTGCGGCGAGGCGCCCCGCGCGCTCCAAAAAGCGCCGCGGCGGCCGCGAAAGGGGCTTGCGGGCTCCACCGGAAACCGGCCGGACAGCGGCCCACTAGGCCGCATACGACCCTCGTGGGCCGCGGGACGATCACCGCCGCCGTTCTGGACCGGGACGCGGCCCCCCGGGAGGAGCGGCCGCATACCCGTCGCGTGGGGGACGCCCCCCGGTGAGTGGCATGTCGGGCCCGGACTGGATCGGTGGCGGCTGGCCCCCGGGTGCGCCGGGCCCGGCATGGTCTCCCTCCCGCTTCCTTCGCGGCGTGGGCCTACACGTGGGTCGCGCCGTGCTGGGCAGCGGGCGCGAGGCGTTGGCCCACATCCTCGGAGCCCTGGGGGCCCGCGGGCGGGGCGTGCTCATCCCCGCGTACGCCTGCCCCGCCCTGGCCCAGGCGGTACGGCTCGCTGGTGCCGTGCCCGTCTTTCATGGCGGCGATGACCGGCTGCGCCCGAGCACGGACGACGTACGGCGGGCTCTGGCCACGCAAGATGTCGCCGCGTGGGTGCTGGTGCACCCCTTCGGCTGGCTGCAGGCGCCCCCGGAAGGGAGAACGGGCCAGGCGGCCCGCGGCGTGGCCCTGGTGGAAGACGGCTCACACGCGCTCTGCAACGGACCGGGTGCCCGCTTCCTCGGGCCCGCCCTCTCGGCCGGCCTCGCGGCCAGCCTGCGCAAGTGCCTGCCGGTGGCGGCCGGGCTATCGGCCCGCTGGGACGGGGGCGGCCTGGGCGCCCCGCACGGTCCGCCTTCGCCGGCCGCCCTCGGCTTCGCGGCGGTGCGGGCGGCAGCGTGGGCACAGACCGATCCCCGGCGTCGCCACGCCTGGATCCGGGCGCCTGGATCTGGGCGCCGCCGGCCGACCACGCGCAGGCGGCGCCCCGCGCGCGCCGCGCGGCGTACGCCACCCTGGCTCCAGCCCGGGAGGCGCAGCGCGACTCCGCCACGGCGCCGCCAAGCGCACCGGGCGCCGAGCCCGACGCCGGCTCCATGCCCCAGGCTTGGGACGCCCGTGGGCCCGTGCAGTACCCGCTCGGTCCCCCACCGGCCGCCGCCGCGGACCACCTGGCCGCTCTGGCGGCGGGACCCGAGGCCGGCCTCGCCGCGTGGCGCGCGCGTTGCCGGGCGAACTGGCAGGCGCTGGCCGATGCGCTCCGCGGCGCCCCGGGTGTGGTCCCGTTCCACAGCACCCTGCCCACGCAGGTCTGCCCGCTCGGTTTCGTCGTCCGCCACCCCGACCGGGGCGTCCTGGCGGCGCGGCTGCTGCGCCGCGGCGTGGAGGCGACCCTGCACTGGCCCGTACCGGCTGAGGCGCGGCCGTTCCTGCGCCGCGCCGAGCGGCTGCTCGCTGGCACGATCCTGACGCTACCCTGCGACGGCCGGTACGGGCCGGCGGACATGGAACGGGTCGCGCGCGCGGTGAGGGAAGCGGGGGCGCCGCCCGACTTCGGCGGGCCCGCGCCGTGGGTGCGACCGCTGCGGTAGGGGACGGCGGGCCCGGGCGCGTCCGGCGGGCAGCCACACATGCGCGGCGCCACGGGATGCGGGGATATGGACGTTCGCGGCCGGCCAAGGGCGTGCCATACCGCTCGGTGGGCCAGCGTAGGCGCCAGCGAGGAAGCACGCCACCTGCCGGCGGGGCACCGGGGCGGAGCCCTCCAGCCGCCGCCGCATCGGGCCAATGGCCCAGAGGTAGGCGCAGGCGACCGCCAGCGCCACGGCCATCACCCCGGGGTGCCAGAGCGTCACAAACCCCGCCCGCCAGAACACCGGCGGCATCGACCGCGTCCTCCCCCGTCTTCCGGCGCCCAGGCGGGTCCCTCGAATATAGCTCTACAGGATTCCCCTGACAACAATCCCCGTCAAGTCGGTTGGCTGCCACGAACCCCGCGAACGGGTCCATCCGACCGTACATATTCACGTCCATTATGCCACGTTCGGGGCACCGGCATTGGAAACCCATGCGGGTATCTCAACGCCCCTCGACGCGCTCGCGGGGATCGACCCGACCGCGCCGTCACCCCCAGGGGGCGTGGCGGTCGCCGAGGGGCAGGACGCGACGGGGGCGCGCGTGCACCCGGAACCGCCCCGCTGCCCCCCCGCAAGGGGTTCGGGCGGTACGGGCGACGGGCAAGGGAACGCATGCTCCAAGCAGCGTTTGGTTCCCCCACGCCAGTGTGGTAGGTTGGCGGCAATCCCCGCCGACTCCATACGCGCCGCGCCGACCCCCGGCACGCGGCGGGCGGGGGAGGGTTCGGAGGCCGGCTGGCGGTGGAAGCGCTACGTTCCTGGCGGTTGCGGCTCCTGACGGTGGGCTTGCCGGCCCTGCTGGCGGGCTCGTTTGAGTTTGTGCGCCATGGCCTGGATGCCTTCGCAGGACTCCCGGACGCCGTGGGCAACCTGATCACCGCGGCGCTCGCGCTGCTCGGGGCCTTGGTCTACTTCCATGCGGTGCACACCCTGGTCGTGCGGCTCACGGCCGAGGCGGAGCGGGCCGGAGCCGCACAGCAGGCGCTGGCCCAGCGGCAGCAGGTGGCCGACGAACTGCACGACAGCATCTCGCAGACCCTGTTCTTCTTGCACGTCCGCCTGCGCGCGGCCCTGCAGCGGGCGCAGCAGATCGGCGATGCGGACCTCGTCGTGGCGCTCGCCGAGTCGGCGCGCGCCACGGCGGACGCCTACATGGGGGTACGCGACACCATCGTCCGCCTGGCGGAGGGCCCTGGCGAGCAGCCGTGGGGCGGCCCCGAAGCCCTGCGGCGCACAGTGCAAGAGGTGGCCGGCACAGCGTTGCGCGTCGAGGTGGACGCCAGGGAGGGCAGCCCGCGCCTGCTGGCTCCGGGCGCCCGCTCCGCCCTGCGTGCCATTCTGGTGGAGGCCGTGCGCAACGTGCGCAAGCACGCGGCGGCCCAGGGCGTACGCGTCTGGATCGCGGAGGGAGCGGACGGCGGCGAGGCCGGCGTGGAGGACGACGGCTGCGGGTTCTCGCCCACAGCGGCAGAGGGGTACGGCCTGTCGGCCGCGCGACGGCGCGCGGAGACGGCGGGGTTGGCGCTGTGGATAGAGAGCGCGCCCGGCGCCGGCACACGCGTGCGCGTACGCTGGGGGAGGAAAGCGGAGGCCGCGGGTGCGTGCGACGCGCCGCCGACGCCAGCCGGCGGCCAGAGCGGCCGGCGGGGGGCCTAACCGCCGCGGTGGCAGGGGCCGTGGCCCGATGGATGGCGCCACCAGGCGGCGAGGGGCGGCGATGCGGGACCGGGCTGATCCTGACGATGGACGCGCGCCGTGCGCAAACCCTGCCGTTCGGGTGGGAATCCGGCGTGCGCAATGCCTTGGCGCATAGCCGGAGTTCGCCGGTTGCCTACAGCTCCGCAAGGGGCAAATCTACGACCGAAAGGGGCGAAAGCCTGGTCGGGCGGACGTGTGGAAGACCGAGAAATCGGTTTGTACACAATTTGCCAGCCAGGCGAGGACGCTGGAACGCTACCGGACGCTGATCGTCGACGACAACGCCTACGCTCGCAGCGCGGTACGCCGGGTGCTCGGCGCCGACCCGCGCTTCCTGGTGGTCGGCGAGGCGGCAGGCGCCGAGGAGGCCCTGCGCGCCGCGGATGCACTGCGGCCGGACCTCGTGCTGATGGACGTCCGCATGCCGGGCCTGGGGGGCATCCAGGCCACCGTGCGCCTCAAGGCACGGTTCCCCGAATGCCGGGTCGTGATGCTGAGCGTGTCCGATGACGCCCGCGACCTCTTTGAGGCCATGCGCGGCGGCGCCCAAGGGTACCTGCTCAAGAACCTCGACCCGGAGCAATGGAACGACTACCTGGCGCAGGTCATGTCCGGCGAGACGCCGATGTCGCGGGACATCGCCACGCGCATCCTACGGGACTTCGCCGCCGCCAACCCACTGCCACGTCCGGCCGTGCAGGCGCTCACGACGCGCGAAGAGGAAATCCTGCGTTGGGTGGCGACCGGGCTCACCAACCGTGAGATCGCGGTGCGCCTCGGCATCGCGGAGGGTACCGTCAAGAACCACCTGCGCAGCGTCCTGGCCAAGCTGCACGTCAAGAACCGCACCGCCTTGGCCCACTATGCGGCGGAGAAACACACCCCCCGACCGCGCGGGGCGTAAGGAGAGGGAGTGGCCCGCCCGGGGGCAGCCGGTCGGTCGCTCCCCTGAACCTTTGGCAGCCGCGGTCCCGTGCCGGGCCCACGTGCCCCTGACCCGCCCAGCCGCGTGTCCAACCGGCACTGGCCCCTGGCCGCCCGGACTCCCGCGCCTTCGCCCTGACCGGCACCGGCGCGCCGCTCGATCCGTGGCGGACATCACGCGGGGGATGTGGCTTTCACGGGAAACTGGCTGTTGTAAAGGTCCGCATAAAAGCCGCCCTGGGCGAGGAGGCCTCGATGCGTACCCTGTTCCACGACCCGCCCGTGCCGCATGACCACGATCAGGTCGGCCTCCCGGATGGTGGAGAGCCGATGCGCGATCACAAAGCTCGTACGCCCGCGCATCAGGTTCCGCATGGCCTCCTGGATCGCCACCTCGGTCCGGGTGTCGACGTTGCTCGTCGCCTCGTCGAGGATCAGCAGGGGGGGATCGGCGAGGAAGGCACGGGCGATCGTAAGCAACTGGCGCTGCCCCTGCGAGATGTTGGAGGCTTCCTCGTTAAGCACCGTCTCATAACCGTGCGGCAGGGTGCGGATGAAGTGGTCGGCGTGCGCCGCCCGGGCCGCGGCCACGATCTCACCATCAGTCGCTCCCTCGCGCCCGTAGGCGATGTTCTCCCGGATCGTCCCGTGGAACAACCAGGTGTCCTGCAGCACCATCCCGAACAGGCGCCGTAGGTCCCCGCGGCGCATACCCGCGACGTCTACTCCGTCGACGGTGATCTGCCCGGCCCCCACGTCGTAAAACCGCATCAACAGGTTGACCAGCGTGGTCTTGCCGGCCCCCGTCGGGCCGACGACGGCCACCGTCTGGCCGGCCTGCACCGCAATGCTCAGGTCCTCGATGAGCGGCTGATCCTGCTGGTAGCGGAAGTCCACGGCGCGGAAGGCCACGTCGCCGCGCGGCGCGATCAGGGCCCTTGGCGCGTCGGCTTCGGCCGACTCCTCCGGCTCGTCGAGGATCTCAAACACGCGTTCCGCAGAGGCCAGGGCCGACTGGATCACGTTGGAGATGCTGGCCAGTTGTGTGATTGGTTGCGAGAACTGGCGCGCATACTGGACGAACGCCTGGATGTCGCCGATCTGCATCGCGCCGCGGGTGACGAGGATGCCGCCGATGACGCAGACGAGCACATAGCCGAGGTTGCCGATCACGTTCATCAGCGGCATGATGATGCCGGTGACGAACTGGGCCTGCCACGTCGCCTTGTACAGGCGGCCATTGATCTCCTCGAAGGTGTCCATCGCGCGCCGCTCGTGGCCGAAAGCCTTTACGATCACGTGGCCGGTGTACATCTCCTCGATGTGCCCGTTCAGTTCGCCCAGACGGCGCTGCCGGTCGAGGAAATAGGTCTGCGAGCGCTTGGCAATCCCCCGGGTGACGATGAAGCTCAGCGGCAGCGTCAGGGCGATGACCAGGGTCAGCAGCGGACTGATAGTGACCATCATCACCACGACGCCGATGAAGGTCACGGCGGCGGTGATCGCTTGGGTCAGGCTCTGCTGCAGGGTGCTGCTGATGTTGTCGAAGTCGTTGACAAAGCGGCTGAGCACCTCGCCGTGCGGGTGCGTGTCAAAGAAGTTGATGGGGAGGCGCGTGAGCTTCTCCATCACCTGCTGGCGGATGGTGTAGACCGCGCGCTGCGCCACCCCAGCCATCACATACTGCTGCGCCCAACTGAACGCGGAACTGAAGACATAGAGGAGCGCGAGGACGAGCAGCAGGTGGCGCACCGCGGCGAAGTTGACGCCGCCACCCGGGAGGCCACGCAGCTTCGCCGCGACGCCCACGAAGAGGTCCGTGATAACGTCGCCCAGCAGCTTGGGGCTGAGAATGCTGAAGACGGTGCTGAGTATGGCGGTGACGACCACCACGGCCACGGGCAGCGCATACGGGCGGAAATAACGGAGCAGCCGCGCCAGGGCGCCGCGGGCGTTCCGCGCCTTCTCCACGGGCATGGCCAGCCCCATCGGGCCGCCGCCGAAGAAGCCCGGCTGTTGCCGCGGCGGCTGCCGTGACCCGCCGCCCGCCGGCCCACTACTCATGCGATCTCCTCCGGCGCGAGCTGCGATGACACGATCTCCCGATAGACCGCGCAGGACCGCAAGAGCTGGCGGTGGGTGCCCAAGCCCGCCACCTGGCCATCGTCGAGGACGACGATCTGGTCCGCATCCATCACGGTGCTCACCCGCTGCGCGACGATCAGGACCGTGGCCCCGGTGACCTCCGTCCGCAAAGCGGCGCGCAGTTGCGCATCGGTCCGGTAGTCCAGCGCGGAAAAGCAGTCGTCGAAGAGGTAGATGTCCGCGTGTCGCGCGACCGCACGGGCGATGGACAGTCGCTGCTTCTGTCCGCCGGAGAGGTTGGTCCCACCCTGGGAAATCTCCGCATCGAAGCCCTCGGGCAAGGCGTCGACGAACTCCGTGGCCTGGGCGACGTCGGCCGCACGGCGCACCGCCGCGTCGGAGGCGGCGTCACCGCCGTAGCGAATGTTCGCGCTGACGCTGCCGCTGAACAGGACGGCTCGCTGAGGCACGTAGCCGATCCGTCGACGCAGTTCAGCCTGCGCCATCTCGCGCACATCTACCCCGTCGACACACACCTGCCCGCTCGCCACGTCGTAGAAGCGGGGTACCAGGTGCAGCAGCGTGGACTTCCCCGCCCCCGTCCCGCCGATGATCGCAGTGATCTCACCGGCGCGAGCGGTGAACGAGACATCTGAAAGTGCCGCCTCCTCGGCCCCGGGGTAGCGGAAGGTAACGTGGCGGAATTCCAGGTCGCCCCGGCGGCTGTCCGGCCTCCGGGTGTCGGCGGCATCCGTGATATCCGGCCTTATAGCCAGTACCTCGTTGATCCGCAGCGCCGAGGCCTGGCCGCGGGGGATCATGAAGGACATCATTGAAACCATCATCACCGAAAACATGATTTGCAGCACATACTGGATGAAGGCCATCAACTGCCCGATCTGCAGCGTGCCGACGTTGACCTCTTTGCCGCCCCACCAGACGATGACGACGGTGGAAAGATTCATGACCAACATCACGAGCGGCATCATGGCCGCCATCAGCTCGAAGACGCGCACGCTGGTGTCGGTCAGCTCGCCGTTCGCTCCGGCGAAACGCTCGACCTCGTGGTCTGTGCGGTGGAACGCACGAATCACGCGGACGCCGGTCAGGTTCTCCCGCAGCACCCGGTTCAGGACGTCCACCTTGGTCTGGATCGTGCGAAAGAGCCCGAGGCCGCGGCCCATGACCAGGTAGATGGCGGCGCCCAGGATGGGGATGGCCACGATCACGACGGGCGAGAGCCGGGCGTCGGTGTAAAGCGCCAGGATGATGCCGCCGATGGCGGTCAGCGGCGCCATGACCATCATGCGCAGCATCATGTTGACCAACTGCTGCACCTGCATGACGTCGTTGGTCGTGCGCACGATGAGCGACGAGGTACCCACCTGGTCAAACTCGTGTAGGCTGAAGCCCTCGACGTGGGCGAACAGGCTGGTGCGCAGTCGCTGGCCGAAGCCCGCCGTCGCCTTGGCGCCATACCAGTTGGCGAGGACGGCGACGGCGCCACCAAGCAGGGTCACGAGCAGCATCAGCGCCCCGACCCTGAGGATGTACGCGACATCTCCCCGCAACACCCCTGAGTCGACGATGCGCGACATCAGGTTGGGCAGGTACAGCGTCGACATCGTCTGCAGAAAGGTAAAGGTGAGCACCAGGACCACGGCCGGGCGATCGGGACGCAAGAAGCGCCATAACTTCAGCATGTTGGTCTCCGCTCCGCAACCGTTCTTGGCCTCGCGAGCGTCCGTACCCGCACGAAGGGGAGCCACGCCGGGCGTGGCCGGGAGGTCCCCGTGGCCCGGCGGCCACGCCAGCCATGGAGAGGCCGCGGTTGTCGTGCGGCTTCGGCACGCGCCCGCGCCGGCTCTCCGTCTCCCGCGAAACAGGGCATCGGACTCCACCGCCGGTCACGCACACGGGCGCCACCCTGCCCACTACGCGGGGCGACGCCACGCACGGGCCCGCGTTGGCACGCCGCTGCCGCCGGCCTGCCGGCACGGGGGCTGCTGCGGAAAGACCCCACGGGCACACCCACGGGTTGCACCAGTGCCCACCACGCCAGCGCGTACGGCGCGCGCCCACGTGTTTATGCCGCCTCGCACCCGGCACGGGGCCTCGACCCGGTCGGTATCACGTCTTCCCGTCTTCCGTGGCGTGCGAGCACCGCCGCTACCTGGGGCGCCGCTTACGCCCCCGTGCGGGGCGCTCCCTTGCGGGAAGGCCGTAGGGACGATTGCGCACGCCAGGCAGGGCTGGTGCCGCGCGTCGCTGGCGTATAACGGGGGTTCCAGCCTGGTCCCCCACCGCCGGCAGCCTCCGCCTCGCGCTCTGCTCGGTCGTTCCCGGCGCTCGCCCCCGCCGCCCACTGGCATACGGTCTACAGTGGGTGCAGCTCGGCGGACGCTCGCGTGCTCCGCGATCACTTGTTCGCGTCGCCCAGTCCACAGAGATCTGCCGATGGCGGCAAGTATCTGCTTCAACCGCCGGCCGACCGCCTGGCTGCTACGAACCCGGGCCGCGTCTCGGAGCCGCCCTCTGGCGGGCCCTATAGTCCCGGTGACCATAGTACTACCCTGAGCACTTCCTGATCCTGGGACGGGCCGCTGCCGTCGAGGCCTCGTGCATACCCGTTCACAGCCATCAAGTGCCCTTGCCGATGGCATGACCACTCCTTCACAACCGCTTCCGTCCCCAGTCGCTACCAGTGCTAAGGACAGTAATCCTGAATCTCGCAGTGTCAGGCGGGCGCCGTCGGCGCTGAAGAACCCGCGACGCGAGCGGGTGAGGCCCTGGCAAGGGTGCGAGTCCTGGGCGCCAAGCCGACGGACCGTCCCTTTGCGAAAATCAGGGTAATAGGCATCGCTCGTGCCCCGGTGCCCCATCCGCTACGGGGCTTCCGGGGGAATCCACCTGCTTTAACTTTCCTGTGCGTCAGCCGCGGGGGACGTGGGGCGGCACGCTGGCCCCAGATCCTCTCCGGCGTGCCCGTGGGCGCCGGCCAGCCCCTACCCTGATCGGGCGCCCCGCCCGCGGGCGCCACACTGGGAAGGCCACGGCCGTCGTCACACTGGCGCGCCTGACTACGGGGCCGGAGGTGCCCGCCCCCCCGCGGACGGAACACCCCAGAACCAGGGCCGGCCGCACCCCTCCCCAAAGGGCGACCGGGGAACCACCTGGGATCATGCCACATGGGCGGGCTTGGTCGGAAGGGGCACTGCCGAGGGGAGGGGGGCGCCCGGTGAGGGCCCGGCGTGGTGGCGGCGGCCCACCCGGGCGCGTATCGGCCCCACCACGGCTTCCGACCGCGTACCGGGGCACCTTGCGCAGCGACCGCGCACCTCGGCCGCGCCCCAGCGGGGGCCAGGGGGTGGGTCTGGGCGTGCGCGCGAGGTGCCCCGCGGGCCGCAGCCGGGCGCAGGGATAGGCCGCGGCGGCGGATGTAGGGTCGGCCGGGGCGAGGCTGCCGCGCCAGCCGGAGACGGTCTGGGTGTCAGGCAGGGCGGGGGCCGCCGCGGCATGCACCACCAGGTCGCGGGCCGTGGTCAGGGACCCATGCGGCGGCGTTCCGGGAACGGTCTTTGGCAACAGGGTGTTCACAGGCGGCGGGCGGGCCCCTCCTCCGAGCGGCAAGCCGGAATGCACCGGTCCGGGCACGGCGGCGGGAGTCCGTGGCCCGGAGCGGGGCGATGGCACGGACCCGGCATTACGCCGCGGCGGCCCGGCGGGGCAGCGCCGCGGCCCAGGGCAGCCGGCCCGGACGGCACCTCCCGCACCGCCCCCGGGGCCCCCTGGCGGCGGGCCGGACGCCACAGGACCCCGGGGCCCGCCCGCGAAAAGCCGGTGTCCAGCCGCCCATCACGGACCGGGGCGGCACCAGGCGGAGGTGGCGGCTGTGGCGCGAGGCCCGAACGTCCTCTTGATCACGTCCGACCAGCAGCACTGGTCGACGCTGGGGACCATCAGCCCCGCGATCAGGACCCCGGCGCTCGACAGACTCTGCCGGGAGGGCACGCGTTTTGCCCGCGCGTACTGCCCCAACCCGGTCTGCTCCCCTTCCCGCTCCAGCGTCATCACCGGGATGTACCCGTCGCGGCACGGCTGCTGGACGATCGGCGTGAAGCTGCCCGAAGACGTCCCCACCGTGGGCGCCATGCTGGGGCACGCCGGCTACGCCACCGCGCTGGTCGGCAAGGCCCACTTCCAGCCCCTGGCTTCCGCCCCCGGCAGCGAATCGCTGGAATGCCACCCCGTCCTGCGCGACCTGCCGTTCTGGCGCCGCTTCCACGGCCCGTGGTACGGCTTCGACCATGTGGAGGTCGCGCGCAACCACGGCGACGAGCACCTGGTCGGGCAGCACTATGCGATTTGGATGGAGGAGCACGGTCTCACCGACTGGCCCGCGTACTTCGCGCCGCTCCCGGGCGAGCCCGCTCGCCCCCCGCGCCGCCACCGCTGGGACCTGCCGGAGCGCTTCCACTACACGACCTGGACGGGCGAGCGGGCGGTCGCCGCCATCGACCGCGCCGTGGCCGCGGAGCGCCCCTTCTTTTTGTGGGCCAGCTTCCACGACCCGCACCCGCCGTACCTCGTGCCCGATCCCTGGGCGAGCATGTACCGGCCCGAGGACATGGAGCCAGGCGCCCTGGTCCCCGGGGAGCACGAGCGCAATCCCCCGCATTTTCGGCTGACGCAGGAGGAACGGCCGGACTTCTCCGCCTGGAACGAGTCGGGTTTCGCCTCCCACGGTTTCCAGAGCCACCGCCAGGACCGCGCGCGGCTGCAGGCCGACATGGCGGTGTACTACGGCATGATCAGCTTCATGGATAGCCAGATCGGCCGCATCCTTGGCCGCCTCGACCACCACGGCATCGCCGGCGACACCCTCGTCGTCTTCACCACCGACCACGGGCACTTCCTCGGACAGCACGGCCTGATCGCCAAGGGCGCCTTCCACTACGAGGACCTGATCCGCCTGCCGTTCATCGTGCGCTACCCGGGGCGGGTGCCCGCCGGCGCCACCAGCGACGCGCTGCAGAGCCTGGTCGACCTGGCGCCCACGTTCCTCGCCTACGCTGGCGTACCCGTGCCCGGCGCCATGCAGGGCCTCGACCAGCGCGCGGCATGGGAGGGGGGCGGCCCGGTGCGGCACGGCGCCCTCGTGGAGAACCGCCACCAGCCCACCCGCATCCACCTGCGCACCTACGTGACCGACCGTTACAAGCTCACGGTCTACCGCGACCAGCCCTACGGCGAGCTGTTCGACCTGGCGGAGGATCCGGCCGAGGTGCGCAACCGCTGGGACCACCCCGGGTATGCCACGGTGAAGGCCGCCCTCCTGCTGGACGCCGTGCAGGCGGAGATCCAGCGCGAGCCCACGCGCATGCCGCGGATCGCCGGGGCGTAGGGGGCGGGGCGCCGGGCCGCCCCCGAGGCGCCCCGCGCCCGTGCGCTAGGCATGCCCCCGCACTCGGGCCCACACGTCCCGTATCAGGCATCAGCCTTGTGTGCGGGGGCGCGCTGTTTTCCCCCACGGACGGGGCGGCGCCCCGCACGCGTGGGGGGCGCCCCTGAACCTGATTTTCGCAAAGGGACGGACCGTCGGCTTGGCGCCCAGGACTCGCACCCTTGCCAGGGCCTCACCCGCTCGCGCCGCGGGTTCTTCAGCGCCGACGGCGCCCGCCTGACACTGCGAGATTCAGGCTGAAAAAGGCCGCGGGCGCGACTACCGGTAGTGGGCACATGTGCGCCGCTGCCTACTGCGCGCCCCCCAACGCACCCGTCCGCGTTTTCATGCCGCGTGATGGGGGGCTCCTTGACGCGACATACAGCCGCGCCTGCCGGCGCGCCGTGATTCCACCGCGGTGGCCGCTGCCGCCCCCTGCGCGCACGCCCACCCTTTGTGCCCGGCCCCGTGCGCGGCGGGCGCGATCACGCCCCCCGGGCCTACGCCCCGCGCTCCACGGGTAGGGAAGCCCCCGGCAGCGCTGTGCGACCGCGCGCCGCGCGGCGCAGCCACGTGAAGACGTTGTCGTAGGCGATATTGCCGTCCGGGCAGGCCGCGGCGCAGTTCCCGCAGCCAACACAGGCCGGGCTCTTGAGAAAGCCCTGCTGGGCCAGGGCGCGGCCGACGTCCAGGCTGACCTCGCAGGTGCTGCTGCACGCATGGGACGTGCAATGCAAGCAACGCTGCGGATCCCTGCTGACGACGCGGAAGAACCCAGCCTGACTCACGCTGCCAAGGAAAGCACCCATTGGGCAGAGAAAGCGCGTAAATGCACGGTTGCCCAGGAAAGGCACCACCACGAGCATCAGGAACCATACCGTCATCCATACCAGGCCCGAGAAGAACACCGCGGGGTCGTTCCCGAAGATACTGAAGTGTATCAGACGGAAAGAGTCGAGGATGGAGAGGCCGGTGGCCGTGGCAAACAGCACCAGCAAAGCGATGCGCGTGATGGCCGCCAGCCGGCGGGTCCGCTGCGAGCGGACGTTGTAGCGGATGAAGTGCTGCCCCAGCCCGCTCCAATACGTGGCGGCCGGGCAGATGACGCCGCAATAGGTCCCACGCCCGAAGAGGATGGCCAACAGGATGAACGCCAGCATGGAGAGGCCGGTGGCCGCTGTCCAAGCCGGCTGGCCGGTCCCGCCCGGATTGGGAACGACCGGGAAGCCGGACCCGACCAGCGGCATGGTCGCGGTCAGCAGGAAGTAGGCCAATACCGCCAAGGCCAGGCGTCCGCGCAACAGGCGGTTCCGCTCCCGCCGCCACCGCACCAAGACGAAGGCGGTCATGGCGAGGCCGGCCGCCACCAGGGGCCAGAGCATCCCGGTGAGGGTGGCGAAGGCGTTGATCCAGGTGACACA
>JAJZZC010000371.1 GCA_021797775.1 Bacillota bacterium
CGCTGGCGAGCGGCGGATGCGTGCAGGGCTGCGGAGTGTCCGTCGTGGCCTTCGCGCCGCTGCGGGCGGTCCCAGACCTGTTCGTCGTCATGCTGGTCTTTGCAGCGATCGTAGGCGCGATCGGCTCGGACCGTGCCGGCCAAGGGGTCCTGTTTGGAGCGCTGGCCTGCGCCGTGGCAGGCGGAACGGCTCCGGCCCTTTTGTCTGTGCCGACCCTCCTGTTGGCAATCTCCAGCGGCGTGGCGTTGGCTGGCTGCGCGGTGCTCACGATCATCGGCCTGCGCCCGTCGGGCAGGGCCACCGGGGGCACCGATCCGGGGATGGCCACGCCATAGCGTGGACACACAGGAGACGGCCGGTACAACGCCCCGCTGTCACTTGCCAGCCTGCGAGACCATGGATCGGGGCGGCGGACGTCACTGGCGGGGGACACCGGTGTGAGGTTGCCAACCCGGTGCGGGCGCGGAAGAACCTGGCACGCGCCGCCGCCATGGTCCGACCGTCAGGCGCCCACGGCGCGCCGTGGCATTCGGGGAGGAGGTGCGGACAGGGCACTCCCCCGCACCCTGCTGCGGTCGACCAAGGCCTGGCCGGGCCGGTAGATCACTCGGATGCAGCCGCATCCTCCCCGTAGTACAGGTGAAGGCGCTCGCCCAAGGCCTCGGCGAAGGCCTGCAGGGTGCCGACCTGCACGTTGGCCCTCCCGGACTCCAGGCGGGCGATGTACGGCTGGGGCTTGCCGACCCGCCGCGCAAACTCGCTCTGGGACAGCCCGTGCCGCACGCGCAGCGCGATGATGGCCCGCGCGACCTCGGCGTAGGGCACCTCGCGCGCGTACGCCGCCCGCAGGGTGGGGTCGGCGTCCCACTCCTTCTGCACTTCCTCAAGGCGCCGCAACGAATCCGGCCGGTCCACCCAGTTCTCCCCCTTCCCGCTGCCAGCGCTCGACCGCCTCGCGCACCCGCTGTTCCGCCCGCCGGTAGACGGCCGGCGGGAAGCGGTCCCGCTTCTTGCTGGCCCCGATCGCCACCAGGATCACCGCACCCGTGCCAGACAACCCGAAGAAGGCCCGGTACGCCCCCGTGCGGTGCTGGACCCGCGCCTCCCAGAGATTCTCGTAGCCCGCGATCCGATCCACGTGCGGGTGCCCGATTGCCGGTCCGAACTCTCGCAGGAGCGCGAAGACGAAGCGAAACCGGGCGACCACCGCGGCGCGCTCGGACGGTTGCGGGTGACACGTCTCCAGCCAGGAGACGACCTCACCGGTCAGCAGCACCTGATGACGCACAGACCGATTATATCTCACCGGATATGCCCCCTGACAACGCCCAGCACCGGGGCGGCGAAGCGCGCCCCGAGGATGGTGGCGCCCAGCGCGCCGAGGGTGAGAAACGGCGCAAACGCCACCTCGCTGCCCCTGCCCGCCCACGTCCGCCGGCCCAGGAGGACCAGGAGGGCGTGGACGAGCCCGCCCGCAACGGTGCCGGCCGCCACCGCGAGGAGCCCGCGCCCGGGTCCCAGATAGAGCGCCATTACCGCGCCCAGCTTCACGTCCCCCATGCCGAGCCCGGCCGTCAGGGCCAGCGCGAGCAGCGGTAGGCCGACGAGCATGAATCCCGCCACCCCCCGGGCCCACCACCCGCCGGGCTGTCCGATGCCGCAGAGCGGCCAAGCGGCAAGCAGGGCCACGATCACCGCGTTCGGTACCCGCCGCTCCCGCAGGTCGTAGACCGCGGCCACCAAGCCGCCACCAAGGAGCCATGCCTGCGCGAGAAGATTCATGGCGCCACGCCCCATGGGTCTCCCACGACCGTGAGCGTGCCGTGCTGCCGGTACCAGGCCAGTGTCTCGGCCTGCTTGGGCGTCACGGCGAGCTGCAGGGCCTGGGGACCGGCGCTGCCGGCCGTCAACTGCAGGCCTCCCGACGGAGGGGTCTGGGCCGACACCCCCTGGGCACCCTCGACCGCCAGGACCCGCGCCTCCAGCACCGGAATGGCGTCTGGCTGCACGGGGGCCGTGCCCGCAGAATCGGTGAGCACGGCGATCACGGCCACCCGACCGCCGGCCGGGATCCCGACCCCGGCGGCGGGCGTGGCCAGGGGGAGGGTGTATGCCACCTGGCCCTCGCGCAGGCCGTCGCGGAGGGGTGATACGGCGAGATCTGCCTGGAGCAGGTACTGCCCCGGTACCACGGCGACGGCCGTGGTACGGCCCAGGGCCTGGGACAGCACCCGGATGGCCCCCGCCGGCACGGCCCGCGGGGCCAGATCCACCACGCGCAGGTCCGCCGCAGTCAAGGTCTGGGTGGCACTGACCGCGCGGGTGACGGCCACCACGGGGACCGGGGCCGGAGGCCGGGTCTGCCCCCCGTCGGCGGCGTGGAGCCCGAGCGCCGAACCCGCCCCGAGGGCGAGGGAGAGGGCCAGGGCGTGGGAGCGGCGGAGCATGGGGGTCAACCTCCCCAGGATCCGCTCTGGCTGTTCCAGAGCGGGGTGTTCTGCAGGGTCGCGACGCGCATCGTGAAGGTGAAGGCCGGAGCGCCCAGCACCAGTGCGCGCACCGGCACGGACACCTCGGCGAAGACCGAGGGCCCCGTGACCGTCCACCCGGGCAGCGGCTGGGCGCCGGCCTGGGACTGCTGGTACACGGTAAACGCCGTTACGCTCAGCGGGCCGGCGTACGCGCCGGAAGGCACGGCGGCCAGCAGCCCTGGGAGGGCGGAGTCGAAGGCGGCTTGGGCGGCCGCCCGGACGATGACCACCTGGCCGGCGTAGGCGGCGTTGGGGTCGATCTGTTGCGCGGCCACCAGGGCCGCCTGATCGAGCGCCGCGTGCGTGGCTTGGCGGATCACCACCAGGCGGTGGTAGGCCGTGTAGCCGGTGAAGAGCGTGGCAAAGAGCAGGAAGGCGTAGACGAGCAGGAGCGCGGATGCGACCCCGCGCTCCTGCCGCAGACGTGTCCACATGACGGGATCGCCTCACGATCCGGTGCCGTTGGTGGAGGGGTATCCCGGGACGACGACGGGATAGAGGACGGTGCCGTTGACCAGGAGGCTCCCGGTCCCGTGCGCCACGCCGCCGGGTCCCTGGGCCGTCACGGCGACGGTCACGGGCACCGGCTGCAGGTCTTGGGAGTCGGGCGCGGCGCCGGTGAAGGGCCACGCCGCGACCTTCCAGGTTTCCGTCCAGGTGTCCGGATGGCTCGGGTCCGGAGCCAGGGTCACGGTCATCGGAGGTGCCGGCACATCGGCGCTGGAGACGTTGCTCCACTCGAAGGTGGCGGTCACGGTGGTCGCGGGACCGCCGGCGAGCCGGGCCGAGACGGTGACCGTCTGGCCGAACTCGCCGACCCC
>JAJZZC010000087.1 GCA_021797775.1 Bacillota bacterium
GGCGGAACGAGCGGGGGTGACTTCGGAGCGGTACGCCGGTCCGCTCGCGCCTGCCACCGCTCGCTGCGCACAGGTTCGGCGCCTCGATGCCGCCGCTGCGCCCGTGGGGTCACGGGGGCCACTGACGGCCGTACGCGCCGAATTCGGCCTGCGCCCGCAATCGCCTGTGGCGCAAGCGACTCGCCCAGAACGACGCGACCCTGTGCCCACCCAGGGTCCCCTCACGCCGTCCGATAGCGGGGCTTAGCTCCAGACGGTGGGGTAGGCAGCCGCCGAGCACCGGATCCGCACGGTGCAGGGGGGGCGCGACGGCACGAGCCGTGGGCGTTACGACGAGGCCGCGCCCCGCGCGCAACTGTCCCCGGGGCGCCCGCCCCCCCTTTGCCTGCTACCTGCCATGCCTGTCGGTCAGGCCGTCTGCCGAGGACGACGCGGCCTGCCTACCCGCCGCCCCGCCCCGGCGGCAGCGCCGCCGCCTCCGGTTCCAGGAGGCGCTCGGCGAAGGCGGGCAGGACGAAGGCCCCGGCATGCAGCCGGGGGGACCAGTAGCGGCAGGCCGCCAGGTCCTCTAGCCGGCCAGCGTCCGGCGGCGCGGCGGGGTCGGCGGCGCGCGTGCCGATGGTGAAGGTCCAGAGGTTCCCGGCATAGGTGGGCACCACGGCCCAGCAGACCCGCACCACGGGGAACAGAGACCGGAAGGCCTCGACGGTGCGCCGCGTGACGGCGGGCATGATGAACGGCGAATCGCTTTGGGCGGCGAGCACGCCCCCCGGTGCGAGGATCCGCTCGCACTGCGCGTGGAAAGCGGGGCTGAAGAGGGGCTGCGCGTGTCCCACAGGGTCTGGCGCGTCCACCAGCACGGCGTCGAAGCTGCCGTCGGGGGCCGCGGCCACGAACGCGGCGCCGTCGCCGGTGCAGAGCCGCACCCGCGGGTCGTCGAAGGCCGCGGCGGTCGCGGGCAGGTGAGCACGACAGGCCTCCACGACCTCCGCGTCGAGCTCGGCGACCACGACCTCTTCGACGGTCCCGTGGCGCAGGGCCTCGCGCGCGGCGCCGCCATCCCCGCCCCCCACGACCAGCACGCGGCGGGGACGCGGGCACGCCAACAGCGCCGGGTGCACCAGCATCTCGTGGTACACGAACTCGTCGGCCTCGGTGAGCATGATGACGTCGTCCAGGGCCAGCATCCGGCCGAATTGCACCGACTCCACCACCGCGACGTCCTGGTAGCGGCTGCGGCGCCGATGCAGGGTGGCCGCGCAACGCAGGTCCAGCCGCATGTCCGCCGTCTGCCACTCCGTGAACCACTCCGCCATTCGCCCGATCGCACCCCCCTGCGGCCCGCGCCCACGGGCCCGCGGCCGCCTGTGTCCGACTTCCAACGAGCGACAGGGTCGGACCTTCGCGCTGCGCGCGGCGGCATCCTGCCACGGTCGGAACGCTCGCTCGCGTGCCGCGGGGGAAGCGGCGCAGAGGCCTGGGGCCAACCAGGAAGGCCCCGGGGACGGACGGGTGCGCCGCTGTGGTGGGCCCGTTTCACCGCGGCGGGGGTCCTTTCCGGTCTGCGTGTGGTCGGCGGCAGGAGGGGGCATCGACGGGCCAAAGGCCGGCGGCGTCCTTCTGCCCGGCGCCATCGGCAGCGTGTCGGCGGCCGCTCCGGCCACCACGCGGGCGCGCCAGCCTGTCGAGGCGCGGGATGCCGCGGGACGGCCCGGGACAGGCCCGCCGACCGCCCTCGACCCGGGGGCTTCGGCCGCGCTTGCCGGCGACCTCCACGCAGCGGGTGCACACTGTCTCTGGGCATCACGGTTCCCTGGGGGCGCGCGCCGCCACCCGGCGCGGCCGGCCACGATCCGCCGGGCGCATGGTGGAGGGATCGCATGGCTTCATCGCCAAGCCTGTTACCCTGTTACCCTGCCGGCGCCCCGTGCGCCGGGCTCTGCCGCAGGGCCGCGGCGGGTACCGCTCCTGTCGCCCAAGGGGAGCGACGCGCGGAGAGCCGCCCCACCTGCCGCGCTGGCCGGCGGCTTTGCGCGCCGCCGGTTCTGGAGATCGCCTCCCGCCTCGGGACGTGAGGGGCGCATGTTCGGGCGGCGCAAGGGGCCGATTGTACGCCCCGGGGCACGTACGGGTCGTAGGTGGATCTCCCAGAGACCACTGCCCGTAGCGGGAGGGAGCGCGCCGCCTCCCTGCACCTTGCCGGGGGGCGGCTCTGGGATCCTGGAACAGCGGCGCGCGCGCCCCGGCCGAGCGGGCGGGTGCGCCTGGGCGGTACCCTTGCATGGAGCGGGTACCCGCACCGGCCTCGCCCCGTACGGCCGTCCGACCGGGCCCAGCCTTCGGCCCGGTGGGTCCGGTGGCGCACCCTAGCGGGGCGATCCGACTGCAAGGACAAGGGGGGACGCACTCCCGTGCCCGCGTCGCGCGTCCCGCTGTGGCGCGCCCTCGTGGAACAGGGGCTGGCCCCCTCGGAACGGGAGGCGCGGGCGCTCTGCCTGTCCGGTGACGTGCTGGTGGCTGGGCAGCGCATGGACAAGGCCGGCACGCCCGTGGACCCGGGGGCACCGATCCGGCTGCGCGGGCAGCGGCCCTACGCCAGCCGCGGGGGGGAGAAGCTGGCGTTTGCCCTAGGCCACTTTGCCGTAGACGTCTCCGGCCGTGTCGCGCTGGACTGCGGCGCCTCCACGGGCGGGTTCACGGACTGCCTGCTGCGGCACGGCGCCGCGCGGATCTACGCTGTGGACGTGGGCTTCGGCCAGTTGCTCGGGCGGCTGCGGCAGGACCCGCGCGTGGTGAACCTGGAGCGCACCAACCTCGGCGACGTGGGCCCCGAGCGGCTCGACCCGCCGCCGAGCGTGGTGACGCTGGACCTCTCCTACCTCCCGCTGGCCGAGGCCTGGCGCATCGTCGCCGGGTGGCTGCCCGCCGGGGCCGACGTCATCAGCCTGGTGAAACCGCTCTTTGAGGTGGATGATCCTGAGGCGCGGCGCACGGGCCGCATCCGCGGCGACGCGGACTACTTGGCCGTGCTGGAGCGCTTGGTGGGCGGGTGCACCGGCCTCGGCTGGAGCGCGCGCGGTGTGGCCGCCTCCCCCCTGCGCGGGAGCCAGGGCACGGTCGAGTTTCTGCTGCATACGCGGGCCCACCCGGGCCCGGGGCTCCCCGAGGCCGACCTCCAGGCGGCGGTGCGCACGGCGACAGGCGGGGGTGCGGCGCCGGCGACCACGTGAGTGGCCCTCCACACGAAAGCCTGCGCCACCACACCGGGGGGCGCGGGCACCCTATCCCGTCGCGGCCCTTGCACGGCAGGCCCTCGCCTGCGCCTGCCGGGGCGACCTGCGGCGGGCTCCGCCCGGGATGACGGGCGCTGCCCGGGCCCGAGCCGGCGCTGTCCGCCAGGGATTTGCCGCGTGTGTCGCCCGAGCCGCGCCAGGCCTGGTGTGCGCGCATGCGCGGCTGCCTGTCCGCCTCAGCCACAATCTGTGGGGCCGTGGGCGACATCGAGGACCCCACCGGTGCGATGGCGCCTCGCAACAACGAGACCTTTGCATCGGCCTCCTAGCCCCGGACTGACCCACGCTGGCTTCGCACGCACGCCCCCTCCCTGGACCGCCGGACGGCACACGCCCTTGCCCCGTCCTGGCGCACCATGCTACCCTTTGGCTGCATTCCGCCATCCATCCCCAGGGAGGATCGCACCCCACCGATGCGCGCGTAACCCTCGGAAACCGCGGCGGCACCGCGCACGGCGCAATCGTGCGCTATGGCTGCACCCGAGGGGGTTGTCGCATGCCCGTGTTGAGCCTCCTGCACCTTCGCGCCGCCATCGGCGCACGCGACCTGTTCCACATCGATCTGGCCCAATTGCCGCGGGGCCGGCGCGCGGCCCTGGTCGGTCCCAACGGCGTGGGCAAGTCCACGCTGCTGCAGGCCATTTGGCGCACCCATGCCGTGGGCGCCTCCGGCCATGGGCGCGACGGTGTCGCGCCGGATCCGCCGGATTCCCCCGTGGCGTACTTCGGCGACATCGTCCTGGAACGCGGCGCGTCCCTGGCGTACCTGCCCCAGCGGCCGCCGGACAGCGGCACGCCCCTGCCCCCGGCCTTGCGCGCGCGCTGGGAACTCCCGGATCGGCCGCTCGGCCTGCTCAGCGCCGGGCAGCGCACCCGCGCCGCGCTCGCGGCTGCCCTGGCGCAGGCGCCCGAGCTGCTGCTGCTGGATGAGCCGACCAACCACCTCGACCTCTGGCTGCGCGAAGCGGTGGATGCCGCCCTGGCGCGCTTCCCTGGCGCCGTGGTGCTGGCGACCCACGACCGCTGGCTGGTGGCCCACTGGGCCGAGGAGGAGTGGCGGGTCGAAGGCGGGGCCTTGCGCAGGGTCGACGGGGGCCGGCCCGGCGCCGGCGCGGACGGGCCCGTCCCCGCGGGTGGCGTCCAGGCCCCGGCGACCGGGGCAGCGGAGGGCGGCGACGCGGCGGGAGACCTGGTGCGGCGCATGCGCCTCGCAGAACTCACCGCGCGGCTGGCCGATCCCCGCGTGGCGCGGCGGCCTGCTGAGCGTGCCGCGCTGGAGGAGGAGCTCGGCCGCCTCAGCCAGCCGCCCCAAGGGGGATGACGGGGCTTGCCGACGGCCGACGTGCGCGCGCCGTGCGCATGGACATGCTGCAGCGCCTGGGTCTGCCACCGCCGCCGGGCGGGCCGAACCGGGGGGAGGCGGCGATGCTGCAGCAGCGCCTGCCGGGAGCGCCTGCGGCCACCGCGCGCTAGGGGGCGGCCGGCCAGCCACGGTGTCCTGTTGGTGCGTGTGACCAGATGGAGGGGCGGCCCATGCACGCCCGTCCCTACCCGCACGCAGGCAGCCGCATGGCTGAACGAGTCGCCGCGGAGGTGGAGGTGGCGGCGCCGTGGGGTTGGGGGTGCCGTTTATCGCAGCGATCCCGGGCCGGATGAACCGGGCGCAGCAGGGGGATGCGGGGATGGCAGAGGCGGGGCCGGCTCGCGCGGTGCTCTTGGACGTCGGTGGGCCGCTGGACACGGAGGAGGAGTGGGAGCGTCGCGCGGACGCGGCCATGTGCGCCGCCTTGGCGGAGACGACCGGCCGTGCGGTGGACGCCGCGCGGCTGGCCGAGGCGGGGCGCTTCGCGGTAGAGTCCTTCGCGCCGAGCGCCTACAAGGCGATGATCTGGCACCTGGCCGGCCGCGACGCCGGCTTGGCCGCGCAGGCCTACGGCGTCTTCCGCGACCGCACGGGCGGGGGGCCGGCGTTGGAACTGCGGCCGGGGATGGCCGACCTGCTGGCACGGCTGCACCGCGGCGGCGTGCGCCTGGGCCTGGCCGCGAACCAGCCGGCCGCGACGTTGTCGCGGCTCGCTGCCCTGGGCCTTGGCGCCCTCTTCCGCCACCGCGAGGTCTCCGGCACGCTCGGCGTGCGCAAACCGGATCCGCGCCTCTTCCTCGCCGCGTGCGCGGCGCTCGGCGTGGAACCGGCGGGGTGCGTGATGGTCGGTGACCGCATCGACAACGACATCGCGCCGGCGCGGGCGCTCGGCATGCGGGCCGTGCGCTTCCGGACGGGGCGGCACCGTCTGCAGCGGCCCCGCTCGTGGGAGGAGGTGCCTGAGGCCGAGGTGGACGACGTGCCGGGGCTGGAGCGGGCGTTGGAGCGGCTGCTGGGGGAGGGGTGAGGGGCTCGGGGGGAGAGCGCGCGGGTGGCCGCGGCGAGGGGGCGGCGAGCCTGCTTGGGCCCCCATCGACGTGCCCGCGGGCGCGCGTGGCCGGGGGGCGGGAAGGGGCCAAGGCGGCGTCTCTGCAGCGCTGGCGAGGCACGGACCTACGAGCACCTCGCGTAGCGCGCCCCGCAAGGCAGAGGCCAGGTAACGCACAGAGGAACTGGCCTGCGGGATCGTCGAAGCGGTTGCGCGCCGCCTCCCCGGCTCGAGGCACACCGGGCAGGGCCAGTGGGTCCGGGTGGAACGAACCGCACCAGCGGCCGGCATCATCACTCGGCGCATCTGCGGGCCCTGTGGTCGGCTGACTCCTCCAGCAACCCCCGGCCGGCGGCGATCACCTCGGCGCCCGCTGTCTCTACCGGCATATCGGCGCGCTGAGCGGAGCCTGGTCGCCAAGCAGCGGGTGGCTCCCACGCAGGAAGGCGCGTGCCACTGTGATGGCGCTTAGGCACCGGAGACCAGCGGCTGCCATTGCCCACCAGCCGGGGACGCTCCCCTCTGCCTTCCTCGCTCCTCTGCTCACCCTGGGCAAGGCACCCCGGCTGAACGCTTACGTCTCCCCTCCCAGACAGGGTCTTACCAGAGGCGAACCCTCCCCGCTCCAGCGTCTCCGGCGCGCTCCACCGGGACCAGGGCCGCCGCGGCGAGGAAGGAGTCGCGCACCCGTTCCGGCGACACCAGCGTGGCCGCCGGATCCAGCGGGAGCCAAGCGTAGCGGTCGTGCTCGGCGGACAGGACCACTGCCGCATCGGTCGACGCCTCCGCCAGATACACCGGCCAGTCGTCCGTGCCCACACCGGTGGGCAGCAGGGGCAGGCGCATGCCCGTCTCCTCGAGGAGTTCGCGTGCGGCGCAGGCGGCGATGGGCTCGCCGGGGTGGCGCGCTCCGGCCGGCGGGCCCCACGCCCACTCGCCCTCGTAGTCCGGCCCTTGCTGTCCCCGGTGCAGCACCAGGAAGGCGAGCGGTGCATCCGCCTCCGCGCCGAGGCGGCGATAGACCACCACGGCGGCACCGAAGGGGGGTTCCTTGCTGATCGGCTCCCCGTCCCAGGTCCGCTCGAAGTCGTCCGCGGTGCCGCCGGCTCCCACAGCATCGGCCTCCTTCGGGCGGTTCGGCCGTCCCGGTACGCCACGCCCGCCGCCGGGTGCCCATTCCAGCGCGGCGCCCCACTCCCTCCCGTAATCCGCGGTGTCCCAGGGTCGCGTCGTTCCGCCTGGGGGGTTGGGGGTACGAACGATGGTGCACACAGCCGTGCGGTGGTAGGCCGGGGCGGGCACCGGCGGTGCCCGCCCCGGTACCTGCCACCGCAACGCCGGACGATTTTGGCCAGCCGGGCCCACGGTGGCGGTGCACGGAGGGGCTCCCCAGAGCCGCCGTACGCCCCGGGTTGTCGCCATACGCCGCGAGCCCTTGTCGCTGAGGCCATCTGCCGAGAACGACGCGGCCCTGCGCGGTGTCCGAGGGCGGCGGCGTTCGGCGGGGGTCCTGCTCGGCGCACTTCGCAACATCTCGTGGGGCGGCGGCGTTCCTGCGGCGGCCTGGACCACCGCTCCCGCTCTCTGGCTCGGTACACACCTCGCGCAGGCGTACGGCGGGGAACCCTCGCCGCGGCCTCCGGGCCGGGGTGCAGCCCGCGGCGCGGTGCCTGACCCACGCGCGCCGCCGCTGTTGCCGCACCGATTTCCGCCAAAACGACGCCGCCTCGCACGGTGCCTGGTGACGGTCGAACCGGGAGGGCGGTGGGGAACGCGCGCAGACGCCGGACCGCCGCGGCGGCGCAGGGTGGGTCGTGGACCGTCGCCCGTGGACGGGAGGGGGGCGGGCCACCGCTGCTCGGCGCACCGCCGGGAGGTCCGGCGGATTCGGGGCCGGCGGACGCCGCACCCCCGGGCGGGGCGGGCCGCCGCATCGCCGGGAGCCGGCACGGGGGCGCGAGGGGAAGCGTCCCGTGCCTCCCCTTTCTCCGCTTTGTAGGTTCCGAAACGGCAGGGGTTAGCGGGACGGGATGTACAGTGCGTGCGGTAACCCCTGCAAGGGCACCGCGGCGCCGCCCGCGGCGTCGGAGACGGCCATGGCGACCGCGACCTCCATCTGCCGCTGGGCCACGGGCAGCCCGCCGGACGTGGGCGCGCCGTCGCGGACCGCGGCGACCAGTTCACGCACGCATTGCAGCGTCGGGCTGATGGATAGATCGGGCGGCGGGAAGGGGTGGGACTCCCAGACATCCAGGCCCGCCTGCCGCCGGGAGTCGGGGCGGCGCACCCGCCACGTCTCGGTGAGCCCGTTGTTGCAGAGTTGCAGCGCCCCCGCCGAGCCGACGACTTCGAACTCGTAACGGCTGCCCGCAAAGAGGTGGGCGCGCAGGCCGCCTGCGCAGAGCAGGTCGGCCCAGAGAACGCCGGGGTCCGTCTTGAACCGGCCGTTCTCCGCGTGTGCCCCCAGCGCGGCACGCGCCTCCAGCACCGGCGGATCCCCGAGCAGGAACAGCAGGGTGTCGACGGTGTGGCTGTGGGTGTGCATCAGCCCCCCGCCGGCGTGGGCCACGGCTAGGCGGGGCTCCCCGATGGCTCCCTCCCCGATCAGTTGGCGGGCGGCGCGGTTCCGCAGGTGCTCCGCCCCGCCGCACGGGTGGACGCCACCGCCGGCCCCACCCGTGGACGGAGCGAAGGCTCCTCACATTCCACTCCCAAGGCCGGCCGACGGCCGCCTCCGGTCAGTGGCCTCAGCCGCGGCGCGCCGATTGCACGGGGCGGGCTGCAGCGCCCGCCGGCTGCGGCGGCGACGGACGACGTACCGGTAGGGTGGTCGTCGGGGCGATCAGGGGTGCGTACCAATCGTCCAGGGGCGGGGCTTGTGGGAGGTTCTTCCCGGCCTGAAGCGGACGGGGTCGTTCCGACTTTGATGCGGTCGGCATAGCGTACGTCTCCTTTTCAGCCCGCGGCCGGGCTGCCACTCCTCTATGCGGGTGCACGGTCCCGGCCGGTCCGCATGCGGTCCGGCGGGGGAGCCCAACCCCCTCGGGTAGACGGTTCCCGTTGGGCCCTTAGGACCGCGATGGAGCAGGACGGGCAGGAGCGGCCCAGGGCTTGGCCCATCTCAGGCTATGCGCGGCCCGGCGCGGGGGACCCGCCGGCCGCCGTGCCCCAAGCGGGGGGCGCGGGCACCGAAACGGCATCACCGCATCCGGTGAAGGAGAGGGATATGGGGGTGGGGGAAGGGCACCGGTCTCCTTCGCTCCGGTGCGGCGGTGGCGTGGATGCGCGTACGCGGGTACGCCGGCGTTCGGGGGCAAGGACGGCCCGTGTCAGGGAGTCGGGAAAGCCCTTCCTGGTTCGGGGCGAGCCCCCGGGATCGGTCGCGGACTGGCCGGGTGAATGCGCCGGAATACGCAGTGCGGTCCCGACCACCCCGCCACGGCGCCAGAGGACCCTGCCCTGCCGGCGGGCAGGCCGGCCGGCAGGACGATGCGCGGTAGCGCAGACGGTTGCAGCGTCGTGCCTCATGTCTCCGCGAAGAGCAGGTCCAGGACCACGCTCCCGTTGCTCGGTTGGGGGGCGAGGCCGATACCGATCTCGTTCCACGCGGAGTAGAGCAGGTTGGCGCGATGCATGGCGTCGGCCATCAGCATGTCAAAGGCCTGGGTGGGGCTATAACCGTCGGCCAGGTCTTCCCCCACGCGCACGAACTGCACGCCGGCGGCCTGGACCATGGTCCACGGGTAGCCGTAGCCGGGGACGTCATGGGTCCAGGTGTTGGTCGCCACCAGGGCCTGCGCCCGTTCCTGGGCCAGCGTCGAGAGCGTGGCGTTCAGGGTCAGGGGCGCAGCGCCCACGTTCTGGCGCGCCGCGTTGATGAGGTCGAGCACCTGGCCGACCTGGCCCTGCGCCGGAGCGGTGCTGCCGCCCGTGCCGCTCGGCGAGGTGCCCGTCGAGGGCGCTGGGGGCGGCAGCGCCCCAGGGGTCTGGCCCGCGTACAGCACTTGGTTCAGGAGCGCATTGTTCTGCGGGGCCGGTGCGGTGCCACCGGTGGTGGATCCGCCGGAGGACGGAGTCGTGGTGCTGGGTGCGGTGGTCCCAGTGGTCCCACCGCCGGCTGGCGGCGACGAAGGCGTCGACGCACTTGCGGGCGGCGTCAAACCGGCCCACAGGATTTGGCCGATGGCCGTCTGGGAACCCGCCGATGTACCCGCGGTGCTCGACTGCGCGTAGGCGGCGGCACCCGGCCATGCCGCGGTGCAAAGGAGCGCCAAAGCGGTGACCGCCGCCGCGGCGAAACGTCCACGTTGCAAGGCCCTACCCCCTCCATAAACCTGATTTTCGCAAAGGGGCGGTCGGTCGCCTTGGTGCCCAGGGGCCGGCCCCTCGCCACGACCTCACCCGCTCGCATCGCGGGGTCCGTCTGCGCAAGCGGCGTTCGCCTGACAATGCGAGATTCAGGATAAAAGCCAATGTCTGGACGTGCGCCGACCGGGCGCCTGTCCCCGTCCCCCTTTCTCATCGCTGCGGAGCTGGTGAGGCCCTCCTCTTTATGGTAGTACTTGAAGCTTTCTTACATCAAAGGTAATTCCTGTAGATCATGCAAGCGGTTGCCATTTGTCTCGCCGCCGCGTACCGGCCGCGTGTACGGCCCGGAGTGCCCTGCCGCCTCCGACCTGGTACCGGCGGGACTCGGGCTGTCCGTCACCCATCCCGCACCCGGTGCATAGCTTGGCAACGCCTACCGGACAAGCCGCGCGGACCCTTGCGGCCCGTAGGGTCCCGCCAACAACGCCAGGGAGGAACATGGAGATGTCTGTCGCCCTGCCCCAGCAACAGCAGCCGGTGCCCGTGTGCATCGAGGTGCTCCAGGTCGTGGACAACTGCGTCCAGCAATCCGAACACCCGGGTTTCTGCGTGGCGCTTCCGGCGGCATGCCTGCCGCTGCCGGTGACGCCGGACCTCGTCGATGTGGTCTGTACCATCACCAGCGCGACCTGCACGTTCCTTGGGGCAGTCCCCGTGTCCGGCGGCGTGAACGCCACCTTCCAGGTCACCGTCACGATGAACATCGAGTTGTTGAACAGCACGATTCCGCCACCCAACACGATCTGTACGTTCACGGAGACGACCTCGTGGACGCAGACCGTCCTGCTCACCCAGCTGCCTCCAAACCGCCAGGCCCTTCGCCAGTGCGCCGTCACGGACTTTCAATGCGGTCCGTGCGCCGTGTTTCTCATCGATTCCACGCCGTCCGTATGTTGCGAGATCGATGTGTGCCTCGAGATCCAGACGAAGACTCCCGTCAAGATCCTTGTGGAGGCCAGCCCCTGTGTCCCGATCGAGTGCCCGCTCAAGGTGCCATCGCCGTTGGAGTGCCCGACCACGCCCTATCTCCCGCCCCTGACGTGATCGACCGACCGGAAGTGCAGGGCCGGCCGGCACCCGTGGCGGCGGCCCTGCGCCTCCCACGAGAGACCATAGACGGCGGCGCACCACCTCCGTCAGGCCACATAGGGTGTTTGGCGCCATGCCGATTAACGACGTAGCGCCATCGGGGGACGATGTCAGGATGTCGGCATCACTCTCGCCTCGTCAGGGGACGGCGATGCCATCTCCTCCCGCGCCGGGCCGTGCAGATCCGTACGGCATGGTGGTCCCCCGGGTGGCGGCCGGGAGGGGCGCCGGCGCGGCCACCCCGCCGGGGCGTGCTCGCGCGCCGGGCCGTGCAGATCCGTACGGCATGGTGGTCCCCCCGGCGGCGGCCGGGAGGGGCGCCGGCGCGGCCACCCCGCCGGGGCGTGCTCGCGCGCCGGGCCGTGCAGATCCATACGGCATGGTGCTCCCCTCGGCGGCGGCCGGGAGGGGCGCCGGCGCGGCCACCCCGCCGGGGCCCTCCGAGGAGCTGCGAATAGCCCACACCGGGTTGGCACACGGCCCCAACGCAGTGATGGCGGACCCGGATGCCGTGGTGCCCCTCCCCGCCAGCCAGGCGCAGGTGCCCTATGCGACCGTGCTGGCGGCGACGGGCGGCATGCCCCCCTACACGTGGGCCGTCACGTCGGGCGGGCTCCCGCCGGGGTTGTCGCTGGAGCCATCCACGGGTCTCTTGAGCGGAACCCCCGGTACGGCCGCCAGCTTCGCCTTCACGGCGACGGTCACGGACAGCGCCGGCCATCGGGCGAGCGCCGCATGCTCGATCACCGTGGCGGCCGGAACGTCGGTGGGCATCGTCCGTGCGCTGCCCGGTGCGGCGATCGGTGTGCCCTATCACGTGACCCTTGCGGTAAGCGGCGGTACGCCGTCCTACACGTGGGCGGTCACCTCGGGCGCACTCCCTCCGGGGCTCGCCTGCGGTCCCTCCTCCGGTACCATCAGCGGCACCCCGACCACCCCCGGCACCTATGTCTTCACCGTCAGCGTGACCGACAGCGTCCGCGCCACCGGCAGCGCGGTGCTCTCCATCCTGGTGGTGTCGACAGTGCCCCCACATACCGAACTGCAGAGCACGTCCGCGTGAGGGTGTGGCCATGGGTGTGCATGCGCCTCCGCCGGCGCGGGCCTTCTGCCAGGCGGGGTACACCGATGTGGCGCCGTACCCGATCAACTGGATCTCGCCAGCGGCAGCCCCTGGAGGTGCAGGGGGGTTCCAGGGAACGAACGGAGTCCACCGACGACCGCTCGGTCGCACCGGACCGGGTCCGGTGGCTTGAGGGCCATGGCGCGCGCTTTGACCCTTGCGAAAATCAGCGGGTGGCGGGGTGGTAGCGAGGCGATGTAGCGATGATGTGCAGGGGGACCCCGCGGCGGCGCACGCCTGCAGCCGCCGCACATGGGGGGTCGCGCGGTCAGCCCGCTCGACCCGCTTCCCCCGGACGCCGGGCCTCGGGCAGCACGCCCATGGTCATGGCCGCGACCACGGTGAACAGGACCGTGGCCAGGGAGACGTGCAGCACCGCCGTCTCCATGGCGATGTGGGTCAGGACCAGCAGGAGGCCGCTGGCGATCTGCAGCACGATCAGGACGAGCACGGTGTGCGCCGTTCGGGCCAGGTCCGGGCGCACCGCGCGCGCCCGTCTGGCCAGCACAAAGAGATAGGTGCCCAGCGCCCCCGCGACCAGGGCGACGAAACGGTGGATGAGGTCGATGGTGACGGGGTTCGCCAGCGAGAGCGTCGCCCGGCCCTCCGTGCACAGCGGCCACGTCAGGCAGGCGACCCCGCTGTCGGTCCCCGCGACGTACGCGCCCACGTAAACCGCCACGTACATGAAGACCATCATGACCCACGTCCAGCGCACGAGGTCCGGCGGGGCGGGCGGGCGCCGCAAGGCGTTACCGCCGCCCGCGCGCAGTGCCCAGAGCGCCTGGGCGAGCAGGGCGGTGGCGGCGAAGGCGGTGAGGGCGATCCCCAGGTGGACGGCGATCAGGGCCTTCGACTCCGGGGACAGCACCGCCAGCGCGCCCGCGACCGACTCGACGATGACGAAGCCCAGGCCGATGGCCCCGAGCACGCGCACCTCGATGAAGCGCCCCGCCCGGAGCCAGGCCCAGACCACCATGGCCCCCACCAGCAGGCCGACGATGGCGGCGAGGGCTCGGTGCGACCATTCGATGATCGACTTGATGTTGTCCCCCGGGAACAGGCTGCCGTGGCAGAGGGGAAAGGAGCGGCCGCAGCCCAAGGCGGAGTTCGTGGCGGTATCGATAAAGCCGAGCACGACCACGAGGAACAGCCCCACCGTGGTCAGCCAGGCGAACACGACCAATGGCAGCCCCGGCGACATCGGCCGCGCAGCCGGCGGTCGCGCCTGCCGCACGTTCACCCGGCGGTCCGGCGCGGATGTCCCCCGTGCTCGCTGTGGGGAGGAAGCGCGCCGCCTTCCGTCGGCCCTGTGCATGCCCGTGTGCATCCCCTCGTTGCGCCCGTGGGGCTTTGCCCGGCGTGATCGGTTCCCACGGTGTCGCCGCGGGCCCGTCGCGCGCCGCGCCCTCGGAGTGCTACAGGCCGTTGAGGCCCCCGACCCGGGAGGGCCCTCCGTCCGCGCCCGCGACGGGTGGTCGCACGGCCCGTATCCGCCGGCCCGTCGCGCGCCCCGCCCGCGGAGCGCCCATCCCCCGCAGGCCTTGACGGCGCCCACAAGCCGAGGGACCCCCCTGGGGCCCGCCCTCGACTGGCCAGCGGCGCGGCCCCCGCCGCGGTGACGGGCAGGGCCGCGCCCGCGGGGCGTTGCGTGGGTCAAAGCGCCCGCGCCGGGCTGATTATCCTGACTTTCGCAAAGGGGCGGCCGGTCGCCTTGGTGCCCAGGGGCCTGCCCCTCGCCACGACCTCACCCGCTCGCGTCGCGGGGTCATTCTGCGCCAGCAGCGTCCGCCTGACACTGCGAGATTCAGGATTATAGCGCCGCGTCCTGCCCCCCGCCGGTGGCGAGCGGAAGCGGGCGCCGCACCGCAGGGATACCCACCGCGACAACGACCGCCCCATAGAGACCGCAGCGCCCGCTGACGCTCGGCGCGGCGTCCGGCCGGGCAGGGCCTCCCGGCCGGCCCGCGAAAGCCGGCTCCCGGGATGTGCCTCTCTGACCGCGCCCGCCGCGTCCCTAAGGGAGGAGGGCCTGCCCGTGCCCGTGCGTGCCCCCGTCATCGCCCGCGTGACCGTGACCCCTGTGGCCGTGCCCGACCCGCCGCTGCTGAACGCGGCCGGCTGCCACGCGCCGTACGCCCTGCGCTCGCTCGTCGAGGTGGAGGACGCTTCTGGGCGCGTCGGCCTCGGCGAGGCCTATGGCGACGACGCGACGGTGGAGGCCCTGCGCGCCGCGGGGGAGCGGATCACCGGCCTTGACCCCTGGAACCTGGCGGCCGTGGAGGCAGGGGGGCTCAGTGCCCCCCCCGCGCCCCCCGGCCCGGCTGGCGAGACCGCGCTGGGCGGCGCCGCGCACCACGCCCCTGGGGCCACGCGCTCCTTTGCGCGCAACGCCTACGCCGCCATCGAGGTCGCCTGCCTCGACCTGCAGGGGCAGCACGCCCAGGTGCCCGTGGCCGAGCTGCTGGGCGGCCGGCAGCGCGACGAGGTGGCGTTCTCCGCCTACCTGTTCTACAAGTTCGCCCAGCACGCGCCGCGCCCGGACGGCTCGTCCCCGCCCCCGCCGGATGCGTGGGGCGAGGCCCTGGACGCCCCGGGCATGGTGCGCCAGGCGAGGCGGTTCCAGGAGTTGTATGGCTTCACCACCTTCAAGCTGAAGGGCGGCGTCTTCCCGCCCGAGCGGGAGGTGGACGCCGTCGCGGCCCTGCGCGTGGCGCTCGGGTCCGAGGCTCCGCTGCGGCTGGATCCTAACGGCATCTGGACGGTGGAGACATCCGTCGCCGCGGGCGCTCGTCGGCGGGCTGCCGTTCCAGTCCAGCGTGCATGAGTTCGACTGGCTGCGTGCGGCCTTCGGCGAGGTGGAGCGGGTGTACGCGCGGGGGGTGCGGCAGCCGCTGCAGCCGTACCTGGACTTCCCCGACGCGGTGTTCGTTGATCTGGGGTTCGCGTCGGGGTGTATCGGCTCGCTGCAGGCCTGCATGACGGACTTTGTGCGCAGCTACCACGGTGCGGTGAACGGGCGGGAGGGCTCTCTCCACTTCGACCTGGTGGCGGGGACGTACCGGCTGGGGCGGCCCGACGGCGGCCTGCGCGAGGCGCCGTTCCCGGGGGCGCGTGGGATGACACCTACGAGGCAGGGAGCCTGCGCTCGCGGCGAGACTTCGTGGCGTGGGTGCTGGACGGGGTCCCGCCCGCGGTGACGGCGGCGGACGGCAGGCAGGCGGTGGCCATCGCTTGCGCGGTGGCGGAGTCGATCGCTACGGGGCAGGCGGTGGCCGTCGCGCCGCCGCTGGCGGGGCCCGCGCTGGGAGGGAGGACGCCGTGAACTGGCTGGCGGTGGCGCGCGAGTTGCAGACGATCGCCCAGGCCGGCCTCACGTACAGCAAGGACCCGTTCGACCAGGAGCGCTTCGCACGGCTGCGCGAGATGGCAGTCGAGATCGTGGCCGCGCACGGACCGCTGGCGGAGAGCGCCGCAGCGCTGGCGCTCTCCGCCGAGACGGGGTACGCGACGCCGAAGGTCGACGTGCGGGCCGCCGTCTTTCGAGACGGCAGGCTGCTCTTCGCCCGGGAGCGGGCCGAGGGGCTGTGGTCCCTGCCCGGGGGCTGGGCCGACCTCGGGCAGAGCCCGGCGGAGTCCGTCGTCCGGGAGGTGTGGGAGGAGACTGGCTACCGCGTGCGCGCGACCAAGGTGCTGGGGGTCTTCGACCGCGACCGGCAGGGGCACCCGCCCATGCTCTGGTCGGTGTACAAGGTGTTCTTCCGCTGCGAGATCGTGGGTGGGGAGGCGATGGCGAGCGTGGAGACCGACGCGGTTGCGTTTTATGGCCGGGACGAGGTCCCGCCCTTGTCCCTGGGGCGTGTGACCCTGGCACAGGTCGCGCGGTTGTTCGCCCACCACGACGACCCGGACCTGCCGGCGGACTTCGACTGAGGCGTGCTTCCGCCACCGATGCGGAGGAGGGGGCCGCGCGCCCGGGCAACGGCACAGGTTCGTCCGCTGCCCCTCAGAACAGGGTCTCGCGCGCCTGCGCGAGGTCTACGACGCGCAGGTCGGGGGCGGCGCGGCAGGCCTCCTGCAGCACGCGGTCCGCAGTCACGAACGGATGCCGGCCGGCTGCGGCCAGGAACGCTGCGTCGTAACAGGTGGGAAGCGCGAGCCGTCGGGCCAGGGCCCAGGCGCGCTCTGGGAGATTCGCCGCCGACTCCACCCGCACCGGGACCTGCTGGAAGGCGGCCCACGCCGCTAGGGCCGCCTCCTCGCTCAAGATGCCCCGCCGGGCTTTGCCACGCAACACCGACGCCACTTCGTAAGCCAGCGTGGGGGGCGCAAGCAGCACCCAATCCCGCTCCAGCAGGCCGGCGACCAGGTCGTGCGCGGCCTCACTGCCGTCTTCGGGGAGCCACACCTTGACCCATACGCTCGTGTCCAGGCAGGTTGCGCGTCCCGGCGCCTCACTCACCCGCCCGTCCCTCTCGCAGGGCGCGGACCATGGGAGTGGAGTCCGGCTGGATGCCGCACTGGGCGGCGATACGCTCCCGCAATGCCCGCGCCTCCGCCAGCAGGCCCTGCGCGCGGCGCCGCCGCATCTCGACCGTGATGATGTCGACCAAGACGTCGTTGACCGTCACACCGTAGGCGGCGGCCTCTTCACGTGCTTGTGCCATCAGCCCGGACGGCAGCCGCAGGGTGTATTGCTCTCGGTCCGCCGCCATGGC
The DNA here is from genome assembly GCA_021797775.1 of Bacillota bacterium. GTDB lineage: Bacteria > Bacillota > Sulfobacillia > RBS10-35 > JAJYVN01 > JAJZZC01. Next base: position 17,003 of record JAJZZC010000087.1, read on the forward strand.
CTCTCCCATCCCGACAAGCTGCTATAACGCTTGTTCTTGCAGCTATCTCCTGATCCGCACGCTGTTGCCGCAAGCCTTTCAGGATGGTGCACGGCAGCGGCGGCAAGGCCACAGCCTCGGAGTCTCTTCTGAGAGTCTACCTCGTGACTCTAGCTGTGTCAAGCCGAGGCGCTATCAGGCTAGCCTTACGGACAGGCGCGGCCGGTCTGCTTGCGGCCGCGCCCCGCATGGCTGTCGCGACGCCGACCATCGCCCGTTACGCCCCACCGCCGGGGCTGGCCGGGGCCGGGTCCGCCGCGGTGACGGGTCGCTCGTATCGCGCGAGCACGGTGGCAAAGAGGGTGACGTAGGCGCACTGCAGCGCGGCCGCGAGGTAGAAGGGCAGGTTCAGCGAGCCGCTGTCCATGAGCCAGCCGCCGACCGCCGGTGCCACCGCCGACGGCAGGCGCATCGACAGGGCGTTCAGGCTGCTGGCGAGCCCGCGGCGTCGCTCGCGCACCAGCCCCACGCCGAAGGCCTGCCGCGCACCGGCCGAGCCGCGGTTGCCCATCGAGCGCGCCACGTAGGCCGCGGCCGCCCAACGGTAGCTCGGCATGAAGGGCATCGCCAGCAGCAGCAACACCCCGGCCAGGCGCACCCAGACGACGGCGCGCACGAGCCCGACGCGCGTGGTCAGCTGCCCGGTGGCCAGCGAAGAAAACCCCGTGAGCAGGAAGGTCAGCCCGTAGACCGAGCCGATGGCGGCGGGCCCGGCGCCGAAGCGCAGGGCGAACCAGTAGGGCAACAGCGGGCTGAACAACCCGATGCCCAGGGCGTTGACGGTGTTGACCGCGGTGAGCAGGCCCATGGCCACGTTCTCGCGCCGGCGGATCGCGCCCTCCTCGGCCAGCGCGTCCGGCACGGCCTCGCGGGATGTGGCGGGGCGATCCGCGGCGCCCGCCGTGCGGTCAGACCGCGCGGTGGCCGCGACGGGGTCCTCGTGAATCGAGGCCACCTGCCACACGTTCGACGCCGCCACGAGGAAGGACAGCACAAAGAGCGGCTCGTAGCCCCCGAGCCCCGGCCACCACCGGGCGAAGAGCGGTACACCCGAGCCGATCAGCGATCCCAGGCCCATGCCCCAGAAGCCCACGGCGCCGTTGAGACTGAACGCCTGACCACGCCGCGCCCGCTCGATCACCTGGGAGAGCCAGGCCTGCTCCACCGGGCCGAAGGGACCGGCCGCTCCGTTGGCGCCGCGCCCGTAGCCGAGGGCGATGGCCATGGTGGGCAAGAGCCAGGAACGGGGCGCGAGCGCGACGGCCAGGGCGCCGAGCGTCATCGCCACCTGGTAGCCGAGGAGGAAGGGCCGTCGGCCGAAGCGGTCGCTGAGGATGCCAGAGGCCATCATCAGCGCGGTGCCGACCAGTCCGCTGGCCGCGACCAACGTGCCAATGGCGGTGGCGGACCAGTGCAGGTCCTTGAGGTAGAGGACGAAGTCCACTGTCAGCGCGCCCTGGGCGACGCTGCGCAGGAAGCGGGTCTCCATCAGGCGCCGGGCGGCCGGGCGCAGCGATCTCCAGCCCGCGGGGGTGTAGGGGGGCGGGGGGGTGGTGCCCGGCGCCGCCGGCGAGGCTGTTCCGAGCATCCGCGCGTGCGCCCCCTTCGGCCAGGCGCTCCCGCTCCAAGCGGGCGGCGCGGGGGGGGGTGCCCCGCGCTGTCGAGCCGCGCCGGGAAGCGCGGGGCCCAGCAAGGACGGTCACGGCCGGGACCCGTTCCGCTTCCACGTCGGGGCGGCGGCACCTGGGCGGGGAGCCGGCGCGAC
>JAJZZC010000372.1 GCA_021797775.1 Bacillota bacterium
CAAGACGATCGAGGGTGTGGCGAAGGACCTCGGCATCGCCCATCAAACGCTGCGCAACTGGGTGCGTCAGGCGGACGCCGACGCTGGGCGCGGTCGTCCGGGCGATGCCACGACCTTGGAGAAGGTGGAGCTGGGCCAGTTGCGGCGCGAGAACCGGATCCTGCGCGAGGAGCGCGAGATTCTGAAAAAAGCCGCGGCTTATGCGGGTGATCCCATTCTGTCAAGCCCCGGCGTCTAGCTTTTTGAGCAGCTTCGCATAGGCCGCGTGGCGTTGCTCGTCCCCGTGCCGGGTGGCGTCGTCAAGCTGCGCCTGCAGTTGGTCGCGGAACGCGATCGAGGGAATGAAGAAGGAGCAGTTCTCACAGACGGTCTCGTAACGGCAACCGAGCGCGTGGGGACGCCCGCAGTAGCCGTTGCCGAGCAGCCGGCGCGTGGCTTCGACCCGCAGGAGGCGCATGTTTGGGCCCTCAGCGTCCGCGGGGAGCACCGGATCAGCGTTGTAGAGGGCCTCAACCTTCTCGCTGACCGCGAAGTACTCGTCGGCCACCGTACGGTCGGCGATCCGAGCGTAGGTCATGGTCATGCTCATTGATTGGTGTCCCAGCAAGGCGGCGATGGCCTCAAGGCTCATGCCCCGGTTGATGGCCTGAGTGGCCAGTGTGTGCCGGAGTTGGTGCGGCGTGACGTGGCCGATCCCGGCGGCGGTCGCAGCAGCCCGCACGGCACGGTCGACGCGGGAGCCGGGGATGGGGCGGCCGCGCTCGACGAACATGAGCCGGCTGTGCAGCCCCCCTCCACGGTTGTTGAGCCACTCGCCGAGGAGTTGTTTGACCCGAGGATGCAACGGGATGTAGCGGTCAGTGTGCAGCTTACCGACCGGCGTCCGAAGCCACTCGCCGTGACCGATACGGACCACGGCATCCAGGGTCAGGCCCAGGAACTCCCCGCGGCGCAGGCCCGTTCGAGCAAGAACCTCCACACATACACGGTCAAAGAGGTCGGGCAGCTCGCGGACGGCCCCCAAAAGCTTGGTGGCATCTGCATCCTGGAGGAAGCGGGGCAACGGGCGATCCCGCAGCGGCAGATCGCCTGCGAAGACGGGATTGCGTTCGGGCGCGTCGGGATACCCCCACTCGATGATGCGGTCGAAGAAGCCGCGCAGGTGTCCCAGACGCATTCCGAGTGTGGTCTTTGCCGGAGCCCTGCTCCCCCGATAGCCAGGGCGAGCCGCCAGGTAGGCTTTGAATCCCTCCACGTGGGTGCGGCGGATGGCGGCCACCCGATCCACCTCGGCGTGATGGTCGACCACGTATGCACCAAACGTCCGGAGCGTGGTGTCGATTAGTCTGACGCTACCGGGCCGCAGGCTCAGCACCAACTGGGCCAGGTAGCGACGCATCGTGGCCGCGAGCACCGGGGTGCGTTCGGCCAAGGACTCCCATGTGGGCTGGGGTCGCCGGCCGCCGGCGGGTTTGCGGCTGGGCTCCTGGAGGACGCCGAGGGCGGCGAGGGTCGCCTCCAATCCGTGCCGCGGGGTTGTGAGGGTGATGGGCACCCTGCCACTGCGGAGCGTGGCCATGGCGGCGCCGATCTGTGCCCAGACGGTGTCGATCTGGCATCGGTCAAGCTTGTCGGGCGCCACCCCGGCGATTGCGGCCAACTTGGCAGCCGTGGCCCATTGGCGCTCAACCTCCCAGGTGGAGAAACCGAGGCCGTGCGCGGTGGTCGCGAAGCGGCTTGCCAACTCCCGGTGCACGGTTGCGGCGTGGTGCCCCCAGGCCGTCGTGACCGCGATCACGTAGTCGGCATCGACGGGAATCCGCGCGGCGAGTGCCACGACGGCCACCAGGCCACGGTGCTCCACAGGCGCAGCGAGCCGGCGTTGCAAGGGTAGAGCCGACCAACCGGCGAGATCACGGTACCGGCGACGGAATTCGGCGATGACCCTCTGGCGCTGCCGCCGCGATCCTGGCGTGCCGGCACTCTCAAGATAGGGAGCCGTGAGTGCGCCGAGGTTGCGGGTTGAGGGGGCAGGGAGAGCGCTCATCGTTGGGTCACCCTCGTGGGTCGCTGGGGCGTGGGGGGACCATTCGGGGGATCTGTCGCGTCCCCACCCACCTGCTCACGATCCAGGGCGTCGATCGTTCGGTGGTACTCCTCCGCCAGCCACCGATCGGCCAGATGCAGGTAGATCCGGGTCGTCTCGATCGAGCGATGCCCGGCCTGGGCCTGGACCGCTTCCAGCGCCATGCCGGCCTCCCGCAGGCGGGTCAGGCAGGTGTGCCGCAGCATGTGGCAGGTCACGTGGGGCAGCCTGGCCCGGCCTTTGGCGCCGTGCAGGATCTCGTCAAGCCCCGCCGCGGAGAGAGGCTGCCCCCGACGCGGGCCTTTGAGCACCACGAAGAGCGCTGGGGTCCGGATGTCCGCCGGGCGCTCATTCTCCATGTAGTCCGAGAGCGCGGCGAAAAACCGCGCCGAGATCGGCACCATTCGCTGGTGCCCGCCCTTGCCCCAGGCGACGAACAGTTGGCGGTCGGCCAAGTACACGTCATGGGCCCGCAGTCCGAGAGCCTCACAGCGACGGAGGCCGCCGAACAACATCGCCGTCACCATCGCCCGATCCCGCGCGGTGCGCAGGACCGCCAGGAGCGCCTTCGTCTCCGCCGGGGACAATACCCGCGGCAGGGTCCGTGGCGTGCGGATCAATGGGCTGGAGCGCCGATCACGAAAGCCCGGGGCCCGTTGACTGAGCCCGGATGGGACCGGATTGGCCGCCACCAGTCCCCGAGCGCACAGATACGAGAACAGGCCCGAGACGCTTGCCAAGCGCCGACGGACTGTCCGGGCCGACAAGCCGGCCGCACCATCGGCCAGCCGCACCACATTGCCCCGCCGCGGGGCGCGCTGGTCGGCGATGAAGGCGAGTACGTCGGCAGTGTCCACCTGGATCGGGTCCTTGCCGACAAAGCGGAAGAACACCTTGAGGTCGAATCCGGTGGCCAGAACGGTGTTGGGCCGGCACCGCGCCGCAACGAATCGCAGATAGTCGTCCACCAGTTCATGTCCCAGCCGGACCTCCACGCCTGTCTCACCCAGAGACCTTCGCACCACGCACGGCATCCATGCCATCGGTCTCCCTCCCTGCGGGCGGCCCCACTCCCATGATCGGTGGCGAATCACCCGCATATCAGAGCCTTCTTCGCGAAGGAGAGCACGATCCGGTGAAGTGCTACCGGTTCGTCAACGTGGAGAAGGCACATCATCCCGTGGCCATGCTCTGCCGGGTGATCGAGGTATCCCGTTCCGGGTTCTACGCAT
>JAJZZC010000373.1 GCA_021797775.1 Bacillota bacterium
AAGAGGCGGTCCACCCCGAGACCGCCCGCCTCCACGGCGACCTCGGCGTAGATCCCCGGTGCGGCCTCCGGGGCTCCGGCCAGGGGCAGCAGCGGGAGGGCGGTCGGCCGGGACCGGCCGCTCAAGGTCGTGTCCCGGCGGCCCGCAGCAGCGCCTCGGCCCGGTCGAGGATCCGTTCGGCCAGGGCCCGTTTGGGCAAGAGCCCCAGGTCCTCGCGCCCCCCGGCCGCATCGACCAGCACCGCGCGCTCCGACTCCGCCCCGAAGCCGGAGTCCGCCTCCCGCACGTCATTCCAAACACAGAGGTCGAGGCGCTTGGCGTGCAGCTTGCGCTCCGCCTCCTCCGGTCCCAGCCCCGCCTCGGCGGAGAAGCCCACGACCACCGCGGCGCGCCGCCCCCGGCCCACCGCGGCGATGATGTCCGGGTTCGCCACCAGCCGGAGCACGGCCTCGGCGCCCTCGGCATGCGGCCGCTTGATCTTCACCGGCGAGACCTCCGCGGGCCGGAAGTCGGCCACGGCCGCCGCGCCGACGGCGATGGCGGCCGGCTCCGCGGTGGCCTCCATCACCGCCGCGTGCATCTCCAGGGCCGTGGTGACGGCCCGCAGGGTCACGCCCGCCGGGGCGGGCAGCGCCGCCGGCCCCGCTACAGCGGGCTCCGCGCCTGGCCGTGCCGCAGCCTCCGCAGCGACGGCCCCGGGCAGGGGCCCCTGGTCTCCCAGCGTGGCCGGCGGTGCAGGGGGGGCAGCCCCACCCGGCGCGGGTCGGTCGCCCGCGGCCTCGGGGCCCGTGGGGGCGCTGCTGGCCGGGGCCGCGGCCGGGGCCGCGTGGTCAGCCGTCGTCGACGGCGCGGGCGCGCGCCGCGTCCCCGAACGCAACTCAACGGCCAGGGTGGTCGCATAGCCCCACATGGTCGCCAGGGCCACCACCACGACCCCGGCACCGGTCCAGAAGTCCGTGCGCGTGGCACCCGTCCAGCCGGAGGCGACACCGGCCTGGTACCCCAGGAGCCACGGCGCCGCCAGGAGCCAGAACCCGCCCAGCAGGGCCAGCGCCGAAGCGGCGAGCCCGCTCGCATGCCTCCCCAGACGCACCGGCGGCCCCCCCTGTTCCCATGGGTTCACGAGCCACAAGGCGATCGTCCCTCGTGCGGAGGCGAACTCAGAGCAACGCGCCCAGTGCGCGGAGGCCGCGCGCCAGCGCCGAGCGGGCATCCTCGTCCAACTGCGCGAAGAGTTCGACCAGCGTGGCGATCTGCCGCGCGTGCGCCGCGGCCACGGCAGCCGCGCCGGCCGCGGTCAGCGCCAGCGGGACGGTCCGGCGGTCAGGCGCCCCACCCTGCCGGACCAGCAGGCCCCGGCGCACCAACCCGTCCACCGCGGCGCTCACCGTCGGCGGCGAGACGTCAAGACCGCCGGCCAGTTCGCTGACAAGGCGGCAGCCGGCCGCCACGCGCTTCAGCAGCCGGACCTGGGAGAGGGTGAGCGGCTGCACGGGATCGCCGGTCGAGGCGTCGCTCAGACGCCGCACCAGCCCAGGTAGCACTTCCAGCACCAACGTCGCCAGCGGCTCGCCGGCCGCAGCCTCTGCGCTCATGATCGTTAGCTATCCTACAAGCACGCGCGCCGCTCTTCAAGAACCTGCCACCGGGGGGGCGCCGCTCGGGTGCAGAGGCGCGCGGCCGCCGGCCAGCGGCGAGGCGCCGCTAGGTCGGCGCCCCCATCCCCAGCGGCGCCCCGAGATCCAGGGCGTCGCGCACACGCAGGGCCACCGCCAGGGAGCGCACGGCACTCTCGGGACGGACGACCGCGCTCTCTTGCCCGCGGCGCAGGCAGTCGGCGAAGTGCCGGATCTGTTCCGTGTACGGGTCGCCCGCCGGGACGTCGACGCGCTGCCGCCCGCCTTGGGGGAGATGCAGCAGCAGTTCGCTGGCCCGCCCGTCAGACTGGTCGGGCCGCACACCGCCCGCCCGGAAGAGATACTCCGCAACGCCCCCCTCCCCGCGTACACGCACATAGGAGGTGAACGGGTAGCCGGCCGGCATGTCGCAGGCCGCCTCCGCCGTCGCCGCGACGCCCCCCTCGAACAGGAACGTCGTGTGGACGTGCCGCTCTCCACCGTAGGCCGCCACCCGCCGCGGCTCGCCGAACAGCCACATCAGGTAGTCGGTGTCGTGGATCTGCAGATCGACGACCGGGCCGTTGTTGACGGCGCGGCGGGCGTCGGAGTCGGCCACCCAGCCGGGCCCCTCTTGCAAGCGCCACGCCGTAGCGGATGTGGGACGGCCGATGGCGCCTTCGGCGACAAGGGCGCGCAGCCGCGCATACTCGGGCCAGAAGCGCACGACGTGGGCGACGAGCAGGAGGCGCCCGGCGGCGCGCGCCGCCTCCAGCATGCGCCGCCCCTCCTCCACGCTGCGGGCGACGGGTTTCTCGCACACGACGTGCCGCCCCGCGGCCAGCGCGCGCAGAGCGGTCCCGCCGTGCTGATCGGTGGGCAGGCAGATGTCGACCGCGTCGGCCTCCATCGCCAGCAGCTCGTCCAGGCTGTCCGTGGGCCGCGCGCCCACGCGGGCGGCCAACTCCGCCGCGCGCTCTAGAGACCGCGAGTACACGCCCACGACGTGCACGCCTTCCTCCGCGGCCCAGCGTGGGGCGTGGGTGCCCCCCATGAACCCGGCACCCGCGATGGCGATCCGCAGCATGACCGCGGCGCGCGCGGCGATGGGGTCGACCCGCCCCCCCGCCGCGCGCGCCGCCCTCACCCCTTTCCATTCCGGACGTTCCCCGTACGGGGGCGGCCTCTGGCGCACCCCACCACGGATGCCGCCCCCCGCGACCCGCCCCGCCCGATCCCCGCACCGCGGCCCGGCCCCTGGGTCGGCTGCGCTGCCGGGGATCGCGGACACTCGCTGCCGCGGCGCCCCGCACCGCCAGCAGGCATCGGTCGCGATGCCCCCCCCAGGTGGGATGCGGTCGTCTGCGAGCACCCCCGGGGGAGGTGGATGCACGCGCAATCCTGAGGAGCCGGAAGTGGACAGGGTGCGCCACCTTGGCAAGGGAGCACCTGCTCGGCATGATTTCCTGGGCCGCTGTCGCCACGACCGGGGGCCCCGTCCAGAACACCAACAGGCCGAGCACCGCGGCGGGCGGCGCCGTGGTCCCGAGCCGCACGCCCCGCTCCGAGGAAAAGTTGTTCCACTCCGGCTCCTGACGACAGGACTACGCCGACGGGCCCCCCCCGAGCGAACCGCCGCTGATGGTCAGCCGGCCCCCCCGCAAGAGGCCCCGGCGGCGGCAGTGG
>JAJZZC010000088.1 GCA_021797775.1 Bacillota bacterium
GTGGAGACGATGAGCGAAGATGCCTGGCGCACCGCGCTCGACGCCAATCTGACCTCGGCGTTCCTCACCTTGCGCAGCTTCCTGCCCGGCATGATCGCGCGGCGTCGCGGCGCGGTCGTGATGCTTGCCTCAGCCGCGGGCCGGCAACCGGGGGGCGCATCGGCCGCCTACGCCGCGGCCAAGGCCGGCGTGGTGATGCTCACGCGCCATGTGGCCCGGGAGGTGGCCCGGCACGGCGTACGCGTCAACTGCCTGGCGCCGTCCACCGTGCTGAGCAAGGAGATGCGGTGGCAACTCCCATTGGAGAGCCGGCGCCAGATGATGGCGGCGTTCCCGCTGGGGCGGCTTGGAGAGCCGGAGGACGTGGCCAGGGCCGCGGCCTTTCTCTTATCCGACGCCTCGTCATGGATCACCGGCGTCACGATCGACGTAGCGGGGGGACGTGTTATGGGGTGAGGGGCGGACGACGGGTTGGGGGCGGACTCCTACGCCCAGCGACTGACGGCGGAGGCGGGTCGTCCGTTCGAGTCTCGCGGAGGCCAGCACCAAGCGCTGGGGTCACTCCAAAGAGGATTGGGCGCGGGAGATGGCTCAACGCGACGGCGTGTTTGGTCTGCGTCTTCTCTGTGGTGGAGCCGTGCCTGGCGTTCGACGTCCGGGGCAACCGCGCCACCGTGGCGATCGCTACTACCACGCGGCGGTCAGGAGGGCGGCGCTGGCCAGCACCAGCGGGAGATCCGGCAGGACCTCCCGCGCGGCGGAGGCAGCGCGGGTACCCACAGCCGGGCGTCGCGGCACCCACGGTACGCAGGCGCAGGGCGGACGCGAGCCGCCACGGCGGGGCCAGGCAGCCTTGGCGAGGACGAAGCCCAGCGCCGCCGCCTGGGAGGCGATGACGACCACACGAGCGGCGATCCCGGACAGGCACAGCAGACCCAGGGCGCCTTCGAACGCCCCCAGCGCCACCACGATGCGGCTCACGGACCAATACGGAACCCCCGCCAATGAAGCGAAGAAGATGCGCAGGTCGTAGAAGCGTACCGCCTTCCAGACCGCGGCCGCCAGCCAGAGCCCGCCGACCACCGCACGAAGGACCCAGAGCATGCGCGTTCGTCCTCTCCGCGTCCCGCCGCTGTCCCCAGGGTGCCCCCGGCAGACGATAGTTCTCGTGGCGGCTTGGGCGACGGGGCGCGGGGGGGCGCGGGGCGCCCTACCGCCCCTCCGCGGCTACGCTTCGCCCCGGTGCACGCCCGCCGGAGCCGCGGCCACCCCAGCGCCACAAGCTTGCCCCTGCGGGCCCGCCACCTGCCCATCCCGATGCGCCGCCCATCCCCCGCCACCGCGACGGGCGACCACCCGCTGGGGCTCGAATCCCCTCCAGTCGTCAAGGGGCGCTGCGACAGCCTCGGCGGCCTGGTGGGACGTCTCGCGAAGAGGCCCGCCCCAACACCCCTCCTGCGAGCGCACTACCGTGACTCAACGATTGACCCCAGACAGCACGATGCCACGGATGAAGTACTTCTGTAACAGAAAGAACACGATGAAGACGGGCACCACCGAAGCAACGGTCATGGCCATCTCCTGATTGATGTGCATGGCGCCGAACTGGCTTTGGAAGAGTTGCAAGCCCAGCGCTACGGTAAAGTTCCTGGGACTGATCTCATAGATCAGCGGTCCAAAGAAGTCATTCCACGCCGCAACCCCCTGAAACAGCGCTACCACCCCAAGCGCCGGACGGCTCAAGGGCAGCACCACACGCCACCAGATGCCGAACTCGCTGCAGCCGTCGATGCGGGCCGCGTCGTCGAGGTCACGCGGCAGGGTCATGAAGAACTGGCGTAGGAGAAAAATACTGAAGGCGTTGACTCCAAACCACTGAGGCACGATCAAGGGCCAGAGCGTATTGATCCAGTCCAGGGCGTGAAACATGAGGTAGATTGGTATAAGAGTGACCTGTGCGGGAAGCATCAATGTGCCGATGACGAGGTAGAGGATAGCGTTCCGAAAGCGAAATTGCAGGCGCGCCAACGCGTAGGCGGCCAGGCTGCAACTGAAGAGCACGCCAAGCATCGTACTCGTCGAATAGAGGAAAGACACCAGGAAGAAATGCCCAAAGGGAACCGTCTGCCAGCCCAACACGTAGTTGCGCCAATCGATCACCTTGGGAATCCATTGCACGGGGAAGGAGAACTGCTGGCTGTCGGTCTGGAACGAGGTGCTGAGCATCCAGAAGATCGGGATGAGATAAGTAAAGGCAATCACGCACATGACCACGTAGGTCAACAGGCGCGCCCCAATGCCCAGGGCATCGCCGCGGCGCAGGCTGCGCGCCAAGGCCGCGTCAGGCAGCCAATTGTATCGCAGACGCGGCGCGGGTGAGCTGGCCGGCGGGGTAGGCAGCGCTGTCGCGCGCGTAGTGTCATTCGCCACCGTAGAACACCCTGTTCGTGAAGCTTCTGAATACAAACGCCGTGAAGGCGAGCGTGAAGACCAGGATGGCCCACGCCAACGCGCTGGCGTACCCCATCTGGAAGTCCTGGAACGCGGACTTATATAGATAGAGCACCATGGTGGTGGTGGCGTAACCGGGTCCGCCCTGCGTCATGATGTACGGATTGATGAAGAGCTGGAAGGCCGCAATCAGCCCGAGGATCACATTGAACAGGATCTGGGGCGTCAGCATGGGGAGCGTAATGTGGCGGAACATCCGCCAGGACCGCGCCCCGTCGACCTTAGCCGCTTCATACATCTCATACTGGATTCCCTGCAAGCCTGCCAAGTACACCAGCATCGGCGTGCCCAAGCTCCACAGGCTCATGAGGATCAGCGAGGGCATGGCTGTTCCGGTCCCCTGCAACCATTGCGGGCCGTTGGCCACGTGGAAGACGCTGTAGAGGAGCGAGTTGAGCAGGCCGAACTGCGGCTGGAAGACCCAAAACCACAGCACGGCCACGGCCACGCCCGAAATCACGGAGGGGATGTAGAAGAGGGTGCGGAACAGGCCCTCCCCCACGACCTTCTGGTTCAGCAGCACGGCCAGAGCCAGGGCGATGACGGTCCCCAGGGGGACGGATACCATCACATAATAAAGGGTCACGAGCACAGAGTTCCAGAAGAGCGAGCCGGAGCCGAAGAGCATATACGTATAATTGCCGAATCCGATCCAGTGGGGGCGGCTGAGGATGTTGTAGTTGGTGAAACTGAGATAGAGGGAGTCCAGGATGGGCCAGATCACGAAGGCGAGAAAGCCGATGGCCCAGGGCAGGAGGAACCAGAACGCCACCCGAGCCTGCCGTCGCTCGGCGCCGGATCGGCGCTGCAGGCCCTGGGGGCCGCGCACGGCCGGTGGGGCGGAACTTGACACGTCCATCCACCTCTGCTTCCCCGCGGGGCGCGTTGCGGGAACAGATGGCCCGACCCCCTGCCGCGGCGCATGCCCCGGCCCCATGCGTACGCAGGGAACGACGGAGCGGTCCAAGGGGGCGATCAAGGAAGGATGGGGGGGGTGGGCGGACGGCCGCATGGCGTACCGCCCCCCCCCCCTGCGCTCGCGGCCAGCTCATCAGTGCCCGGCGGCGGCCTGAGTTTCCGCTGTGTTGATCTGGGACGCGAGTTGCGTCACGACCTTCTCCGGCGTCCAGCTCGTCGTGCTGGCCCACAGCGACTGCGACATGACCGCCGCATAGGCGGTCATGGCCTGCGTTTCATACAGGAAGAGTTGCTCGGGCACGGCCCAGCCCCCCGTGATCGCATCGGAGAAGGCGGTGAGGTCGACGTTCTTCAGAGGCGGGTACGCCTTCCGGGCATAGGACTGGTAGTACGGGATCAGCGACTTGCGGCTCGGCTGCAGGAAGGCGAACTGGATAAGCAACTTGCTGAACTCGATCCCCGTGAACCAACTGAGGACCTGCCACGCCTGCTCTGGATTCTTCGTCTTGTTGATAATAGCGTATCCGTCCGTGGTGGACAGGTTACTGCGGCCTTTGGGTCCCACGGGCAGCGGCGCAACGTTCCACGCGAACTTGCCGGCGACCGCCTCCACCACACGTGAGAGCATCCAGCTGCCCTCACCCATGACAAATGCGGCCTTACTACCGAAGATGCCCTGCTCGGGGAACGCCGGTCCGAACGTGGGCGACCCCCAGCCCGAGCCACCCCCGGTCCACGGTATCAGGTTCTTGCGTTGATAAACCTGCTCGTAGTACCAGCTGACCGCTGCGAGGCCGGCGCTGGAGTCGATGGCGCAACGCGTCTTGTTCGCCGGATCGACCAGATTGGCTCCGTACGGGTGAAGCAGAGCCGCGTAAAAACGGTCGTCGCCTGTCCAGGGAAGGACGCCGGCCCACTGGCGGTGCGCGGAGTTGTTCAACTTAGTGAAGGCCACCGCCCAATCGGCGAAGGTCCACGACGGATCCGGCGTACCCACCTTTTTCGCCTTGAACTCATCCACGTTATAGTACATGGCCATCGTGCCGCAATACGTGGGCAGGGCGAACTGGCCGAGGTTACGCGGCGTGGTCATCTGGCCCGCGTTGATCTGGGACGGCAGGAAGTCCGACTCCCAGTTCTGAGGCCAGTCGCGCTTGATGTACGGCTGGAGGCTCAGCAGCATGCCGCGGGCGGCGAATTCGGGCAGGTAGGCACAGCACTCCTGGATGATGTCCGGCGCCTCATCCGCCGCGTACATGGTGATGAGCTTCTCCTGGATATTGATCCCCGGAGGCTCCTCCAACCATTGGATGGCGATGCCGGGATTGGCCTTCTCGAACATGGGGACGGCGGCGGCCATGATCTTCTTCCAGGTCGGCTGATCGGTGGACTGGTAGGTTCCGACGGTAATCGTCACCTTGCCGGCCCCCGGCCGGCGGGCCGGCTTCGCGGCGAGTGCGGCACCCGACCACCCGAGGGACGACAAGACAGAGCCGGCCAAGCCAGCGGCGGCGCCCCACATGGCGCCGCGCAACGCGGCGCGCCGCTGAATCCCTGCGCCCTGGGCGTTGGTCCCGTCCGGGGAAGGCTCCGGGACTTGCACCGAACGCACCATCCACTCCTCCTCGCGAACCACCGGTAGGCGGGTGGGCGGCGACGGGCGTCGAGAACTGATGAATGAGATGAGTGCATCACCGAGCGAAGGCCAAGGACTCCCCCGAAAAAGGCCGCAGGGCCCACTTCCAGTACTGGATGCACCTGCAGGGACCTACTGGCCGCCGGTGCGCGACCCGTGCTCGTCCCACCTTTTCCTTCTGAGTGGTATCGGTCCCGCCGGCATCGGGGACTCTCCCTAAGGCCCCCTCCGCGTGGTGTGTGGACGCTCGCCCCGCGGGCCCTGCCATCCACCGACGATCCGTCTGGGTGGGTATTCTCCGCGACCTCACCCAATCCTGCTAGGCGACGCGCCAGGGCAGGGTCGCGCCATTCCAGCGAGGAGCCTTCGCCCAGACGGCGCCACGAGCGGGGGTGACTTCGGAGCGGTACGCCGGTCCGCTCGCGCCTGCCACCGCTTGCTGCGCATAGGTTCGGCGCCTGGATGCGACCGCGGCGCCCGTGGGGGCACGGGGGCACTGACGGCCGTACGCGCCGAATTCGGCCGGTGGCGCAAGCGACTCGCCCAGAACGACGCCACCCTGGGCGACGCGCCGCCCAGGGTGGCGTCATTCCGGCGGGGGGCCTTCGCCCAGACGGCGCCACGAGCGGGGGTGACCGCGGAGCGGTACGCCGGTCCGCTCGCGCCTGCCACCGCTTGCCGCGCACAGGTTTGGCGCCACGATGCGGCCGCGGCGCCCGTGCGGTCACGGGGGAGCTGACGGCCGTACGCCGCGAATTCGGCCTGCGCCCGCAATCGCCTGTGGCGCAAGCCACTCGCCTAGAACGACGCGACCCTGCGCGCCGCCGCGGGAGCAACCGCGCGCGGGGTGAGAGCGAGAAACGGCGCGGCGCTTCATCCCGCATCTCGCGGTGTCAGGTGGACGCTGCGGGCACTGAGGGACCCCGCGCCCCGAGCGGGTGCGGTCGTGCCGCGGGGATGGCCCCTGGGAGCCAAGGCGGTGGGCCGCCCATGGCGAAAAAGAGGTTCATCGGCGAGCCGCGCGGCCCCGTCACCCCGCAGCGGCGCCCCCGCGCTCGCCCGCCCCGGCCACCCGGGCGCGGGCATCCCATGCGGCGGCGCGCACCTCGGCACACCGCCCGGGCAGGGGGAGGACCTTGCCGGGATTGGCCCGGTCGTCGGGGTCGAAGATCGCGTGCAGGTCGCGCTGGGCGGCGAGGTCCTGCTCGTCGAAGCAATAGTAGAGTTCATCGCGCTTCTCCAAGCCGACTCCATGCTCCCCGCTCACGACGCCGCCGGCGCGTACGCATGCGGCGAGGATGGCGGACCCGGTCTCCACGACCCGCCGCTCCATGCCCGCCACGGCCGGGTCGTAGGCGATCAGCGGGTGCAGGTTGCCGTCGCCGGCGTGGAAGACGTCGGCCACCCAGAGGCGCGCGTCCGCCGCGATCTCGGCGATCTGCCCCAGCACCGTGGTCAGGGCCGTGCGTGGGATGACGCCGTCCGCCACATAGTAGGCGCGGGCGACGGTGCCCATCGCCGCGAAGGCGGCCTTGCGGTTGTTCCACCAGAGATGTCGTTCAGCGTCGTCGCGCGCCTGGCGCACTTCGGACACGCCGCACTGGCGGCAGATGGCCATCGCGGCCTCCGCGTGCTCGTCCAGACCGCGCGCCAGCCCGTCGAACTCCACGAGCAACGCGGCCCGCACATCCGGAGGGTAACCCACGGGATAGGCGCCGCGGTCCACCGCGGTCATGGCGTTCTGGTCCATCATCTCCAGCGCGGCGGGCAGGACGCCGCAGGCGGTGACCCGCTGCACCGCGGCAGCGGCGTCCTCTACGCTGCGGAAGAGCGCCAGTGCGGTGCGCACCGCCTGGGGACGCGGCAGCAAGCGCACGCACGCGGCAATGACAACGCCCATGGTGCCCTCGCTGCCGCAAAAGGCGCCGGTGAGGTCGTAGCCCTGGCAGCGCGGCCCCAGCGCGCCGGTGCGCAGCAGCGACCCGTCGGGCAGCACCACCTCCAGCCCGAGGACGTGGTTCGTGGTCACCCCGTACTTGAGGCAATGCGCGCCACCCGCGTTCTCGGCGACGTTGCCCCCGATCGTGCACGCGCTTTGCGAGGAGGGGTCGGGGGCGTAGTACAGCCCGAGCGGCGCCACGTGCTGCGAAAGGCGCAGGTTGACCACGCCGGGCTCGACCACCGCCGTCCGCGAGGCAGCGTCCACCGCGCGGATACGGTTCAGGCGCGCCAGGCTGACAACGACCTCGCCGTCGCCTGGGGAGGCGCCACCCGAAAGCCCCGTGCCGGCGCCCCGCGGCACGAAAGCCACACCGGCCCGGTGGCAGGCGGAGACCACCGCCGCCACCTGCGCGGTATCCGCGGGGCAGACCGCGCACAGCGGCCGGCCGGCGAAGATGCGATTGGCGTCGCTGGCGTACGGCAGCAAGGCCGCCCTCCCGCGCAGGACGTAACGCGGCCCGACCACGGCCGCGAGTTCCTCGATCAGGGTTCCTGAGGACATGCCACACCACCGTTTCCGCTCTGCGGGACATCCGCCACGATCGGCCTCCGCGGGCGGAGGGATGCGCGTCCCGCCCGTGCACTTCAGGCCGCGCCCGGAACCTCGGCCCGCAGCGCCACGCACCGCCGGCAGGAGGCCGCATCGCCACACGCCCTCCCGTCGGTCCTTTGGCCGGCGTCACCCGGCGCAACGCGGCATCGTTCGATCCCCCGATCACTGCCCTGCGCTCGGACCCCACCGCGCCACAATCAGCGCGGCCACAAGCCCCCACCGCCCCGGCGGGCGACAGGCCGCCCCCTGGCGGAGGAGCGCCAAAGCCCCAAGCACGGGACCCGATCGCAGCAGGCGCCAACCAGGTCCCCACCGCCAGCCGAGCGCACGCCACGCCTCACGGCAACCGCGCCGGGCGCCCGCGCGCTGGTGCCCGGTTGGCGGGTTCCCCGGACGACCCCGCATACGCCTCCGCCAGCACCTGGGCGATGCTGACGACGCGCACATCCAGGCCCGCCTGCCGCAGGCCGGCGCGGAGCTGCAGCAGGCACCCAGGGTTGGCGGTGACCACCCAGCGCGCGCCGCTCTCGCGGATGTGGTCCACCTTGCGGCGCAACACGGCGGCGGACAGCTCCGGCTGGGTGAGGTTGTAGACGCCAGCGCTGCCGCAGCAAGCGTCGGCCTCAGCCATCTCCACCAATTGCAAACCCGGCACCAAGGCGAGCAGCTCCCGCGGTTGCCGGCGCACCCCCTGTCCGTGGCTCAGGTGGCAGGGATCGTGGTAGGTCACGCGAACGGGCGCGCCGCCCGGAGGCATGGCTACCGGCAGTTGCGCCGCGGGCATCGCGCCCACGAACGCCGAGAAGTCGATGACGCGCGCCGCCAACGCCGACGCGCTGGCGGCCAGGCGTGTGCCGGCGAAGACCCGCCCATACTCCCGCAGCATCGCGCTGCACCCGGCGGCACCCACGACCACCGGCCGATCACCGCTGAGCGCCTGCACGTTGCGCCGAGCCAGGCGCCGCAGGTCGCCCCGCGCGCCGGTGTGGGCGTGCAGCGCCCCGCAACACGTCTGGCGCGCTCGCAGGTGCACCTCATACCCGCAGGCTTGCAGCACCCGAGCGATGGCGACGTTGTCCCCGCCAAAGCAGGCGTCCTGCACGCAGCCCAGGAAGAGGTCGACCTCGCCCCGCTCCTCTCCCTGGGCCGGTAGCACGCGCTGCAGCCGGAAGCGCGCCGGCCGCTCCGGCCGTAGGGGAAGCCCGGCGGCGAGTTCCGCCACGGCGGGCGGCAGCCGCCGGGCCAGGCCCGGCCATCTCCGGGCGGCCTGCGCCGCGAAGCCGAGCAGCCGCACATGGCGCACCAGGTGGGACAAGCCGAAGCGCAGGAGCGCGGGCGCCACGGCGCCGCCGGCGCCATCGGCCGGGGCGCCCTCGGGCTCGGCCGCCGAGCGCGCCGGCAGTCCCGCCATGGCTGCCTCCAAGAGCAGGTGGTAGCGCACACCCGAGGGGCAGGCACTCTCACACGCTCGGCAGTCCAGGCAACGGTCCAGGTGCAGGGCGAGGTCGGGATCGGCCAGTGCCACTTCCCCGCGGTGGGCGGCCCCGATCATGTCGATGCGGCCTCGCGGCGAGTCTGCCTCCTCCCCCAATTCCCGGTAGGTCGGGCAGGCCGGCAGGCAGAAGCCGCAGTGCACGCAGGCACTGAGCTGGCGGGCGGCCTCCGCGTCCAGCGCCAGGGGGGGCGCGCCGCCCTTGCCGCGCGCCCCCGCCGCGCGCCTGGGCCAGGGCTCACCGAGCGCGACCGGCGGGGATCCCTGATTCGCCATCGCCTCCCTGGTTAGGAAAGCGTGTACCAACCGATGCGCTCGGCCTTCCACGCCGTCCGCCCCACCAGGCTCTTGCCCCCTTCAGCCTTGGATTTGCCCCACGGGGGGCAGCGGGCAACAGGCGGACTCGGCCGCGCGGGCGCCTTCCGGGCGCGTCACCCGGCAGCGCCCGGGGCGGGCGCCAACGGGGCGGCCGTCATGGCGCACCACGGCGGCTGCCCACCCGCACCCGGCGCGCCGCGAGCCTACCACGCCGCGCAGGGAGGGGGAGGGACCCCGCCCCGCGCGCCCGGCCCTGGCCCCCCGCGCGCGCCGCCCCGTGGCTCATAGCCCACCGACGAACCGTCCCGGGGCGAGCACGCCGGCGGGATCGAACCGCTGTTTCAAGCGTTGAAACCAGGGCAGTAGCTCGCCGGCGTCTCCCCACGGCTGCACCTGCGCCGGGTCAGCGCCCCGCGCCGCCGCGACGACGGCCCGGCCGCCAAGGTCCTCCGCCAAGGCGCGCACGGCCTTGGCCCTGCTGGGCATCTCCTGGGCCCCGACGCCCGCCGCGTACCACAGCACCCCAAGCCCCAGCCACGCGGTCAGCGCCGGTCCCCGCGCCGGTTGGTCAGAGGGCGTGTTCCCCTCCGCCGCACCCGCGGCCAGAGCCGTCCACAGCGAGCGCAGTTGCGCCTCGGGCACCTCGCAACGCACCAGCAGGGCCGGCGCGGCCGCCCCGGGGTCCAGCGCCGCGGCGAGGGCGCCACCAGCGGCCCCAGCCCCGGATCCGTCGGCCGGATCGAGCGCCTCCACAACCGGCGCGTCGGGCGGCGCGAGCGCGCGCAGCCGGGCGAGTTGGTCGCTGACCTCCTCGCGACCGCCCTCCAGGACCAGCATGGCGTGCGGCGCCCCAGACCCGCCGACGAGCACCGCGGCCACGGGTTGGAAGTCGCCGTCCGTGATGGCCAGGAGGGCGTCCCACGCCGCCGTCGCCTCCGTCCAGCGCGCCGACCAGACGGCGCGCTGGACGGGCAGGGGCCGCAGCTTGCAACTGATCTCGACCAGCACGCCCAGGCTGCCGAAGCTCCCGACAAACAGCTTGCCTACGTCGAAACCGCTGACGTTCTTGACCACGTCACCACCGGTGGTGAACGCCCGGCCCCCGCCGTCTACCACCCGCAGCCCCAGCGTCAGGTCGCGCGGACCTCCGTACGTCCCGCGGTTCGCCCCCCAGGCGTCACCGGCCACGGCCCCGCCGACGGTAGCACGCGCCCACCCCGGGGGATGCAAGGCCAGGGTCTGCCCGTGCGGCCGGAGCAGGTCGCACACCTGCCGCAGCGGCGTGCCCGGACGCAGCCGCATGGTGAGGTCGCCCGGCTCATGGCGGACGACGCCGACCAGCCCCCGGGTGTCGAGCACCACCGGGACGCGCCGACAGGGGGCGCCCCACGTGTCCTGCGTGCCCGCCCCACGGGTCAGGACGGCGAAGCCGTGCTCCCGGGCCACAGCCAGCACGGCGGCCACGGCCGCCTCGTCGCGGGGACGGACGGTCGCCGCGGGGCGCGGCCCAGGCAGGTCGACGGCCCCGGACGGCGGGCCGGCCGTGACCTCGGCGCGAGCGCCCGCCAACGCGCGGGCCAGCCTATCGCAGACGCCCGCCTCGGCGCTCGTGACACCCTCGCCCCCCGTCCGCGCACCTGGAGGCGGCCCCGGAGGGACGCCTCCAGGTGCCGACCCGAACCCCGCGGCGGCAGAGTGCCCCGCGTGCCACCTTGCACCGTGGATTCCGTGCCCCCCGGGAACGTTCCTTCCCCGCCGGGGCGAGGGAAGCCTCGGGCAAGGCGGTCGTTCCCCAGGGGGGAAGGGTGGGGCACGCGGCCATGTCCGCCCGACGGGGTGACCGCGCCGGAGGTACGGACCGCCGGGGCTGCGCAAGAGTGCCCAGCGCGCGCGGACCTGGTCCGCGCGCGCTGGGAGAACATGGCCGATCCACCATATGTCCTGATGTGGGTCTAGCGACGCGCTAACTAGCTAGCTCCAACGTCTCGCGCACGATCGCCAGAGTGGAGCGACAGGTTCCCCCCTTCCAGGCCCAGGGGATCCGGCCTCCATCGACGCCGTGGATCAAGTGGCGCGCTGCCCGGCGATTCTGCCCACGACGCACTAGCCCTTCGCCGAGGCCAAAGCGCAGCCGGCAGTCCAACAGACCTCTCGGATCTGGCCAGAGCGGTCTAACCCTTCCGGCACACGAATGTGTGAGGAGACATCTGCGGTAGTCCACCCTCGGCCGGCCGCCTCCCATACCACGCCTGCGGACAAGTGCGATTTGACCGAACGGATGACCAGATGGGTGTCGTCCAGTTCCTCGGCGGCGGCGGCCGCCGCCTCACCCACCCGCGTCTCTCCAGTTAGGCGGTTGACCGCCACCAGCGAGGGCATGGGCAGGCCATCGGGCGTGCCCACGTGGACGGTGTCTCCGGCGGTACGGATGCTGAGCGCGGTGCGCGTCGTGCCAAAGTCGATACCCACCGCCACACCCCTCAGCGCCAAGCCACCACCACCCCGTGCTCGGCCAACTCCCGCGCGATGCCGTCCACCAGCATCAGCAGGTGACGTTCCCGCTCGCTCGGCTCCGAACCCGTAGCGGCGAACCGTGAGACGTGTTCCAACGGCAAGCTCAGGTCCCGCGTCAACTGGGCCTTCAGCTCATCACGCCCCGCCTGAAAGCGCTGCGTGCCGAAGCCCTGCAGGGCTTGAACCTCCGCCTCCAACTCGGCGACGCGCCTCTTTAGCGCATCGACCGCCGCTAACGAGGCACCCAAACGGCGCGCCAAGTCCGACGCCCGGGCCTCTGCCGCGGTGCGAGCCTCCGTGCCGGATTGCTCCAACTCGGCAGCCCGCGCTGTCGCCGCCGCAGTGCTCCGGCGCGCCAGCGCCAAGGCGTTCTCCACCTCTTCCAGGCGCCGCGTCGACTGTGTCAGGCGTTGAAGAGCCTCGTCGTACGCATCGGCCAGACGCCCCAAGGCCGACCGGGCGGCGTCCGCGACCCCGGCCGGTGGCACACCGCCGTCTGCGCGTGGATCCGGCGCTCGGGCCTCTGCGGGCGGGTCGCCGGTCAGGGGGACGGCCGGGACCTCGGGCCCGGCAGCTGCCTCTCGGGAAACCGGGGTGCTGGCGCCCTCACCCCGCGCCCTGCCGTCGGCCGCGTCACGATCGGCACGGCGCAGTAGAGCCGCCACCGCCTCGGGATACGGCGCCGCCGCCTCGATCACGGCAAAGCGCTCCTTGGCGGAGAGGGCGGCCGCGAGTTCTGCGATCTCCCGCACTAACGTCATGCGCTCTCCCTCGTCCGCCACGGTGGCCGCCAGCCGCATGCCCGCGGCCGCCAGCCCCGCCCGGCACTCGGAGCCAATGCCTTCCGGCCAAGCGCTCCCTGGCACGGCAACCCGCCAGAGACGGAGCACCGCCGTCGAGGGGCGCGCGGCAAGCAGTTCCAGCGGCGAAGGGGCGAGGGGACCAACCATGGCCGCCAGTACCTCTTTGCTCACCTTGGCCCGAGGATGCAGGCGGACTGGCAGACGGCTCGAAGCCAGCGCGGCGAACCAGTCCGCGGCGAGCACGTCGCTGGCCGCCAGCAGGCCCGCCAGCCAGATCGCGGCACGCGCGTCCTCGTCCTTCAGCCCCTGCTTGACCCGGCGCCGCACAGCGTCCCGCTGCTCGGCGCCCAGCAGGCTCCAGGCGGCAGCAACCGCTCCCCAAATCGGGCCTGCACGTCTCTGATCTGTTCCGCAGCGCGACGCACCACCGAAGCCCCCTGCAGCAGGCACTCCGACGGCAGCCAGGCGGCCACCTCGCCACCCAAGCCCTCGGCTTGCTTGACCCACCAAGTCGCCCCCTGCTCTGCCAGGCCCCCTGGTGCGAAGAACGGGCCGGCATGAAGCTGATCTTCATCCGCATCCGTTTGGCGCAGGAACCGTGCGAGCAGGTAGGACTGGGCGTGCCGCTGGGCGAGCACCGGGTTGCGCATGTCCGGCCGGGGCGGGTCGATGCGCCCCTGCACGAAGCGCTCGGGCTCATAGTAGTGGTACTGGTCGTGGGGCGTGGCCCGCGCATAGGTCACGGCGAAGGCCGCACCTTCCGCGCGCCGGCCGGCCCGGCCCGCCCGCTGCACGTACTGGCTCGGGCTCGGCGGGACGTTCCGCAGCAGCACGACCTTGAGTTGGCCCACGTCGATGCCCAGTTCAAAGGTCGTGCTGCTGCTCAGGACGTTGACCTGTCCCTGCCGGAAGCCCTCCTGATAGGACCGTCCCTGGTCGGGATCGATCTGCGCCGTGTGTTCCCGGACGACGATGCCCAGGGGCTCACGGGTGTAGCGCGCGCGGCGGTGGGCGGCCACGTTTTCCGCGTGCAGGGCGCCGAGCCGACCCTGGCCGCACACCAAACAGCGCCCACGGTAGGGATGAATGGTTACCGCTCCGCAGACGCCGCAGCGCAGGAAGGGGCGATCCGCGCGCAGGACGATGCGCTCGTAACGCAGTTGGTAGTGCGGCTCCGTGCCCGGGGCGTACACCACCTGCCGGTCGCGCATCGCGCCCCAGAAACGATCGAGCAGGTCCTGCAGGCGATGGGCGTCTCGATTCCGGTCCAGCTCCAGCAGGCGTTCGAGCGTAGACAGCAGCGGACTGCGCGCCACCGCGCCCCCTGGGCGCGAGGTCCGCGCGCGGTAGGGATTCCAGCGGCACACCTGCGCGCCGGGCAGGCTGCGCCGCTCTTCCAAGGCGACGTAGACGGCCTGCAGGTTGGCGCCGCCCAGCAGCTGGCTCAGGTCCACGCCCTCTGGCATGGTCACGGCGGTCCAGCGCAACAGGAACGCGAGCAGGATCTGCACGGCATCGTGCATGTCCCCACCCGCCGGACATGCCAGTTCGGGACAGGCCTCGCCGAAGGCATCCAATTCGGCTGGCGTGAGGAACACCTCGGGACCAGCCAGCCCCGCGCCGAGCATGCGCAGTGTCCTGCGCGGAGAACCGCACACCTCCTCCAGCAGCGTGACCGCGGCGGTAACCCACAGACGGCTGCGCGCCTGCGGGCCGTAAGAACGCAGGTCCTCGACCTCATAGGCATCGTCGTGGGTCGTCGGGTCGAAACGGCGCACCGTCTGCATGGGGTGCGCTAACCCGTCTTCCGCGTACCGCCCCACCAACCGTTCGAAGTCGACCGTGCGCGCGACGCGCTCCGGCTGCAGCGAGAGGGGCAAGCCCTCTCGGCTCGCGCCGGTATGCAGTTTCTGAAAGACACGGTAGAGGTCCGCCCGGATCGCGGACTCGGCGCTGGTCCGGGTCAGGTACGGAACGAAAAAGGCGGCGCGCTGCCTACTGTCGGAGAACGACAGCAGGCGCCGCCCACCAGCGGGCTTCCGGGCGTCCTGCACCCGTTGCACCCGGATCAGGGACTCGGCGACGACGGCGGTAGCGGCGTCGTCGCCGGTGCGAAAGCGGCGCGCGACGGACGGAAACGGGCCCTTGCGCCCCCCGCAGCGCGGACACTGCCCAGGAACAATCTCCGTAAGCCGCACCGTGCGGGGCGTCGCACAGCAGGTAGCCGGTCCGGCACCGGGCAGGATGCGCCGGCAGGCATCATTCAGGCAGAAGCGCCATGTCTTGGCCACCTCGGCAGTGGCCGCCGCGTCGTCCTGTCCGTCCGCGGTTTCTTCCATATCCGCATCGTCGCCCACGTGACCGGACCAGCGCAGCCAGAGAAACGCCTCCCCGTCGTCCTCCCGGGCCCGGTCCGCGTGCTGCTGCCAGCGACCGTCGTCGTCCCGGGCAACCACGACATAGGGTTGCCCGCAATGCACGCAGGTGGCGAGCGGGAAGAGCGGGAGACCGCAATCCAGGCAATGGGCACGATCTTCCAGGCACAGCGCGCTCCAGGCGGCGACCGGGTGCGCCGTGTGCCTGGGGCAGTCCGGGTTGAGGCAAACCGCGGCGCCCGACAACCCCCAGATAATGTAGTGAAAGCGGACGGGCACGAGCGGCGGGGCGTTATCTCCGCGCGGCCGCGCGCGCGCCGCCAGCACGAGCAGCCAGGTCGTCGCGCGGTGGACAATCCCCTATGCCGCGAGCGGGCGGAACGGGGAGCGCACCCCGTGGGTGCCGTCAGGGCTAGCCCCAATGCCGCTTAGTGGCGGGACGCGCGGGGCACGCGGCCGCATCCGCCCGACCGGGGCGGCCGCGCCGGAGGTGCGGACCGCCGGGGCTGCGGCGGGCTTGGCGCACCACCGACGTCCACCCCGCCGGGCACCGCGCACCAAGGGTGTCCCGAGCGAGCGGACCTGGTCCGCGCGATGCTGCAAGAACAGCCGCGACGGACCTGCGCCTCCGTGCGATGTGCAGATCTGGCAGGGGGGCCGCTTCCTGCAATTCGCCTACCCGTACGTCGCCCCGGAGCAGATCCCGCGCCACCCCGCCGTAGCCCCGCCCCCGCCAGCCGGTCCCGGTCGGAGTGCCTTGGATCTCTTCGGTCGCCAGCGGCGTGAACGGCTGGAACACGTCATGGGAACTGCTGGTTGGTTGGCTGCCAGGGATACCCCCGGCGCTAGGCGCGGGGTATCGTGACGTATCCACCTGCTGTTTACAGGCTCGGGATGAAGAGTTTCATCAGGGTGCCTATGACGGTTATGGCCAACATGGCAATCATCCACCGCTGGCTCGTGTTCAAGCCGTCCAGGCGTGCTTCTATCCGGTCCATCCGCCTGTCTTGCCGATCAACACTGTCTTGCACCATGCCGACGTCGGATTTCACCGCAGCGACGTCGGACTTCACCGCAGCAATGTCGGCCTTCACGTTGACAAGATCAGTCCTGACCGCAGCAATGTCGGCCTTCACGTTGACAAGATCAGTCTTGACCGCAGCAATGTCGGCCTTCACGTTGACAAGATCAGTCCTGACCGCAGCAATGTCGGCCTTCACGTTGACAAGATCAGTCTTGACCGCAGCAACGTCGGCCTTCACGTTGACAAGATCAGTCTTGACCGCAGCAACGTCGGCCTTCACGTTGACAAGATCAGTCTTGACCGCAGCAACGTCGGCCTTCAGGTGCGTCAGGTCAGTCTTGACCTGCGCCAGATCTATCTTGAGATCGACTTGTCCTCTCCTTACTTCCTCCATGCCTGTCTCGATACGTTCCATCCGCTTGTCGTGATCGTCCAAGCGTTCAAGCACTAGCCAGCCTGTAGTCGGCTTGCGGCTGCCGCCGGAGCCACCCTCGTTCGTCGCGGCGATCTCTCCTGCTGCCACCGCCATCCACCCCTACTCTCCCATCGACTATAGCGCCTGTTGCCATCTGCACGCAACTACTCGCGACCATGATTAAGCACAAGAATGCCCGGCCATGCCCCCCTCCCGGAGACACACCGAGCCCCACACACTGCCCGACAACTCCCGCCGGGCCCTCCCCGAAACCTGCCACGGGCGCGCTCCACGGCCATCCCGCAGCTACTCTGGGACACGATCTTACGGCGAACAGAACACCGCAGGATACTCGGTAGGACGGAGAAACAGGATCACCGCCCGCCACGATGCGCCAGCGAACGTGCACCGCCGCATCCACATCGACCAGTCGCACGCGGAGAGCTGCTGATCTGGCGCCCCGGCGTCAGCTCGCAGGAAAGACATCATCACGTGGGCACCGTACCACGGTCGAACATCAAGATCAAGCGCTGGCGTGCACTACCGCCAACGATCTTCGCCGGTGGCCGCCAGCAGCCGCCGCAATTTGGCCTGAGTCCCCGCTTGCGACCCCCTATGCGGAAGCACAGCGCCTGGGCCAGGCCATGGGCCGACGCCTGGGCCAGCAAGTGGCGGGATCGCTGCGGGCTCACGGGCGGACCCCGGGCCGGCACCTGCGCCAGGCCCTGGGCCAGGCCCTGGGCCAGCGAGCCTCTCCAATGCGACGGCGACGCGGGCCAGGTGGTCGGCCGCGGAGGACCGCCCACCAGCCGAACAACCGCACGCTGGGAAAGCGGGCGGCGATCTCCGCCGGGGGATGGCCATCGAGGGGGTTGCTCCGGTTCCACTCCACCAGGGCCGACCAGGCGCGGTCTGCCCCACGCGTGCTGTGGTTCGCGCCTAAACGCCGGGGGAACTGGTGAGACTCTCCGCCAGGGTGCCGCGGGGCACCCAGTGGACACGGAGGTGGTCAGGCGGTGGCGCGAGGCTCGCCGTCCAACCGGATCCTGGTCCGTGAGGCCGCGCAGTTCATGGACCAGTTCAAGTACGAGGTCGCCCAGGAGATCGGTGTGACGCCGCCGCGCGACGGCTACTGGGGCGAGATGACCTCCCGCCAGTGCGGTGCCGTCGGCGGCCACATGGTGCGCCGTATGATCGAACTCGCCGAGCAGCAGTTGGCGGGGCGGCCCCGCGCCTGAGGGGGATGCCTGCCGGCAGGCGGCCGCCGTGCCGCTGCCCGGGGTGGCCACCGCTGACGGCGGGCCGCACAGGGGAGGCGGGCGGCCGGATGGGGCTCGCCCGCCCTCCCGACTTGGCGCATCGTGGGCTCCAGCCCGCGACGGTTGGCACACGGGAGCCCGCGGCCCCGCTTCGAGCGGATCGCCGCGGGGGAGGGCGGCCCAAGAGACCAGGGCACGGTCAGGGCGGCGCGCCGGCCTGCCTGGCGCCCGCCCCACAAGGCACGGGCCACCCGCCACTGCCGCGACGCAGCCGGCCGGACGCCGGCAAGCCCGTCCGGCCGTCACCGCTGCCCCCCGCTCCTGCGGCACCCCGTACGCCATGGCCTCGGCCCGGGTGACTCCGCCGGCCTTCGACTCTTCGGCCCGAGGGCCCCATCCACCACGTCTCGCCCCAGGGCGCCGCATGATGCGGTCGACCGCCGTCACGCGGTGATCCGTCGGCGGCGCCGCATGGCCAGAGAGAGGCACGGCGGCGCCACGCCTCACCAGCGGCGATCGGGGACCCGCGCCGCGCCCCGGTCGGCCCTCGGCTGCCGCCACGCCCCAAGCAGCGTGCCCAGGGCGAGGCAGCACACGGCAGCCGCCAGCGTCGCGCCAGCCACGACGTAGAGCGCGTGGTAGACCCGTGTCGCACCACCGCCCAGCATCCAGACAGCCCCGATCATCCCGCACGCCGCCA
>JAJZZC010000374.1 GCA_021797775.1 Bacillota bacterium
GCCCGCGTCGGAGGTGGCCGCGGCGGCCGCGGGGCGCGTGGCCGGGGCCCTGGCCGGATGGGTGGACGTGCGGGCGGCCCGCGCGATGGATGCGGCCCGGGTGGCGCTGGCGCCCGTGGTGGCGGAGGTGCGGGTGCAGGTGGGCGGCCGTGGGCGGCACGGGCGGCACGCGCAGGTGCCCGCGTGGATCCGGGCCCGCATGGCGTAGGTAGGGGGTGGGCGCGTTGACCGGAGCGGTGCAGGTGTCCCTGCTGGGCGACGTGGTGGCGATGGAGTCGCGCGCGGCGGACCGGGCCGTGGCGCGGCGGGTGGCGGCCTACCGGCGGGTGGTTCAGGACAGCATCGCCCAGGGGATGGGGCTGGACCAGGCGCACGCGGCGGGGCGGGAGCTGATCCGGGAGGCGCACCGGGCCCTCCGGGCGGCGGGCCTGACGGAGCAGGAGGCATGGGACCGCCTGGCCGGCGACTTCCACGCGTAGCACCGGGGCGGGGCGGATGCGGCCGGGCGGGCGCCCGGCCGGAGACAGGGGAGGCGGTTGGCGTGACGCAGGCGACTGGCGCGGCGGATCCGATGTTCGGGTATCGCACGGATGACCGGGCGGAGGCCGCCCGGGGGGCGTTTTACGGCCCGGAGACGCACCAGGCCCTGGATTCCTGGATCGGCTGGGCCCTGCGGTACTCGGTGGACGGCGGGCAGACCTACCTGCCGGCGAACGGCTACAGCCTCGCGGACGCGATGCGCGTGGTGGACGGCCTGCCGGCCGAGGTGCTGCGGCGCCTGCTGGAGCGGGATGCCGTGCTCGCGGCCCGGGGCACCCGCTCCTGACCGGAACCGCACGAGCGCCAGGGATGGACGATAGAGGGAGGCTCTCGCTCATGGAGGCTGTCACCGCTCCGACCCAGACTCCCAGTTCCGCCGTGCGGGCCGCGCAGGGACCGCTGCGGGAGGCGCGCGCCCTGTTCGCGGCCCTGGACGCGCTGGCCGTGGCCCGCGCCGGCGAGGAGCCCGGCGAGGACGCGTCGCAGGACGAGTGGCGCGACTACTGCGAGACGCTGGGCGCGACTGCCGAGGCCCTGGGTGTGCCCGCGGCCCGGGCCGCGCTGCGAGACGCGGAGGCCGCGATGCTGGCCGCGATCCTGGCGCTGGCCGAGGCGGGGGGCCTGCTGGGCGCGGGCGTGGATGCGCTACGGCGCGGCGCCGGCCGGGCGACGGGGCGGGCCGCCATGCTGGACCTGGGCCTGCGGCTGCGGTGAGAGAGGGAGTGGGCGTCGTGCGGGCGAGCGTGGAGCGCCTGGCGCGGGAGTGGGTGGCCGCCGCCGAGCGGGCCGCCCGGGCCGGGGACTACCAGATGGCGGCCGAACTGCGGGCGTGGGCGCACGGGGCCGCCATGGCCCTGCTGTGCGAGCGGCCGGCAGCCGGGTACGCCCTGCTGGCGGAGCTGCGGGAGGCGGACGAGCGGGCCCGGGGCGCCGTGGCGGGCCGCTGACACAGGCGATTGACGTAGGGCATGCCAGCATGCATGCTCTACGTGTGGAGGGGATGGGCATGGCGATGGGGCCGACGATCCAGCGGACGTATCGACTGCCGCCGGACCTGGCGGACAGACTGCGCGCCCAGGCGGCGCGCGAGGGGTCGACGGAGACCGCGTTGGTCCACGCGCTCCTGGTGGACGGCCTGGCGCGCCGCGAGGCCGCCACGCGGCGGTCCGGTGCGGCCAAGTAGGGATCTGACAATCTGCATAGTGTGGCGCTTGACGTGCTGGCATGCTGGCAGTACACTAGTCCCAGACAGCGGCGACGCGCCGCAGGCAGTGGGGGTGGCGAGGATGGAGGCGGAGCCGATGTTTCGCGCGGTGGACGGGCTGCGAGTGTCCGCGTCCGAGGTCTGGGAGGCCATCGTTGGCGCGCAGACCTCTGCCGAGTTCGTGGCCCACGGCGACGGCGATGCCGAGACGCAGGCGCGGGCGTATTGCGAGGAGGCGGACGTGCGCGACGGCATCTGCATGCTGGGCATCAGCGATGAGGACGCGGCGACGGCTCTGGCGTGGTGCATCCGGCGCGACGTGCGGACGGCCACGGTCTACTGGGACGCGCAGGGCTCCACCCCCGGCTGGGCATCGGAGTCCGACGGCGAGACGGTCGCCCTGGACGGGGAAACCCCCGACGAGGCCGCGCGCGAGGCGGCGGCCCACTGGGGCCTCCCGCTGGCGTCCGTGGAGATCGACGACCAGGGATGGGGACGCGTGGACGACCGGTCCCAGGCGACGTACCTGGGGACGCGTCGCGCGACCGACTAGGGGCCGCCAGGGCGGCCACCCACGGGTGGTCGGCGGTGCAAGCCCGCCGGGGGCGATGCCCCTGCCGCTCATGGCCCAGGATGCAGGCCGCGCCCGGGGCCATAACCGGGCAGAGGCCTGCCCGCCGAGACGCTCTAGGGGCCGCCAGGGGCCTGCGCCGCTGCGCAGGGGCCGGCAATCCGGCCGCCCGCGGAAGCGGCCCCCCCTCATGGCCCACAGATGCTGGAGGTGGAGAGGATGGACCGGTTCCTGATCCTGGGCGCAGACGTCACGATCCTGAGCCGCCGGGAGACGGCGGCGCGGCTCCGCGAGGCCCTGGACGGCGGCGCGACCATCTACGCGATGCTCGGTGGCTCCGGGGGAGCCGTTGCGACGTACGCGGTGTGCCCTCCGGTCGCAGAGGAGTCGCTTACAGGCGAGGGGTGGGATGAGGTCGGATCGGCCGACCTCGACTCGCTGGAGGAAGACGCGACCGCCTGATGAGTCCCCCACGGCGGGGGACGAAACCGGCCACGCGGCCGGTCGCGGATGCCGACAGGTCCGCAGAAGGAGTGATTCGGGTCAACGACCCCACGGCTAAAGCCGGGGGCTTGCAGCTACCGGATCGTGCTGCGATAGGCCGGTTGACGGCGGCCCGCCAGTCCCACGTGTAGCGAGGCTGGCAAGGTGGTTGGCTCCGATGTTCCTGGCCGCATTCAGGTCCGCGTGGAGGCAGAAGCCGCATTGCTTGCAGCGGAAGTCGCCCCGGCTCGGACGGTTGGCCTTCTCCCGGTGCCCGCATCGGCTGCACTTCTGGCTGGTGTAGCGGGGGTCAACCGTGGCGACGGCCACGCCCGCCAACGCTGCCTTGTAGCGTGCGAACCCGAGCAGGCGCGAGAAGGACCACGAGTGCAGGCGCCGACGCTGCCGCTTGCGTCCCTTCATACGGGCACGGATGTCGGTCAGGTCCTCGAAGACCAGCG
>JAJZZC010000089.1 GCA_021797775.1 Bacillota bacterium
ACGACCGGCGAGCGCTTCCGCTACCGCTATGCCCAGGAGGAGCTGGCGGCGTGGATCGCGCCCGTGCAGCGCCTCGCCGCGTCGGCCGCCGACGTGCACGTCCTCTTCAACAACAACCACGAGGACTCGGCCGTGCGCAACGCGGTGGAGTTCGCCTCCCTGTTGCAGCTGGGCTATCCCGACCCGTGGGCCGCCGCCGCAGCCAATCCCGGCACGTGGTGAAGCGCGCGGCCTATGGCGATCGTTTGGGCTATAGGACGGGCATGTGGATCGCACCGCCCCAAAGAGGAGGGGGGGAGCGTGGCGGGTGGGCCTGAGAGGCCGCCTCCCGAAGGCGTGCGCCGCGGCGCTCTGCCCGGCCGCGCGCCGGCCTGCTGCTCGGGTCCTCCGGGCCCGCCGTTGCCGCAGCGCAGCCGGCTCCGCACGCGGTCGCGTTTCTCAGAAGACGGTCAGCATCGACCCGAGCTGCGGGGGCACCTCCCACCCGCCTCCGCAGCGGCCTGCCGCAGCGCCAGGGCGAAGCCCTCGCCGCGCGCCCCGAGGTCGGGCGTAGTCCCCGACCGAGGCAGCCGCTGCAGCGGCGCCAGCCCTGTCCTGTCAAATGGCGCTGAACGCCCTCCGCCCGATCCGGGCCGCCGGGGTACCGCCCGGCCGACCGACCCCCAACCGCGGCGTTCCCAATGAAGGCGCGCCCGGCCGCGCCCCGGTCCATCCCCTGCGGCCTCTCCCACCGGCCCAGAGGCTCCAGCGGCCGCGTGGGGCACGGCTTGCCCCACCCGCGACGGGAGGTCCGGCGCGACCATCCCGGGCGGCGCACCGCGGCCGGGAGGCGCATCCCCCGCCGCGTCCGCGTCCCGCGCGCCTGGCGCGCCCGCTAACGCCTGCGCCAGGCGCGCGTAGGCCTCCGGAGGGTCGCCGCCGACGCCGACCCGCAGCACGCGCCGCCCACCCTCCGCGCGCACCGCGTCGACACTCCCCGCGCGCAGGGCACGCCCCCCTCTGTCGCGGCCAGCCGCGCAGCGGCCGCCCGCGCCAAGCGATGGCCCCCGCATCGGGGGTGAGGATGGGGAGGATGAGGCGCATCGTCGTGGTCTTGCCCGCGCCGTTGGGGCCGATCAGGCCATAGGACGCGCCTGCCGGTACCTCAAGGTCAAGCCCGTCCAGGGCCACCGTGGCGCCGAACCGTTTGCGCACGCCCTCTACCCTCGGGGACACGTCATCTCGCCCCCTATCGCCGCGCGACCGACGCGCGAACGCAGCGCAGTTCGGCCGCACGCGCTGCCGCTGCACGGCACGCGGCGATTTCGCCCGAGGCCTGCCGTTGCCGGCCTGCGGTCAGGACGCCTGTTCGCCAAACGCATGGCCACCATGAACGTCCGGGCTTCCACCGTAGCGGCGGGCACATACGAGCCCGCGGGATCGCGGACACCCGTGGGCAGTGAAGAGGCATGCCCCCCTGCCCCAAGAGCGGCCCCTCCCCCGGCCCCGGCCCCCTACCCCACCGCCTCCGCGAACGCCCCGCGCGCCGCGGCCACGACGGCGGCCATCTCCTCCGGCCCGTGGGCCAGGGAGACAAAGGCGCACTCGAGCTGCGCCGGCGGGAGGTAGACCCCGCGGCGCAGCATGCCGTGGAAGAAGCGGGCGTAGGCCGCGCGGTCGGACGTCCCGGCCTGCGCCATGTCCACCGGCGCCTCCGGCCGGAAGAAGACGGTCAGCATCGACCCCAGCCGCGCCACGCTGACGGCGCCCCCCACCCCCGCCTCCGCGGCGGCTTGGCGCAGCGCCAGGGCCAAGCCTTCGCCGCGCGCCCCCAGGTCCGCATACGTCCCCGACCGGCGCAGCAGCCGCAGCGTCGCGAGCCCGGCCGCCACCGCCAGCGGGTTGCCCGACAGCGTGCCGGCCTGGTAGACGGGGCCCGCGGGCGCCACCAGGGCCATGATGTCGGCGCGCCCGCCATACGCGCCGATGGGCAACCCGCCGCCCAGCACCTTGCCAAGGCAGCTGAGGTCGGGCCGCACCCCGAAGAGCCCCTGCGCGCCGCCGTACGCCACGCGGAAGCCCGTGATCACCTCATCGAAGATCAGCAGCGCCCCCGCGCTGTCGGCCGCGGCCCGCAGACCCTCCAGGAACCCGGGGCGCGGCGGCACAAGCCCCATGTTGCCGGCGACAGGCTCCACGATGATGGCCGCCACCTCACCGCTGTGCCGCTCCAACGTCGCGCGCACGGCATCGAGGTCGTTGTACGGGCAGACGAGCGTATCCGCCGCCACGGCCGTCGGCACGCCGGGGCTGGAGGGCACGCCCAGCGTGGCCGCGCCCGACCCCGCTTCGACCAGCAGCGCGTCGCCGTGGCCGTGGTAGCCCCCGGCGAACTTGAGGATGCGCGCGCGCCCGGTGAACGCCCGTGCGAGGCGCAGGGCCGACAGCGTGGCCTCCGTGCCCGAGGACACCAGGCGCACCATCTCCACCGACGGCAGGGCCTTCCCGACCACCTCCGCCAGTTCCACCTCCGCCTCGGTCGCCGCCCCGAAGCTCGTACCCGCCGCCGCCGCCCGGCAGACCGCGGCCACCACCTCGGGGTGCGCGTGCCCCAGCGGCAGCGGGCCCCAGCTCATGCAGAGGTCCACGTAGTCGCGCCCGTCCACGTCCCGGATCCGCGCGCCCGCGGCCTGGGCCATGAAGCGCGGGGTACCGCCCACCGCGGCGAAGGCACGCACAGGGCTGTTCACCCCACCGGGGATCCGCGCCATGGCGCGGGCAAACAGTTCATCAGAGCGATCCACCATCGTCACCGCCATCTGCTGTGCGGAGTGGGTCAAGGGCGCGCCGCGACCGCGCCGCGGCGGGACAGAGGCGTGCCCTTGGCGGCCCAGGGGCCCAGGGGTACCACCGGGCAACGCCCGTGGTCGCGGGGGAAGGCGGGGCACCCGCGCGTCCCCCCCGCGCTGCCTTCGCCCCTGGCGCCCGCGCGGGGCACCCGGCGGGCATTCGTGGCGCAGCTCGCCACCCCCTTGGCCGCGCGTGGAGGGCACCAGGGTGACGCCGTGCCGGGACCGGCCGTCACCTCTGCCCCGTGGGGCCGTTTCGCCGCCCGCGGGCAACCCAGCCCGGGGCGCCGGTGCGCACGCGGCGGCGCGCGCGCGTTGGCCCGCCCGGCGCCCGCCGCGGGAACGTGCCGTGTCTGCCATGGGCGCCGGCCCGCATCCAAGACCGCCCGCGCCCGCCAAGGCCCGTCGGTCCGGTTCCACCCGCTGGACGCCGTGGGCGGCGGCCACACCTCCGACAGCGGGTTCCGCCGGGGTGCACCTTGGCAGGGACCGTCGGCGGGCGGGCGCCAGAGGACGCTGGGGTGCGGACGTCGCCGATCATCGGCGTTCCCCCGAGGCCGACGCCCGGACGTGGCGGCCACCCCGCCACGTCCAGCGGGGTGGCCGCTACAGACCTACCGCGGTAGACTCGGCCCATGGCGACGGAGAAGGATGCCGCACAAACGCATTGGGTCCTGACCAACGTACGGTTGACGGTGGCGGAGCACCGGGCGGCCAAGCGCCGCGCGCTCGAACTGGGGGTGCCCCTCGCCGAGTTGCTGCGGCGCGGGTTACTCCAGGCCCTCGGCGGCGGGACCGGACAGGAGGCGCGCGAAGAGCCGTCCGCCTTCAGGACGCAGCCACCGGGCGAAAGATGGCAACGACCGGACGCATGTCCCGCGGCGGTCGGTCCCGGCCAGGCACCGATGGGCGCATCCGACCGCCAGGACCGGCTGGAGAGGCTCGGCCGGACGGCCGGCGCGCTCCGGGGCTACGACATGTGGATGGACGAACTGGACGGTCTGCGGGGGCAACCGCCTCGAGACCTGGCGTGGGGGCAAGGACGGATGAAGGGAGATCGCGCCGGCGCGCCCCTGGGGAGAGAGGGCGATTGACCATCCTCGTGGACTCGTCGGTGTGCATCGGGCACCTGCGCGGCGAGCGGGCGTCCACCGCGTTCCTCGAACAGCAGCTGGGCGGAGACAGTGACCTCCGCGTCAGCGCTGTCACCTGGGCCGAACTCCTGGCGGGAGAGCGTCTCGACGCGGCGGGCGAGGCGACTGTCCGCGACTTGCTGGGGCTCTTCCGCTGCGAACCGGTGACGGGGGATGTGGGGGAAGCGGCCGGCAGGCTGCTGCGGACGCTGGCCCGTTCCAAGGGCCTGCGGCTGGCCGACGCCCTGATCGCCGCCACCGCGCTGGAACGGGACTGCCCCCTGGCGACGCTGGATGTGCGCCACTTCGCCGCCGTGCCGGGGCTGGTGCTGGCCATGCCGTTCGCCGGCTGATCGTGACCGCCTTCCGGGGGTGGCTGCGGCTGCGACTCGGACGGCGACCGCCACCGATTTGGTCGTACTTCGTCCTGGCCTGACGCTCCTATCAGCGCAGCGGCTCGACGCGATGGGGGCGGGCATCCGCGACCTGGGGGCGGGCGGCATGCCGCGCCGCGAGCGTTCCTCGTATCCGCTCTGTTCCCCAGTGCCTCGGCCGCCCGCCCGACAAGCCATGCGCGTGGGGGATCCATGACTCCACCCTGCGGCAGGCGCAGGGCACTGCGCCACCTGATGTCGGCGGACGGCGGAGTCCGTGATCGTCCACCGCCGTCCCCGCCTTGTGGTCCCGAACGGGCTTCTCCGGTCAAGGGGCGCCGTTATACGCGCGGTCGTAGGTGCGATACGCGGACTCGCTGTAGAGGCGCGCACCGTGGGTGCAGCCCAAGCCGAGCGCGGCGGCGAGCCGCAGCACCACCGCGGCGACCACCGTGCCCCGAGGCGTCAGGCTGTACCCGTCCTGGCTGAGGAGGAGCCAGCCCGCCGCGATGAGCCGCTCGACCGCCGTTGCGGTGCCGTCACCGGCGGGCAGCTGGTCGCGCGGGCCCGTGCGCGGCCGGGAATCCGCCAGCAGGTGCCGCAGGGCCGCTCGGCCGTGGCGGTGCGCGGTCCGGGCAGGGGTAAGCGGGGATGCCGGCCGCGACTACCCCTCCGCCGCCAGCAGCCGCCGCGCCAGGCCCAGTTCCTCCGCCACCCGCTCCGGCGCGGTCCCGCCGGGCGAGCGCCGGGCCGCGACCACGGCCCGCGGGGCCATGACGGCGACGACATCCGCGTCCAGGGTGGGGTGCAGGGCGGCCAGTTCGCCAGGGGGCAGCTGCTCCGGCTCCCGCCCCGACTCCACGCACAGCCGCACGAGGGCGCCCACCACCGCGTGCGCCTCGCGGAAGGGCACGCCGCGCCGCACCAATGCGTCGGCTACGTCGGTGGCGCCGGAGAAGTCGCCGGCCAGGGCGGCCTCCATGCGCCCCGGGCGGAGCCGCAGCGTGGTGACCATGCCGGCGAGGGCGTACGTGACGGCGAGCGCCGTATCGACGGCGTCGAAGCAGGCCTCTTTGTCCTCCTGCATGTCGGAGTGGTAGGCGAGCGGCAGGCCCTTCATCACGGCCAGCAGGCCCATCAGGTGGCCGAAGACGCGCCCGGACTTGCCGCGCGCCAACTCGGCGACGTCGGGGTTCTTCTTCTGCGGCATGATCGAACTCCCGGTGGCGAAGGCATCGTCCGGCTCCACAAACCCGAACTCGCGGCTGGACCAGAGGACGAGTTCCTCGCCCAGGCGGCTCGTGTGCACCATGAGAATCGACAGCGCCGCCACCAGTTCAATCACGAAGTCGCGGTCAGAGACCGCGTCCATGCTGTTGGCGTACGTCCCGCCCAGCCCCAGCTCGGCGGCGACGGAGGCGGGGTCGACGGGGTGGGTGGTCCCCGCCAGCGCGGCGGCGCCCAGCGGGGAGACGTCGGCGCGGCGGGCGCAGTCCGCGAGGCGCGCGCGGTCCCGCTCGAGCATGAAGAAGTACGCCAGGAGGTGGT
The DNA here is from genome assembly GCA_021797775.1 of Bacillota bacterium. Taxonomy (GTDB): domain Bacteria; phylum Bacillota; class Sulfobacillia; order RBS10-35; family JAJYVN01; genus JAJZZC01. The sequence goes on from JAJZZC010000089.1 coordinate 5,884, forward strand.
GCGCGAAGAGGATCGGCTGGGCGTGCTGCAGGTGCGTGTAGGCCGGGGCCAGCACGTCGGCCGCGGCCTCGGCCTGCTGCAGCAGGGCGCCCTGCAGGGCGCGCGCGCCGCGGCGGACATCCGCGCAGGCCGCCTTCACCCAGAGGTGCATGTCGAGCGCGACCTGGTCGTTGCGGCTGCGGGCAGTGTGCAGCTTGCCGGCCACCGGCCCGACCAACTCCGCCAGGCGACGCTCGATGTTGAGGTGGATGTCCTCGTCCTCCGGGCGGATGGGGAAGGTGCCGGCCGCAAACTCCGCCTCGACCCGGTCGAGGCCGCCGAGCAGCGCGGCGACCTCCCCCTCGGCGAGGAGGCCGACCCTTCCCAGCATGCGGGCATGGGCGCGGCTGCCCGCGATATCCTGGCGGAAGAGGCGCTGGTCAAAGCCGATCGAAGCCGTGAACCGCGTGGCCGCCCGACCGCCGGCAGCCCCCAGCCGTCCGGCGTGGATGTGCGCGCCGTCGTCTACGTCCGTCCCCTCCATCCGCGGGAGGGCCCCTCTGCGGCGGGCCCCGTCCGCCGCACCACTCTACCGCACCGCCGCAGCCCTCGTGGAGGGCGACGCGGTGGTTCCGGCGGAGTCCCCGGGCGGGGCGCCCGTGCCCAACGCGCGGGTCGATCTCCGCCCAGTTGGCGGCTGGAGGGTAGAGGCCGCCCGCTGCGCTGTTGGGCAGTTCTGTGACCGCAACCCGCGCGGCGACGGGCACCTAATGGCACCCGCCGGGAGTTAGGGGCCCCTGCCCGCCAGCGCGGGTGGCACGCGCCCTTGCCCCGCGCCACCCGCTGGGCCCGAGCGCCGCGGCCGGGACCAGCGCGGAGACCGCCGGCAACCGGCGGTGGACGGCCGCGGGCAGTTCGTCCACGATGATCGGCAGCCCGAGGAACGTGGCGCCGGCCGCTTCGACATGACATCACGGCCGGGGTACGCCACCATGTCCACCAAGCCTCCGCTGCATCCGTACGGGCACAAGCGGACACCTCATGCACCGTGCCTCACGCCACACGTACGTCGGCACCTCAGTCGGTGCGTGGAAGAGATTCGTTGGTCCCGCTGACAGACGACAGAACCTCTCGCACGGTCGCTCGAGCAGGAGGGAGCGGCACTCCGATGGCCCACGGCGTTGCGTATGCCCCGCCCCTCCGGCCAACCAGGACGCCGAGGGCACGCCAGAGGCGATATTCAGCTACTTCCTGCCCAAGCGCGGCCGCTTTGGTTTGCGGCCCCCACACATCGCCCCAACTAACGTCAAACGCAGGGTCGGCCAGCGCCCTACCTGACACTACTCTATAGGGCATTGTCCGAAGTTGTTGCTGTGCGACATCCACGTCCATTGCCAACGCACGGCCGTACGAGGCCAACGTAAACTGGGGTCCGCGACCCACCTCGCGTGCCAGGGATGGACCCCCCTGGCACCCGGAATGGGAACGCCTCGGAGTGGCCAGAGACGGGTCTGCGGACCATTAAGGTCCAGTTGGCGGGGTAGGTCATCCCCCCCTCGCAGGACCGGTTCAGGATGCCGGGTCGGAGTCGGGGGTCTCAGGGTCGGGCACGGTCTGTGGCCCGGTTGGCGGCCGGTCAGGTCGGCGTTGGGGCCTGTAGCTGCGGCCCATGAGGATCAGGTGGTGAGCGCTGTTGATCAGACAGTCGAGGACACTCTCGGCCAGGACGGGGTTGGGCAAGAGCGGGTACCAGATCTGAGGGGCACGATTGGAGACCACGATGAGGGAGTGACGGCGATCCCCGATGCGTTCCCAGAGGTCCTCCGTCTGCCGCTCGGCCAAGGCCCGCGTGGCGAAGTCGTCGCAGATCAGCAGGTCCGGTTGCGGATACCGGCGCAGGCGGGGAGGACGGGAACGGGGCCGGTTACGGGCGCACCGTAATCATCGCGCTGTACGCCTGCGTTGTCCCGGCGGCCGGTGTGGCCGGCAGAGCCTCCTGCACGTGAGCACCGGTGCCGGATGTGTAGCGGAGCACTGGCAGCGGGGTCGCGAGGTCAGCGAAGTATCTCCCGGGCGGCACGGGATGGCCTCCGGCGTCGAGCCCGTTCCAGGTGAACAGTATGCGGACCGGGCCGTCGACGCTCGTCAGCGCGGGCAGCGTCCCTGCCCAGACATTGGGCCCACCGTCGATCCACTGCGCCGATCCATCGGTCTGCGGTATCGCTTCGGCCATGGAGATGCGAACCTGCAGCACGAGCGGCCGCGTTAGCCTGATCGGTCGTGACGCACCCACGTCCACCTCGAGCGGGACAGGATGGCCGGCAGCGACGGTGACAGCAGGCCCGGTGCTCACCGCCAACGGGCGACCGCGCCATTGCGACCGAAGAGCGCTGGCCTTCCACGAGCCGTGGATGGTATGGGGACGGACTGCCGTGGGAGCCACGTACCCAACCGTAGGAGGCACGGAGGCCTCGAGTACGGCGGGCACCGCCCGCCAGGTTTGGCCACCATCAGTGGTGGTGACGAGTTGCTGCGGGAAGAACCACCCGGTCGTCGCGTTAACGAACACCGGGACGACTCCTCCACCCCCCCAACGCTGTGGTGTCGTCCAGCTCTTGCCTCCGTCGGCCGTGGCAGCCGACTCCCTGCCGTCCCAGATGTAGTCGTGCTGGGCATCGCTCGCTTCGATCACTACCCCAGACGGCGCCGTCGAGACAGGGTTTCCGTGAACGTGGATCGGCGCCGTCGGTTGCCACGTGACACCGCCGTCGTGCGTCTGGTATAGGACGAGCCACGGACCGCCGGGAGGCGCGCCGTCGGGCGTAGCAACCCACTGCCATCCGTCCAGCTGCTCGTGCTTTGCACCGAAGATCACCGGTAGCACGCCGTTCTCGGCGCCGAAAAAACGAGGCGACTCCGTCAGCGTGACCGTATGCTCCAGGCCCTGCGGGATGTTGAGCCGGACGTTCTGCCACCTCGCACCGCCGTCGGTAGTCCGATAGAGCCATGGCTGCCCCGCTGCAACGCCAGTAATCCACGCCGTCTCGGCGTTCAGCGCCCCCAGGCCGACTGGGATACCCTGCGGCGCCGGGCAGTTCGCTAACGGCGTGCGGGTTCGCACGTCACCAGCGGGCGTCCACTGCCGGCCTCCATCGTCCGTGCGGTAGACCGCCACGTCCTGCGTATCGCTTGGCGAAGCACAGCAAGGAAAAACGGCCGCCCACCCGTCGGTTGGCGTGACGAACTGCAGCGTCGGCTCGGCAACGGTGGTCGGCGTCACTTCAAGTGGAAGCCCCTTCGGCTGCAGGTCCTGCCAGGTGCCGCCGCCGTCTGGGGTGAACAAGATGGTCGGTGTACCCCCTGGACCCGTCGCATACGCCCACGCGTTATAGCAGGCAGCCTGTGAACAGGTGGCCACATGCAGGAGTGTGACCGTGGCAGCCGCACCGATCATTACTTGCTGGGAGGCTGGCGAAGAACCAGCGCCCCCGCCGGGCGCCAGCCGGTAATCCAGGGGTGACGCATCCGTCCAAGTGGCGCCCCCGTCCTCCGTCCGCAGGAGCCTACCGCCTGGCCACAGTTGCCACAGCAACTTCGTATTGGCAGCGACCATTGGGCCGGATTGAAGCAGCGCGACCTTCGTGGTCGGTGGCGGCGGTGCTATCGGCACAGCTTGCAGTCGGAACGGCCCCGGTCCCGCACCCGCCGGCCCTTTGGCATACACCCCGGCGGCTACGCCCTCCTCGCGCCAGAGCAGAGGCGGCCGGCATCCGCTGGCCCGCCTTCCTGCGCGGCCCCCACGGCAACGTGGGCCTACGGGTGATCGGCAAAGGCGGCAAGGAGCGCACCCTACTTGCCAGGCCTGCCGACCTGCGAAGCCCTGGCGGGTGGGTGGGCGCCGCCGTAGGCTGCCTCGCCGGGCGGCATCCCCCTCCATGACGCCGCTGCCGCCGGAACCGGCGGCGCCAGATGCGCCCTTGCCCCGCGCTACCCGCTGGGCCCGAGCGCCGCAGCCGGGACCAGCGCGGAGAACGCGGGAAACCGGCTGCGGACGGCCGCGGGCAGTTCGTCCACGATGACCGACAGCCCGAGGAACGTCGCGCCGGCCGCTTCGACCAGCGCCCGCGCGGTCAGGGCCTGGGCGCCGGTTTCCGACCAGTCGTCGACGAGCAGAACGCGGTCTCCCGCCCCGAGGGCGTGCCGCTGCAGCAGGAGGCGCCGGGTGCGGCCCCGGTAGTCCGGGGGCGTCGCGCGGCTGCACAATCCACCGGGGAACAGCCCGCCCTCCTTGCGGATGGCGACGAAGCCGGCCGCCAACTCCACCGCGACCACGCCCCCGAGGAGGAACCCGCGGGCCTCGATTCCAGCGACGTGCGTCACGCCAATGGATCGGAAGGGGTCCGCCAGCGCGGCGGCCAGCCTGGGGAAGAAGGCGCCGTCAGCAAAGAGGCGCCAGATGTCGGCATGGCCGTCGACCCAGCGGAAACGGTCCAGCAGGTCCCGCTGCATGGGAGACATTCGGTACCTCCTTTGCCGTTCCTGAAGACACGGACACAAAAGAACGGCTTGGGAGCATGGCCACAAGGGGCCCATCTCCCCGCGCCGCGCGGTTCCCTCCCCGTGGTGACTGGTCTGCGCGGTCGCCAGCGTGTCGTTCACGGACTTCCCGCACCGCACCCGCCCGTCCCGCCCCCGTGCAATGCCGCCATGTCGGACGCCGCCGCGAGCAGCCCCATGGCCGTAGACACCGCCCAGGGCGGCACAGAGAACACCCCACCGAGGTGGTCCTGCGCCAGGCCGACATCGTCCAGCGCCTGGCAGTGCGCCCGCACCGCGCTCGGGCCGAGGCCGCACGCCAAGGCCACGTCCTCCACGTGCGCGGGCCCCCAGGCGCGCAGGAGCGCGCGGAGGACCAACACCCGCCCAGGCACCGCGAGCGCGGTGAACAATCGATCGGCAGCCCCGCCCACAGCGTCGGACTCTAGCAGCGGTTCCTGCGCGTACACCCGGCGCCAGTGGGCCGCGACGCTGCCCCGCTCGAACACCCCGCGCGACACCAAGGCGCCACGGGCCCCGGGGGGAAGGCGGCGGAGGTCCTCGGCCGGCAGGTCCAGGGCCGAGGCCTCCAGCACCCAACCGTAGGTCATAAGACCGAGCGAGTCGGCCAGCGCCGCCGACGCCGCGTTCTCCACGCGGTGCAGGTAGAGCGGCGCGCCTCCGCGCGCGGACACCGCCCGCACGGCCTCGGCCACGGCCGCGCGCCCGTAGCCCATGCGGCGGAAGCGCGGAGCCGTCTCCACCGCGATGTTGGCGACCGTTGCGGTGCTCCAACTCGCCTCCGCCCGCGCCGCGCGTTCCTCGGCCGGGGTCAGCGCCCAAAACCACCGCCGGTCGTCCCCGCCGCATACAGCCGCCCCCGAGAGCGCTGGCGCACCCTGCAAGCCCACGGTCAGAACGCGCGACACGCTGGCCCAGGCCCCTGGGTACTCCCGCGCCACCACGTCGGGTACGTTCGCCGCGGCCCAGCTCGCGGCGCGCTCCGCCGACACGCCCCGGTCCAGGCCCGCCAGACAGGCGCGCAGAGCATCGGCGTATGGCGGGCTGGCGGACACCACGGCGCCGCCCCCCGCGCGCCACAGGGCGAGCACAGGCGATACGTGCAGCCCCGAACGCTGCTCCCGCCGCGCGCATGGCACGACGGCAGGCTGTGGCGCGGCCGTGGCAAGCATCGTGACGGGGCAGCCGAGCTGTTCCGCGTAGTACGCGTCGAGCAGGGCAACGGCGCGGGCATGCTCGGTGGGCATGGCGTTCCCGCTTCCGCGCCGGGGCGCTTTCACCCTGCCGCGGCCGGACCGGCGGCGGGAACGCGTCCCGCTCACGGGGGAGGCGTTGCCCGGCGGGGGCGAGGGCCTCGTACCCGCCACGGCGGCGCTCGTCCGCGCGGCACGGGCGCCAGGAGCAGAAAGCCGTAGGGTGTGGCTCCTTTGAAGTGACGCCCCGTCGTGCCGTGGCTCTTCGCCCGGAGTGGCGCGGCCAGCGGCCCTGAGTCCCAGTGATGTCCCTCCAAGAGAGCCGCACCCAAAGCCGTACCGGCGCGGAACGGCCGGCCTACGGGCAAAGCCGGGGGTGTGGGAGCGCGGTGGCCGACCCTGATCCATCAGCGCGACGGCTGGTGGCTGTACCCGCCGTTCGCGCAGCGCACCACGATCGCGGGCAAGGCTGAGGACCGCCGGCTGGCCGAGCCCGACCGATAAGGTTGGGACGATCGGTCGCAACACGGACAGCGCCGCGGCGGCGGCCGGGGAAGGGCCACGTTGCCTGGGGGGCCGCACGGTCTGGCACGCCTGCGAGCACGCGTAGCGCGCGAAGACGCTGCAGAAGGCCGCCCGCAAGCGGAAGCGGCCCGGCCGGTCCCGCCAAGGCACAGCGGGGGCACGCGGGCCTCTGGCGGTCGGTCGCTCTGCTCGGCCGCGGCGGTGGCCGGGCAGTTCGCCGCGGCCATCGTCCCGTGGACGGTCGCCGCCGGACTGCAGTGGGCGCGTGTGCGGGACATTCCGGCTACCTTATCGCCGCCGCGTCGGCGATCTGTGAAAGCCGTTCCGGCAGGGTCACGCGGGTATCCCCCACCACTTGGCCGAGGGTGTTCGTCACTGGCGGCCGAGCGAAGCGCGCCAACTCGGGGTCCTCGGCCCCCGGGTCGCCCAGCGCGGACAGCACGGCCAGGAGCGCCGGGATCGAGCCGCGATGGCTGCCGTCCACGGCCTTCACCGCCACGCCCAGCCCCGCCCCGTCCTCGGCGCGCACGGAAAGGCACCAAACCCCTTCGGCCCCGCCCTTGGTCAGCCAGCGCCCCCCGTGGCGGGCGAGCATCACGGTGTTGACACTCCCCTCGCCGCTCACGAGGACGGGGCGCGCCGCCATGGCCGCTGCCAGCCGCCGCGCCGCCCGCGCCCGCGCAGCCGGTAGGCCCGACCCGCGGCCCATGCGGGCGTAGGCCGCCGCCATCCCGTGCAGGCTGAGGCCGAAGGTGGGCACGCCGCAGCCGTCCACGGCGAGCTCGGGGGACTCGCCCGAGGCCTCGGCGACGATCTCCCGGATCCACACCTGGAGCGGGTGGTCCGGCCCGAGATACTCCAGCGGCCAGCCGCGGTGCGCGCACGTGGCCAGCATCCCGGCGTGCTTGCCCGAGCAGTTGTTGTGCAGGCGGCGCGGCGCGGCGCCGCTGCGCGCCAGTTCGGCGGCGGTCGCGGCGTTGCCTGGGGCGTGGATCCCGCAGCGCAGCGCCTCCTCGCCTAGACCCGCCTTCCTTAAAAGGGAAAGGACCGTCTGCTGGTGGACGGCGGCGCCCTCGTGCGAACCGCAGGCCACCGCGAGTTCTGCCTCATCCAGGCCAAAGGCGTCAGCCGCGCCGGACTCGATCAGCGGGATGGCCTGCAGCGGCTTGGCCGAGCTGCGCAGGAAGGCCCGCAGCCCGGGGTCCCCGGCCGAGGCCAGGAGCCGGCCCTCCGCGTCGGCCACCGCCACATGGACGAGATGCACGGACTCGGGGATGCGGCCGCGGGTCAGGGTCACCGTTACGGGCTGCGCCAGCGGCACCGACGCCAAGGGGACACCCATCCCTTCGCCTCCGCCGGTCTCAGCGGGCGGCAGGGAGCATTGCGGGCAGCGAGCGGCGAATTCCTGCAGAGGGAAAACGGCGCACATGTGGGGATCCGGTGGGGTCAGCCAAGACCGGCCCGCCCCAGGCGCGGTCGAAGGGGCCGGGTACCGTCACCGGGCTCAGGCAGGGGGATGCACCCGCCGCCCCGGCCGCGTCGCTGGATCGCGCCGGCCCCGGGGGGGCGCTGCACAAGGGGGTGCCCCTTCCGCCGGTCGGACCGGTCGCGAAAAAGCGCGGGGCTGCCGCGAAAGCGGCCTTTCGCGGCAGCCCCTATCCCCCCGCCCACACCGCGTCCGCCCAGTTCGTGATCCGTTCCACGTACATGCGCGTGGCCGAGATCGCGGCCTCCCGGTCGCCAGCACGCGTCACGTTGCCCTCGAACGTGAGCGGCCCCGCGTAACCCGCGTCGCGCAGCCGCGTGAAGATGTGCCGATAGTCGAGCCACCCGTCGCCGGGGTTCACGTACCGTCGGCGGCCCTCAATGAACGGCTTGCCGTCGTGGTCCTTGACGTGCACGTTGCGCAAACGGCCGCCCCAGCGCGGTACATACTCGCCCAACGTCGTCTCCAGCCCGTCGTGCCAGGACAGGAACTCCAGGTCGAGGTTGACCCCGATGCTCTCCCCGTCGGACACGGCCGCCCGGTCGGCTGCGGGCTGGCCGGCGAGGACCCCGTCGCAGAATTCGAGGATGCGCTGCACGTTGCGCCAGGGGACGTCCAACTGGCAGGGGATGGTTTCGGCGAGCAGGCGCACGCCGCTCCGCCACACCGCGGGAAGGATCTCGGCCAACGCCTCCAGGTTTCGTTCCAGCAGGCGGTCCGAATCGGGCAGGTCCCAGACGTGGATGTTCACGCACGGCGCGCCCAGCGTGCGCGCGGCGTCCACGGCCGCCAGGGTGAGCTCCTGGCCGAGTCGCCGTTCTGCCGGGTCAGCGGACCCGAGCAGCCCGCCGACCCGTTTCTCCCCGTGTACCACAGCCACGGGCCGCGCGGCGGAGGCGATGGTGCGGGCGGCGGCACGCAGGTCTTTCCACGACCCAAACACCAGCACCTCGTACGCCTCAGCGCCGATGCGCTCCATGCCGTCGGCCACGGCCTCCGGCGAGGCGTGGTCAGGAAACTGCGAGTATACGCCGGTGGACACGGCGACGGGCGGGCGGCGGTTGGCTAGCACGCGCGATCAAACCCCCTTCCGGGCACGGCGCGGGGCAGGGCTAGGGCAGGCGCGTACCGCGCCCGCCCTAGCCCGCGCTGGCCACCCCGGCAGACCCCTCGCCCTCCGCGGCCCGGGACGCCCCCTGGACGCCGCCGCCGAGCCCGAACGCGTCGTGCACCGCACGCACGGCGGGCTCGACGCGGTCCGCGCGCACCAGGCAGGAGATCTTGATCTCCGAGGTGCTGATCATCTCGATGTTCACCCCCGCCTCGGCCAGCGCCCCGAACATGCACGCCGCCACCCCAGGGTGGCTGACCATCCCGGCGCCCACCGCGGACACCTTGCCGTACCCCGGTTCCGCCACGACGGCTTCGGCGCCCAGATCGACCGCCGCCGCCTCAGCACACTCGCGCGCATGGAGCAATTCGTCGGCGGCGACCGTAAAGGCGATATCGTTCTTACCGTCGCGGCTCTGGCTCTGGATGATCATGTCGACATTGATGTGGCGAGTGGCCAATTCAGCGAACAGGCGGTGGGCCACACCCGGCCGGTCGGGGACGCCGCGGAGGGCGAGCCGCGCGACGTGGCGCTCGTGGGCGACGGCCCGAACCGTGGACTGCGCCTCCAAGGACTCCACCCCCATGATCGTGGTGCCCGGGCCATCGACGAAGGTCGACCGCGCGATGATCATCACGCCGTTGGCCGCGGCGCACTCCACCGCGCGCGGGTGCAGCACCTGCGCGCCGAGGTGCGCCAACTCCATCATCTCCTCATAGGAGATGAGCGGCAGGCGCCGCGCGTCCGGGACCACCCGCGGATCGGCGGTGTACACCCCATCGACGTCGCTGCAGATCTCGCAGACGTCGGCGCCAAGCGCCGCCGCCAGCGCCACCGCCGTCGTGTCCGAGCCGCCGCGACCCAGGGTCGTGATCTCTCCCGCCGCCGAGATGCCCTGAAACCCCGCCACCACCACGGTCTGGCCGGCATCGAGGTGCGCGCGCAGGCGCGTCGCGTCCACGCCCAGGATCTGCGCCTTACGATGCACACCGTCGGTCTGGATCCCCGCCTGCCAGCCGGTGAGGGAAACGGCGTCGCGGCCGATGGCCCGCAACGCCGCGGCCAGCAGCGCCATGGACACCTGCTCCCCGGTGGCGAGCAGCATGTCGACCTCCCGGGCATGGGGTCGTTCGTCCACCTGCGCCAGGAGGGCGAGCAGGTCGTCGGTGGCGTCGCCCATGGCGGAGACGACCACCACGATACGGTCCCCGCGGCGGGCGCCGGCGGCGACGCGCTCCGCGACCCGGCGCACGTGCTCGGGGCTCGCCACCGAACTCCCGCCGTACTTCTGCACCACCAGCGCCATGCTCAGAGATCCTCCGGGGCAAGCCGCAGGACCGCGCCCACCCCGGAAACGACGGCCAGACGGCCGAGCCCCTCCATGGCTTCGGCCATCCGGTCCTCGCCCACCTCGTGCGTGGTCAGGATCAACTCGGCGCACTCCTCTCCGTGCGGATCGGCTTCCGGTGCCCGCGCGGCCGTTGCGCCCTCGAACACGGGGGTCTGCTGGACGGACAGAATGCTGACGCCGGATCGCCCGAAGACCCCGGCAATCTGCGCCAGCACGCCCACCCGATCCATCACCCGGAGGCGCACGTAAAAACGCGAGACCAAGGCGTCAAGCGGCACAAACGCCCGCTCGTGGAAGCAGGTGCAGCCGGTACCCGCCCCACCCCGGTCGAGGAAACGCGCGGCCTGCATCAGGTCGCCCACCACGGCGCTGGCGGTGGGCAGCGCGCCGGCGCCCCGGCCGTAAAACATCGCCTCGCCGACGGCGTCGCCCTGGACATAGATGGCGTTGAAGGCGTCGTGCACGGCCGCTAGGGGATGCGCTCGCGGCAGCAGGGTGGGATGGACCCGCATGCTCACGCCACCCGGGCGGAGTTCGGAGATGGCGAGCAGCTTGATGACGGCGCCGAGGCGCGCGGCGTACGCGATGTCGGCCGCGGCCACCTCACGGATGCCCTGGCGAAAGACCTCGCGCGGCAGGCAGCGCGCGTTGTAGGCGATCGACGAGAGGATGGCCAGCTTGCGCGCCGCATCCAGGCCGTCGAGGTCCGCGCTCGGGTCCGCCTCCGCGTAACCGAGGGCGCGCGCGTCGGCTAACGCTTGCTGCTGGCTGAGCCCCTGCTGTGTCATGCGCGTGAGGATAAAGTTGGTCGTGCCGTTCAGGATGCCGGCTACCCGCCGCACCCGGTTGGCCGCCAGGCTCTCCTTCAGGGCCCGCACGATGGGGATCCCGCCGCCCACCGAGGCCTCGAAGAAGACATCCGTGCCCCCCTCCGCAGCCGCCTGCCACACGGCCCGGCCGTGCTCGGACATCACGTCCTTGTTGGCCGTCACCACCGGGCGGCCGGCGCGCAAGGCGCGCACGATGAGGGCCAGCGCCGGCTGGATGCCGCCCATCACCTCGACGACGGCATCGACCGCCGGATCCCCGAGGGCGACCTCTGGATCGGCGGTCAACACGCCCGGGGGCAGCGTCGTCGCACGCGCCCTGCCCGGGTCGCGCACCAGGACGCGCACGACCTCGATCCCGCATCCGACCTTGCGCGCGATGTCCGCACGATTGGCGGCGAGCAACTGCGCGACCCCCGCGCCGACCGTGCCCAACCCAAGGAGGGAGACGCGCACGGCACGCCGCCGGACGGCGACGGCCGGCCGGCGAGCCTCATCCCCCGGTCCCTCGCTCCCGTTGTCGCGCACGTCCCACCCCAAGGGCGCCGTCGCCCCGTGTACCGCGCGATTGTAGCATCGGCGTCCCCAGCGAACAATGCGCCATGCACGGGCCTGTGGCGGGACGCGGCACGCCGGCCTGGCCTGGGAGCCGGGAGGCGATCAGCGGGTGCTCCGGTATCACGCCGGCATCCCCCGCGTGCAGCGCGAGATGAACAGCTGATCTCTGATCCCAGACGGCGGATCGCACGCTGGCGACGTCGTACGCCACCCGGAGGCGACGGTACAGGCCCGCCCCGACTTTGCCAGCCGTCCCTGCCTTGATCCTGCATCTCGCAGTGCCAGGCGGGTACCTCTGCGCAGAAGGACCCCGCAACGCGAGCGGGTGAGGTCGTGGAGCGGCCGGCCCCGGTCGCGGATCCACCTGAGCCCCCCATGCCGACGGGGCCGGCGCCACGCGGCATGAAAAAGGCGGGACCGACTCGCGCGCCGCCGTCGAGTAGGTCGCTGCGGGCGCCCCTACTACCGGTAGTGGCACCCGCGGGCTTTTTCACGGGAGTTTCGCAAAGGCGCGACCGGTCGCCTTGGTGACGGGGGGGCCCACCGCCCCACTCGCTCGCTGGGGCGCGAACGCAGCGCCCGTTGCCGCCAAGCCCCCCGCTCAGCTTCCGCCCGCCCCACTGCCCGCCCGCGCGTCCTCCTCATACGCCTCCCAGACCAAGCGGACCCGGCGGAGCGCGGCGCCCGGCTCCGCGACGGCCACGCCGCCAGCCACCCGCCACGTCACCTCGGCCTCCCAGATCTGGCGCTGCAGTTCCGCTTCGAACACGTCCGCCACCGCATCCGTCGCCGCGGCGAAGCGGGTGAGCCAGCGCGCCTCGGCCCAGCGCTCCGCCGGCAAGGCCGCGGCCAAGCGGGCGAGCCACACCGCGACCTCGGTGGGCAGTGGTCGACCGTCGGGACGATGCGCCTCCAGCAGGGCAAAGAGGCGGCGGAGCCAGGGCAGGAGCGCGGGCGCTGGCAGATCGCCG
>JAJZZC010000090.1 GCA_021797775.1 Bacillota bacterium
GGGGACGCAGGGGCACCGGGGCGCGGGGGCGCGGGCGACGCGGGGGCGCGGGGGCGCGGGCGACGCGGGGACGCAGGGGCACCGGGGCGCGGGGACGCGGGGACGACTTTGGCGGGGGCTTGGGGCGCCGCATGCCAGGGCGCTGCCGCCGGGTCGCGGCCGACGTAAGGGAGACGGAGCCTGATGCCGGAGTTCGCCTACGCCGGCCGCCGGCGCGACGGGGGGCAGCCGGTGCGTGGCCGCGTGGAGGCCCTGGACGCGGGGGCGGCGGCGAAGCGCCTGCACGCCGAGGGGGTCGTGGTCACCGGCCTGAGCGCGTGCCGCGAGCGCGTCTCCAGGCGGCGCCTGCTGGAGTTCGACCTGAGCGCGGGCCGGGTGGGGCCGCGTGACCTCGCCCTGTTCTGCCACCAGGCCGCCACGCTGCTGGGCGCCGGTGTGCCCCTGCTGTCGGCGCTCGGCCTGCTGGCCCGGCCGGAGCGCGGCCGCTCGGGCCCGCTGCAGCGGCTGGTGGCCCGCGTCGCCGCCCGGGTGAGCGCCGGCGGCAACCTCACGGCGGCCCTGGAGGCGGAGCCCCGGCAGATCCCGCCGGTGATGGCGCGGATGGTGGCCGCGGGCGAGGCCGGGGGCGTGCTGGTCGAGGCCCTGCAGCGGGCGGCGGACCAGTTCGAGCGCGACCTCACCCTGAGCGGCAAGGTGCGCTCTGCCCTGCTCTACCCCGCGGTGGTCGCCGCCGTCGCCCTGGCGGTCGTGTTCTTCATGGTCGCCTTCGTGCTGCCGGAGTTCGCGCGACTCTACGGGCAGCTGGCCGTGCCCCTGCCGGTGCTCACCCGCCTGCTGCTCGCCGCCAGCCACGTGCTGCGCCGGATCTGGTACCTGCTGGCCCTGGCCGCGGCCGGCCTGGCCGGGCTGGCGGTCGCCGCCACGCGGCGGCCGGCCTGGCGGCAGGTGCTGGACGGCTGCACGCTGCGGGTGCCGGTGATGGGGGAACTGGCGCGCAAGTGGGCGCTGGCGCGCTTTGCCCGCACCCTGGCGGCCCTGCTGCGCGCGGGGGTGACGCTCCTGGCCGCGCTGCCGGTCGCGGCGCAGGTGATGGACAACGGGGTGCTGGCCGCCGCCGCCGAAGGGGCGGCCCAGACCGTCCGCCAGGGCGGCCTGCTTTCGCAGGCGCTGCACGCCAGCGGCCAGGTGCCGCCTATGCTGGTGCGCATGGTGGCGGTCGGCGAGGAGACCGGGGCCCTGGACGGGATGCTGGACAAGGCCGCTGTATTCTACGAGCGCGAGGTGGACGTGCTGGCCGGGCGCCTGACCGCACTGCTGGAGCCCGCGGTGATGCTGGTGCTGGGCGGCCTCGTGGGGTTCGTCCTCCTGGCCGCGCTGACGCCGATGTACGGGGTGTTCAGCAAGTTCGAGTAGCGTGGGTGGCCGGGGCGGACCCCGGTTCGGTGACCGTCGCGGCGATCCGGGCGGGCGCCGCGTTGGGGGAGAGGGGAAAGGGAAGCACGGTGGCCGAGTGGCGGGAGGTCGGGGGGCAGCGGACCAAGGGGCCGGCGGACCCCGGGGCGGGGAGCGAAGGCGGGCGCCGACGCCACCGCCCTCTGGGCGCCGTGCTGCTGGAAAAGGGCCTGGTTTCGGCCGAGCAGCTGGCCTCGGCCGTGGAGCGGCAGCGGCGCACGGGGGAGATGCTCGGCGCCGTGCTGACGGGCACGGGGCTCGTCTCGGAGGAGGACTTGGCGCGGGCGCTGGCGGAGCACCTCGGCTACCCCTTTGTGGAGGGCGACCTGCCCATTGACGCCGCGGCGGTGGCCGCGGTCCCCGAAGCCGTGGCGCGCCACTGCCGGGCCCTGCCGCTCGCCATCCAGGGGCGCGAGTTGACCGTGGCCATGGCCGACCCGGGCAACCCCCACCACATGGACGACCTGCGCTACGCCAGCCGGCTCAGCATCCGCCCCGTCATCACCACCCCGCGCGCCCTGGAGCGCGCCTTCGCCCGGGTCTATGCCCCCGGCCCGCGCCCCCGAGACGGGGCCGAGGGCGACGAGTCCGCGGCGCTGGAGGCCCCCGTCATCCGCATCGTCGACGGGCTGCTCGCGCGGGCGGTGGCGGACCGCGCCTCAGACGTGCACGTCGAGCCGGGCGAGAAGGAGGCGCGGGTGCGGTTTCGTGTCGACGGCGCGCTCTACGTGCACCAGAGCCTGCCCATGGCCCAGCACCCGGCGGTGCTGGCGCGGATCAAGGTCATTTCCGGCCTGGACATCTCCGAACGCCGCCTCCCCCAGGACGGCCGCTTCCGCACGCGGGTCGGCGAGCGGCCCGTCGACGTGCGCGTCTCCACGCTGCCCACCATCTTCGGGGAGGCGGCGGTCCTGCGGCTGCTGGACAAGTCCGCCCTCGCCACGACGCCGGAGGGCCTGGGCTTCGCGCCGGAGGCCGTGGCCGCGTTGCGGCGCCTGGTCGAGGCGCCCTACGGCATGGTGCTGGTCGCGGGGCCCACGGGCTCCGGCAAGACCACCACGCTCATGACGGCCCTGGCCCAGATCGACGCGGTACGGCGCAACGTGACCACGGTGGAGGACCCCGTGGAGTACGAGTTGCCGGGGGTCAACCACGTCCAGGTCAACCCGCGGGCCGGGTTGACCTTCGCGGAGGGCCTGCGGGCATTGCTGCGCCAGGATCCCGACGTGGTGGTCGTCGGCGAGGTGCGCGACGGCGAGACCGCGGACATCGCGGTGCGCGCGGCGCTCACGGGACACCTGCTGCTCTCCACCATCCACACCAACTCCGCCGCGGGCACCGCCCCGCGCCTCCTCGACATGGGCGTGGAGCCCTATCTCGTGGCCTCCGCCCTCGTCGGCGTGGTCGGCCAGCGGCTCGCCCGGCGCCTCTGCCCGCGCTGCGCGACGCGGGAGCCCGCCGGCGCGGACGAGGCCGTGCGCTGCCACGGCCTGCTGGAGGCGGGCGAATCCGTGGGGCGGGCCGGCGGGTGCTCCTTCTGCGACCGCACCGGGTACCGCGGGCGCATCGCCCTGACCGAGGTGCTGGCGCTGGATGCGCCGCTGCGGCGGCTGATCCTGCAGCGCGCCCCCGCCAGCGCCCTGCACGAGGCCGCGGTGTCCGCCGGGATGCGGCCCCTCTTCGCCGACGGCCTGGCCAAGGCGCGCGCTGGACTCACCACGCTGGAGGAGGTCATGCGCGCCGCCTGGAGCGAGGATTGACACCCCGACCCGGCAACTTTGGGACGGGTGGGGGCAGCGCGCGCGCGGCGCTACGCCTCCTCGCGGGTTTGGGCGGCTACAGCAAGCGCGGCCTCGGCGACGGCGCGGGTGGCCTTGATCTCGCTGGCGAGCGAGTCCACACGCTGGCGGGTCTCGGCGTCGCGGGCTGCGGCCTCGCCAAAGCGGGCATCCATCTTGGCGTTGAGCGGCGCGGAGTTCGGGGTCCGCGGCGGTTCCCCCTTGGACAGGCTGCTGGGATGTCGCGGTTCGCCGCGGCGGGGGGCCTGCCGGCGCCCGCGCGGAAGGACCTCCTTACGGGCAGGGACAGGACGCCCCTGCCCGCCTCCGAACCGCGCCACTCAAGCCACCGCCCGATGGGGAGAACCGCCGTGGCCCTTGACCCCGAACTCCGAGCGTTCTTCGAAGCCGTGGAGCAGCGCCTGCGGATGCCTCGTTACGCAGATTGCGACCTCCGATGTCCGAGCTGGCCACTGCAACTGACCCGCCCGGCGTGCTTGACGCCCTCACCGGCTCAGGCTCAGACTTGGGCTCATCGGTTCGCCGCCGCCCTGAAACCGCTGAGCCCCAAGGATCACCCACATACTGGAAGATTGCAAGGCAGCAACGATCCGCTGCGATGCTCCAGCCGCTCCGCCAGCGGCACAGGCGTTTCCGCGGTGTCGTCGCCCGCCACCTCCGGAGGGGCAGAGCGGGTACGACAGGCTGACGGTTTCACCCACGGCCCCGCGCCGTGCCTCCCACGCCCGCAACAGCCGCAGGATCCCAGCCGGGCCGTTGCGGTGGCGGGCACCGGGTGCCCCCGCCCACCACCGCACGGCTGCGCGCGCCATCGTTCGACCCGCAAAGCCCCCTGGCGGTATGACGCCACCCTGTGGACGCGGAGGAGCATGGAGGAAAACCGAGCAGGATGGCGAAGCCCGTCGCCGAACCGTTGATCGGGTGGGTTCCGTCTGTCGTAGAATCCCCGCGCCGAGGCACCGTCTTCGCGGCGCCGCGGCACGGGTCGCGCGCCGGAAGACGCGTTCCGTGGAGCCGTGGCCGGCCGGTCGCGGGCGGGCCCCGCCTTCGCCGAGACCGGACGCGGGCACCAGAGCGGGGACGGAACCGAACCGCCTCGCGCCCCCTGGGGGGGGGCGCGGCGGGCCGCGCCCCCCCCCAGGGCTTCCGCCCGGCGCCGTATCGCCTCCCCAAGACGCCCGGGGCCGGCAGGGGTGCCTGCGGTCCTCTCCGGGAGACCCACGGGCCGAAGACGCTGGCCCGGCTGCGGCTGCGGTGGGCCAGCGCGCGGGCGGGGGTGCCTGTTGTCAACCACCGAGCGCTCCCTGCTATCTGCCGAGGTACGTTCGTTCGTCGGTCGGGTGGAGGAACTGGCGCGCTTGCGGGAGGCCGCGGCGGCGGGAGCCGTCGCCTACGTCCACGGCGTCGCGGGTTCGGGCAAGTCAGCCCTGTTGCGGATCCACGCCTATGCGTTAGAGGAGCGCGGCCACACCGTGGTCTGGGTCGACGCCGGCCCAGCGCTCTCCGAAGAACGGGTGGTGGAGGACGCGCTCGCGGCCGAACTCGGTCCCAGCCGCGCGCCCACGGCGCCCCCCGGCGCCAGCCCGTGGGAACGCTTGCGGCACGCGGCCCTGCGGGCCCCCGTGCTGCTCTGCGTCGACGACTACGACCAGATCGACGCCGAGGTCGAGCGCGTCCTGCGCGAGCACATCCGCCGGAACCAGGGGGGCGGGGTCTGCTTCGCGCTGGCCGGCAGGCAAGCCCCGGCCCGGCTCTGGACCCACGACGCCCGCTGGCGCATGACGCTGCGCGAGATCCCCTTGGGCGGCCTTCGCCGCGCCGAGGCGCACGCCCTGCTGGAGCGCATGGGCCTGCGCCTGGATCC
This sequence comes from Bacillota bacterium, assembly GCA_021797775.1. Taxonomy (GTDB): domain Bacteria; phylum Bacillota; class Sulfobacillia; order RBS10-35; family JAJYVN01; genus JAJZZC01. Next base: position 5,116 of record JAJZZC010000090.1, read on the forward strand.
CGGGCGCTATGACGACCTCTTCGCCTGCGCCGCGGGGAATCCCGGCCTGCTGGCGCTGGCGGCCCACGCGCTGCGTGACCACTACGGCGAAGCGGCCCGAGGCCAGGCGTCTCCGGCATCCCTCGACCACGACGCGCTGACGGCCTTCGCGCTGGAGCAGACGCTCCATCCGGGCTCGCGGCGGCGGCGCTGGCGCGCGGGCGCCGGCGAGGCGGCGTCCTACGATACGCTGCTCGCCGCGGCCGCCGTGCTCCCCTCCCCCCTCCGCGAGTTCCTCCCCGTGGCGTTGCCGGCCGAGGCGCTGCAGCGGCACGAGGCGGCGATGCGGGACGGTCCCCTGTGGCGGGGCTCCGACGGGAGTCAGGGCGGCGGCGCCGCGCTGCACGAGGCTGCCCGTGGGCACCTGGCCGACGTGGTCGACCGCCAGCGTCCCTGGGCGGCGCGCTATTGGCGCCGCGGCGCGCTGCGGCACCTCCTGGCCCTGGCCCAGGGCAGGCCAACCGCTCCCGCCGCCCTCTGGCGCCTGGCGGCGCCCGTCGTAGCCGCCCACGGCCGTGGGCTGGCTTGCGGGGCATGGCCGTCCGGGGGCCGGGCGGACGAGGCCGAGGCGCGCGACATGCTGCGGGCGGCTTGCTCGGCCGCCCCCCGCCGGAATGTTACGGCGGGCCAACCCAGCGCGGACCTGGTGCTCGGCCTCGGTCCGGCGGGACGGGGCGTGGTCGGCCGCGCCCAGGCCGCGGGCACGGTCCGCTGCCCCGGCTGTGTGCGCATCGACGGCGCACGGGTGAGGGCGAGCCCCCTGGACCCCTCCCCCCTGTGGCAGTGCGCGCTGGCGCTGGGGGGCACCGCGGAAGACGCCTGGTACGTCTGCGCGGAGCGCCTGGAGGCGGGCCTGGGCGGTGGCGGCGCGGCGCTGCCGTGCGCTCTGCTCGCTCGCTCCGCCGACGAGTTTGCCGGCGTCCGGCGCCTTGCCTGGGTGCCGGACCGGGGCGACGACCTGCCGCGACGCTTGGGCTTCCAGGAGGGCACACCCCCCGGGGACGGGCCGAGCCCTATCGCGCTCCTGGACCCGGCGCGGCTGGACGTGGCCGCCTGGCTCGAGGAGACGCTGCGGCCGGCGCCGATTCCCGAGGGTCTCCAGACCGCCGCGGAGCAGGTGCGCGCCGCCAAGGAGGCCTTGGAGGCGTTTCACGACCCCGGGACCCTCGCGCGCACGCGGGCCGCGGGGTTCGCCGCCCAGGCCTTCAACCTGCGCACGGCGACCGCTTTGCGCGCATGGCTCACCGACATGATGGTGGTGGCCGACCTGAGCGCTGGCCTCCTCTCGGGCCGGGAGGTGCTCACACGCTACTACGTCGACCGCGCCGGCCCCCACGCGGCCCTGGCGGCCACCCTCTCCGTGTCGCGCGCCACCTATTACCGCTGTTTCCGGCAGGCCCTCTCCGCCCTGGCCGCCGCGCTGTTCGCCTGAGGCACGGGCCCACGCCGCCGCAGCGCCCCACGTAGCCCTCTGGTGGATCGGCGCGCCGTGCGGTAGAATGAGGAAGCTTTCCGACCACCCGGGCCGGGTGTTGTCGGGTCCCGTCGGGCGTCGGTGCGGGCCGGCCGACGGGGAAGGAGGCGGTAGCATGGTTGTGACCACGGTGACGACAACGACGGTGGCCCATGTGGCGGCCGGCCTCGGCATCGGGGGCGCCGTCGTGTTCTTGCTGGTGATCTTGCTGATGTCCAACGAAGTGGTGACCGGGGGCACCGGCGGGCGCTTGGTGGCGGTTCGCCAAGCCGTGCGGGTGGCCATCGTGCCGGTGGCTCTGGCCGTCGTCTTCCTCCTGATCCAGCGCATCGGCGCCGTAGTCTGAAGCGCGGCGGCGCAGGCCCCGCCCGTACGGAGCGGGACGTGCCGTCGCCGGGCGGTATGGGTACGGGGCTGCGGCGGTACGTGCCTGGGGCCGGGGGTTTGGTTCGGACCGGCGGCGGATGCCGGCGAGGAGCGTGGCCCCGGGAGCGCTCAGCCCACGCTCCTCGCCGGCTGTATGTGCGCCGATGGAAGCGGCGCCCTCTGGGAGCGGAGCGGCCGGCTCATCCCTCACCGCCGGGCGGGAGCCGAGGGTGGCTGTCTGCATTGGTTGGCCTTGCCTGCGAGAGCCGTGCCAGGGGCGGGGTGCGCCCGAGCCGGTGCCGGCCCGGGCTGGTTCCTCGCCTCGCTCCGCCCGCGGCACGGAGGCTCATCTCCATCGCGCCCGGCACGGGCGGCCCCGGGGCCCAGGACCCTCCGCTCAGCGCACGAAAGGCATGACCAGGAACAGCATCACGTTGGCCACCCCGTGTGCCAGCGACGTGCCGACCACGGAGTCGTCGCGCTGGCGCGCCCACCCCCACAGCGCGCCGACCGCGCACACGAACACGACGTCCAGCGGGGAGTTCCAGCCGGTGTGGAGCAGGCCCCAGGAGAGGGCCGTAAAGGCGACGCCGACGGCCGGACCGAGCCACCCCGCCGCCACGGGCTGCAGCACGCCGCGGAAGGTGATCTCCTCGGTGAAGCCGGTGAACAGTACCAGGAGGATCGCGGGCAGCCACACCTGGCCCAGGGAGAGTCCGCTGGCCAGCGGCGTGACGTGGAGGATGTGGGACTCCAGCCACCCGGCGCCAACGCCGCTGGCGATGGTCAGCAGCGCCAGCCAGCCGTGCCGGGGCGCGCCCAGGCCGATCGCGCGCCAGGAGAGCCGCAGGCCGTACGCCACGCTGAGGCCCGCCACCAAGAGCAGGGACTCGGTGGCGACGTAGAACCAGATGCCGGTGAGCCACTGGGGGGAGATCGAGAAGCTCAGGATGCGCACCAGGGGCAGGACCGCCGCGGCGAGGTAGAAGCGCTGCTGCCGCGGGTCCGCCGCCAGCGATCCCCGCCAGATCAGGACGCCGAGCAGGACCGCGTGCAGGCCCAAACCGATGCTCGGCCAGAGTTCGTCGGACACCACTTCGGAGAGGCCCAGGGCCACGATCAGTCCGGCGGCCTCCGCCAGCGCCCACCGCTGGCCTGGCCCCTCCGCCTCGCCGCTCACCGGGGGTAGGGCGGGGGGATCGGGCCGCACTCCGTGCTCCCCCTGGCCCGGCCCCGCCGCCTCCCCACTCAGCGCACCACCGTGTACCGTACCCATAGCGCGCGGAACGCCCCCTTCCCCCCCGCCCGGTACAGGTAGAAGCGCACCACCTCATGCCCGGTGGCGGGACCGGCGGGCAGCCGGACCCAGGCGAACCACCGCCCGTCGGGGGCCAGGCGCACGGGCTGCCGCAGGAACGGGGCCCCCCCGTTGGCCGTGGCCGTGACCTGGCCGGTAAAGGCCCGCGGGGTGGGGTTGGACACATGCAGGCCCACCCGGTAGACCGCGCCCACGGCGATCTGGTACGGGTAGCCCTCCAGGTGGCCGTGGGGGCCGGTCACGTAGAAGGCGACGCTGCGCTGGCGCAGCGCCCCGCCCACCACGGTCGTCGTGATGACCGCCAGCCCCACGGCCAAGGCGAGGACGGCCCAGAACCCCAAGGGGGGCCGGCCCACGCGGAAGCGCAGCGCGACGGGCAGGCGCCGGCGACGCCACGCGGCGACGCCCGCGGAGACGGCGGACACCGCCAGGATCCCACCCGTCGTGCTCGCGGCCGTGAGCCGGATGTGGACCTCGGCGAGGGCCAGCGTGAGGAGAATGACGAGGCACGCGCCCAACACGGCGGTCAGGGCGGCGCGCGCCAAGCCGTCGAGGTCGGCGGCACCGGGGAAGAGTGCCGCCACGAAGAGGTATCCCGGCACCGCCAGCGTCACGATCAGGCCGAGGGCGACGCGCCACGCGCCGCCCGCCGTGGGCCAGAAGGCCGCGGCCGCCCAGAGCAGGGCGGCCAGCAGGACCGGCACGCCGATATCCCACTGCTGCCACGCCGCCCCGGGCGGGCGCGGCAGGGCGTCCGCTGTGGGATCCGCGCGCGAACCAACATGCGGGGGGATGTCGTCAACGCCCGCCCCCATCTCCGCCTCCTTGCGCAGCCAGGCTGCCGCGGATGGCCGCAGAGCGAGCCGACGCTGGTGTGGGGTGCCTGCCCCGTATCCCGCATCCTTGCTGGCCCGCCTGTCCCCGGACCTGGCCCTGCGCGTCGGGAGCCGACCGCGACGAAAGCCCCTGTGTGTGAGCCTACCGCTCTGTTCCTTCCGTGGCAAGGGCGCACGCCGCAGCGCAGGCCCGAGCAAGCGTCGGTGCCCCCCCCCACGCGGCACGCAGCCGTGCTCGTCGGCGTGGGCACGGTGCCCGCCGACGACCCGGCGCTGACCGTGCGCCCGCTGCCCGGGCGCAACCCCCTACGCGTGGTGGCCGACCGGGGGCGCCCCCCCGGCCGTGGGGCAGCACGTCCCCCTCTTCTGGCCCCCCCGTGACCTGCCCGGGTCCCTGCTCCGGCGGGGCCGCTTGGCCCATGCCTCGGTCGCCCCTGCTACAATGGGCGGAGGCCCTAGTACGGCAGACCGCCCGTGAAGATGCCGGTCGGCGTTCGTCCGCCGTCTGGCACGGCATCCCCGGCGGAAAGGAACAACATCCGGCATGACAGGGCGGTCCTCCCCGCTACGAGTACAGCAAGAGCAGTGGGCGCATGCCCGGCTGGCGGCGGTGCGCGAGTTAGCCGCCGCCCTGGTGCGCCGTGGGGCGCAATCGATCATCTTGTTTGGCTCCCTGGCGGCGGGAGAGACGGTCGGGCCCGACAGCGACGTGGATCTTGTGGTTGTACTGCCCGGTATCGAGCAGGTTCGCTTCCATAAACGGTTGGTGGACGCGGAGGAGGTGCTGCGGTTTCCGTTTCCCTTGGACCTTGCCGTGTACTCCCCTGGGGAGTGGGAGCACATGCGGGAGCGCTCCTTCGTCCAGAACGAGATCCTGGGACGGGGGGTGGTTCTGCATTGAGTAGTGTACCTGAAGCACGGCGATGGCTCGCCCAGGCCGAAGCCGATCTGGCAGCCGCCAGGACCAACGCCGGTCTCCATCCGCACGTCGGCTGCTTCCTGGCGCAGCAGGCAGCGGAAAAAGCAATGAAGGCGGCACAACTCGCCCGCAGCGGGGTGGTCGCGAGGACGCACTCCCTCTCCCAGCTGGAAAGTATGCTGGCACAACTTGGCATCACGCTGGAGGGAGTCAAGACCCGCGCACTGAGAGATCTGGAGCGACTTAACGTTGAGGCGCGCTATCCGGATGCGTTGCCCGATGCCATCCCGGCGCAGTATTTCACGAGCGCCGACGCCGAGGAAGCCATCACCCTTGCAGCCGCTGTGCTGGCGGCCGCACAGACTTTCCTTGCTTGAACCTGACTTTCGCAAAGGGGCGGCCGGTCGCCTTGGTGCCCAGGGGCCGGCCCCTCGCCACGACCTCGCCCGCTCGCGTCCTGGGGTCCTTCTGCGCCAGCGGCGTCCGCCTGACACTGCGAGATTCAGGTTGAATAGGTCGACGCGCGCACGTTTTCTGCCGCGGACCATATCTCCGTACGCGCCCCGGATCGCCCGCATCCAGCCAAAGGGGGCCAACGCGCAAAGCACCTGACGTTCTGCTCTCCACCTCCGCCCCGTGTGCTCTGCGACGTGCTCCCCAAGGGCGTCTGCCGCCCGCAAGGTCCAGCGCGGCGCCGAGCCGCAGGTCGTGGCTTCGCTCCGCAACTGCGCCATCAACCTGATCCGCGCATCCGGCGTGCCCAACCACGCTGCCTTCCTCCGCCACCTTGGGCGTCGCGAACAACGGCACCGCGCCAGCGCCATCCGCCCGCGGCCATTGGCCCGCCGCGGCCGAGATGCCGAACCGGGGAGACCCGGGAATGGTGCCCCGCGCCTCCCGCGCCTCCGCACTCGCCTTTGCGGGTCCGGTGACAGCGGCTGGCGAGGAGGGGACCCGAGCTGCGGGCGCCGGGCGCAGACGTCGGTGACGAGATCGTCCCGTGGGTGGGTACGTCGGACTCTGCGCCTCCCCCGCTTGACCGCCTCCGGCGCCGATGCTACCGTGCGCGCTAAGGTCTCCTCGGGGCAGGGTGAGGCGGCTTCCGCCGCCGACTCCCGACCGGCGGTGATGCCGCGCCCGGCGAGGGCGCGGACGAGCCCGCGAGCCCACGGGGGGCGGGTGGCAAGGGGAAATCGGCGGGCGCCTCCCCACGGCGGAGGGGGCGGGCCGCCACGGCGCCGCAGACGCGGCGCCCCGCGGAGCCGGCGGGGACGCACGCCTCCCCCGGTGCCGTTTCCCCCCTTCAAGCCTCGCCTCGTGGGCAGGACACCGGTGCGAATCCGGGGCCGACCGTATAGTCGGGATGGGAGAGGGACCCAGGGTTGCCGTGCCCTATGGGTGTCGGCTTGGCCCTGGCGTTGCTTTTCCCTGACCCCCCGGGGGCTGGCCGCTCCCCCGGGGGGTTTGTCGCTGGTTGGCTGCGGCACCGGACGCGCGGCACATGGCCCGTGCGCTGGAGCTCGCGGCGCGCGCCGCCGGGCGGACCGCGCCCAATCCGATGGTGGGCGCGGTCCTGGCGCACGCTGACGAGGTCGTGGGCGAGGGGTACCACGCGCGCGCAGGCGAGCCGCACGCCGAGGCCTTGGCCCTGCAGGGGGCGGGGGCGCGGGCCCGCGGCGCCACGCTCTATGTGACGCTGGAGCCCTGCAGCCACTTCGGGCGCACCCCCCCCTGCGCCGACGCGCTGATCGCGGCCGGGGTCGCGCGCGTGGTCGCCGCGATGGAAGATCCGGATCCCCGTGTCTCTGGCCGCGGCTTGCAGCGGCTGCGGGCGGCGGGCGTAATGGTGGAGGTGGGCCCCGGGCGCGCGGCGGCGGAGCGTCTGAACCGCTGGTACACCACCTCCCGGCGGCTCGGCCGCCCGCGCGTCCTCTACAAGTGGGCGGCGACGCTGGACGGCGCGGTCGCGACGCGGACCGGCGATGCGCGCTGGGTGTCGGGGGAAGAGGCGCGGCACGAGGTCCACCGCCTGCGCGATCAACTCGACGCCGTGCTCGTCGGCGTGGGCACGGTGCTCGCCGACGACCCGGCGCTGACCGTGCGCCTGCTGCCCGGGCGGAACCCCCTACGCGTGGTGGCCGATCGGCAGGCGCGCACCCCCCCGGCGGCGGCCGTCCTGCCGGCCCTGGTCCTCGTCGGCGTGGACGCGCCCGCGGAGCGCGTGGCGGCGTTGCGCACGGCGGGGGCGGACGTCGAGGTGGCGGACGGCCCAGCCGCCATCCTCGCGGCGCTGCACCGCCGTGGCTGCCTCGGCGTCCTGCTCGAGGGCGGGCCGCACCTGGCCGCGGCCTTCTGGGACGCGGGGCTCGTGGACGAGGTCGCCGTGGCGCTGGCCCCGCGGATCCTGGGCGGGGGGCTGCCCCCCCTGCAGGCGGCCGGCCCCGCGCGGATGGCCCAGGCGGTGGACCTGCGAGACGTCGATGTGCGGCGGCTCGGAGGCGACCTCTGGGTGACGGGGATCGTCCGCTAGCGGGGGCCACCACGAGCGGCCCCCGCGGGGGGTCGGTGCCCGGCGGAGGCCCTGGTGTCGCTGCCTTGCGGCGGCTGTAGGGCAGGCCTGGGTCGCGGTCCTGCGGGCCGGCGGGGGCGGGTGCTACCGTGGCCCGCAGACCGCCCGTGCGGGGCACCGTGGCCACCACCGCCGTGCGCGTACCGCTGGGAGGTCGGCCCGCGGGCGCGTGACCGGGGAGCATCGGGCCGACGGCCGCGGCCGGGCCGGTTCCCCGGCCCTGGACGGGCACTGTGGCCGTACGGTAGGCACCCGAATCGCTCGCAGCGGGCCGAGGGTCGGCGGAGACCGGTGCGGGGAGCGACCACCCGCAGAGACCCCGGCGCGGTGGGCAGGCGGCATGGCGACTGTGGCGGGCTGACGGCGCTTTGAGGGGCGCAGCGAACGCGCTGCAGGGCCCCCGGCGGGTGGGGAAAGCGGGCTGGCCGTCGGCGGGGATGGTACCGCCGTGGCGGTGCGCCGGAGGAACACGGCAGCCGCACGGCGGGCCCAGGCGAGCGGCTGCCGCGGACCAGCGGAGCCGCGGGGACGGGGCATGCGAGGAGCGGTGGTGGGATGTTCACCGGCCTGGTGGAGGCGACGGGAACCCTGGTGGAGCGCGCGGGCGGGCGGATGCGCTTCTCCTGCCCCTTCGCGGCGGAGCTGGCGGTGGGCGAGAGCGTCAGCGTCAGCGGTGTGTGCCTGACGGTCGAGGAGCGCGATGCGGAGTCCTTTCGCATCACGGCGGTGCCCGTCACCCTGGAGCGCACCGCGCTGGGCGCCCTGTCCCCCGGCGCGCGGGTGAACCTGGAGCGGGCGGTCCCCGCCGACGGCCGGCTGGGCGGGCACATCGTGCAGGGGCACGTGGACGCCGTGGGCACGGTGGCCGCGCGCGGGCAGGACGGCGACGCCCTGCTCCTGGTGTGCGGCGCCCCCGAGGCTGTGATGCGCTACGTGGTGCCGCGCGGGTCCATCGCGGTGGACGGGGTGAGCCTCACCGTCGCCCGCCGCTGGACAGACCGCTTCGGCGTGGCCCTCATTCCCCACACCGCGGCGGTCACGACGCTGGGCGCCCTGGAGCCGGGGGCACCCGTCAACCTGGAGGCCGACGTGGTAGCCAAGTACGTCGAGGGACTGTTGGCCATGGAGCCGGGCGGCGGCGCGCGCCTCCCGGCGGGGGCGGCCGGCGGGGGCTGGGCCGCGCTGGGCGAGGTGCCGCGGCGCTGAGGCACGGCGGCACCGGCCCCGGGGTTCTCCACGTCGCCGCGGGCGGCACGGACTCAAGAGCCGAGGCTGGGAGCAGAGGATGCTGTGCCAGGGCAGACGCGAGCAAAAGAGAGCCTGGCAGAGGCCGAAGCACACCCCCCCGGCTTTAGGCGTGGGGAGGTCAAGACCAGAGAGACCGTGGCGGCCACGCGGAGCAGACTCTCCGCGCGGCCGCCACGAAAGGGGCGGCAACGATGCGCACGGATGAAGGCATGGCCGCTGGCGCCGGGGCGCCGGCTGCCGGGGCGAGCCTCCCGGCGCGGCCGGGACCGGGGGAGCCGGCCCGGGGCCCGGACGAGGAGAACGTGCTCGGGGCCATCGCGGACTTCCGTGCCGGGCGGTTCGTCATCGTGGTCGACGACGAGTCGCGGGAGAACGAGGGCGACCTCTTCGTCGCCGCGGAGCACGTGACCCCCGAAGCCGTCAACTTCATGCTGCGCTACGGGCGCGGCATGCTCTGCCTGCCGATGGCCGCTGCGGAGATCGACCGCCTGCGCCTGCCCCAGATGGTGGAGCGCAACGAGGAGAGCATGCGCACCGCCTTCACCGTGACCATCGACGCCCGCGACGTGCGCACGGGCATCTCCGCGGCCGAACGCGCGCGCACCATCCGCCTGGCGGCCGACCCCGCCGCGCGCCCGGAGGACCTGGTGCGCCCCGGGCACATCCAGCCGCTGCGGGCCCAGGAAGGCGGCGTGCTACGCCGCCCCGGCCACACCGAGGCGGCCGTCGACCTGGCCCAGCTGGCCGGGTTGCGCCCGGCGTCGGTGCTCATCGAGATCATGAACGAGGATGGCACGATGGCGCGCATGCCGGAACTGCGCGCCTTCGCCCAGGAGCACGGGCTGCGCCTGCTGACCATCGCGGAGCTCGTCGCCTTCCGCCGGCGGCGCGAGGTGCTGGTGCGCCGGGTGGCCGAAGCCCAGCTGCCGACCCGCCACGGGTTGTGGCGGCTCCTGGCCTACGAGCAGGTCGCCGGGGGCCAGACCCAGGTGGCGCTGGTGATGGGCACGGTGGACGACGGGCAGCCCGTGCTGGTGCGCATGCACAGCGAGTGCCTCACCGGCGACGTGTTCGGCTCGCTGCGCTGCGACTGCGGCGAGCAGCTCGACCAGGCGATGGCCGCCGTGGCGCGGGAGGGCCGGGGGGTGGTGTGCTACCTGCGCCAGGAGGGCCGCGGCATCGGCCTGGCCAACAAGGTGCGCGCCTACGCCCTGCAGGACGGCGGCCTCGACACGGTGGAGGCCAACCTCGCCCTCGGCCTGCCCCCCGACGCCCGCGACTACGGCATCGGGGCGCAGATGCTCTGCGACCTCGGCGTACGCCATCTCCGCCTGCTGACCAACAACCCCGACAAGCAGTACGCCCTGGCCGGCTTCGGCCTGCAGATCGTGGAGCGCCTGTCACTGCAGGTGCCGGCGCACCCGGAGAACGCCCGCTACCTCGCGACCAAGAGGACGAAGCTCGGGCACCTGCTGGAGTGAGCCAAGGGGCCGCGCCGCCGGCGCACGGCCCCTTGGCTCGGGGGAACTGCGGACGGGGCCGGGGGATCGCTGGGGGTGCGGGCGGGCAGGGGTGCAGGGTGCATGCGCGCAGGCCAGCGGGGCCCGCCGGCGTCCTGGCGGAGCGCCGCCGCAGTATGCGCGCTCCTGCCAAACAACATACCGCCTGCGACCAAGATCCACCGCGACGCTCTCCAGGAGCATACGCTGGGCGTCTGCGGCTGTGATGTCCCGCTCGCAGAGGGAGCCTTTCCGCCCCGGCTGCCATGGTTCACGATGCTTCGGGTTGGGCTCGTATCGTAGCGCCAGATCCTCTGACGACATGTCCACCAGGTCGCCAACCACTAATCCCCTCTCCGCCTGTCTGTAAGAACCTTCGCCCGAGCGCGATAATAGCGCAGGAGGAGTCCGCCTCGGGCATGGCGAACCAGCCGCAGCCCCTGGTGGGCACCAGGGAGGTGGTACGGATGGGTGGCGATGCGGGTGTGATGGAGGCACTACAGCGGGAGCAGGCGTATCTTCGACAGCGGCTCGCCGAACTGATGACAGAGCACGCCGGCGAATGGGTCGTCGTCAAGGACGAGCATGTCGTCGGCTTTTATAAGGACATGGAAACGGCATTCGGCGATGCCATCCGCCAGTTCGGGCTTGACAACCCATTTCTGCTCCAGCAGGTACAGCCGGAGCAGACCGGGGAGGTGCCCGCCCTCGCCACGGGGCTCATGTATGCTCATCTCTAACGGGCCGCCCACCGGTACACAGCTGGTCCAGCGGGGCGCCGTGATGCAGGTCCAGGTTGGCGCCCCGCTGGCGGTGCGGCAGGCGCTGCAGGCGGCTGGGAAGCCCGTTCCACAACCCCAAGTGTTGTCAGCTCTCATAGACACAGGGGCCACTGTGTGTGGCGTGTCGTACACGGTGCTTCAGGCTCTCGGCGTGCAGCCGACTAGGACTATTGCCATTAACGGGGTTTCAGGACCGAATCCCCACGGCGTCTTTGTGGTGGACTTCAATGTGCCGCTCGGAGCGCAGTCGCTGAAATCAGCGAACCGAGAAGTTGTGGGCTTCAATCTCGGGGCCCCATACCAAGCCCTCATAGGGCGCGACTTCCTTGCCGGCATGATGTTGGTCTATCACGGCCCGACGGGCACATGGACGCTGGCATTCTGAATCGCCGCCTACAGACCTGCCCTTTGTTCATCCTGAATCTCGCGGTGTCAGGCGGGCGCCGCTACGCAGAAGGGCCCCCCGACGCGAGCAGGTGAGGTCGTGGCGAGGGGCCGGCCCGTGGGCGCCAAGGCGACCGGCCGCCCCATTGCGAAAGTCAGGTTGATCATTGACGGCTCCTAAGAGCGGCGGCGGGGGAGGATTCCCTCCCCCGTTTCCTCCGCCTCCCTCTCCGACCCGCGGGCCCGCGCCCCAGCCCCCGGCCCCCACGCCGTGACCATCGCCCCGTCCCCCGCCCGCCGCCGGCCGGCCTCCTCGGTCGGGAACAGCGCGGCCGGCGCCCGGCCCGGGGTCTCGGCCGCCCGGGGAAGCCCGCCGACCAGGGCCGCGGCCAACGCCTCCTCGGCGCGCTCGACGAAGACCGGCCGCACCCCGGGTTCCGCCGTCTGCCGCATCTCGTCCCAGTCGCCGCGGTTGGCCGCGGGCAGCACGACCACGGCCGCGCCCGCGCGCCGCGCGGCCAGCACCTTCTCCTTGATGCCCCCCACCGGCAGCACCCGGCCGCGCAGGGTGATCTCGCCGGTCATGGCCACCTCGCGCCGCACCGGCGCGCCGGCCAGCGCCGACAGCAGCGCGACCGCCAGCGCGATGCCCGCCGACGGGCCCTCCTTGGGCACCGCCCCCTCCGGAGCGTGCACATGCAATTCGCAGCGCTCCAGGAAGTCCGGCGGCAGGCCGAAGTCGGCGCAGTGCCCACGCAGGTAGGTCAGGGCGGCGTGGGCCGACTCGCGCATGACCTCGCCGAGCTTGCCGGTGAGGTGGACGGCCCCGCGACCCGGCAGCACCGAGGCCTCCAGGGTCAGGACGTCTCCGCCTGACTCCGTCCAAGCCAGGGCGACGGCCAGCCCGACCTCGTCGCGCTCCGGCATCCCCTGGCGGAAGAGCCGCGGCGGGCCGAGGTAGCGCGGCAGGCTGCGGGCGGTGACGTGAAACCGGGCGCGCCGCTGACCCACCACCTCGCGCGCCACCTTGCGGCAGACCGCGGCCACCTGCCGTTCCAGGCCGCGCACCCCCGCCTCGCGCGTGTAACGGTCGATCATCAGGCGCAGCGCCGCGTCGCTCACGCGCAGGCCCGCGCCCTCTAGGCCCGCATCGCGGATCTGGCGCGGCAGCAGGAAGCGGCGCGCGATGCGCAGCTTCTCCTCGTCGCTATACCCGGAGAGCTCGATGACCTCCAGGCGGTCGAGCAGCGGGCGGGACAGCGGGTGCAGCGCGTTGGCCGTGGTGATAAACATGACTTCGGAGAGGTCGAACGGTAGCTCCAGGTAGTGGTCGGAGAAGGCGTGGTTCTGCTCGGGGTCGAGGACCTCCAGCAGCGCGGCGGACGGGTCACCGCGGAAGTCGACGCTCATCTTGTCGATCTCGTCCAGCAGGAAAACCGGGTTGCGCCGGCCGGCCTGGCGCAACCCGTGCAGGATGCGGCCCGGCAGCGCGCCGACGTAGGTGCGCCGATGCCCGCGGATCTCCGCCTCGTCGCGGACGCCGCCCAGCGACACGCGCACGAAGGGGCGCCCCAGGGCGCGCGCGATGGAACGCCCCAGCGAGGTCTTGCCCGCCCCTGGCGGCCCGACCAGGCAGAGCACCGGGCCACGCGCCTGGCCGCGCAGCCGACGGAGCGCCAGATACTCCAGAATGCGCTCCTTAACGCGTTGCAGGCCGTCGTGGTCCTCCTCCAGCACGCGCTCTACGGCGGCGAGGTCCAGGTTGTCAGCAGCCGCCTGGCTCCACGGCAGCGCCAGGATCCAATCGAGGTAGGTGCGCACGACGACCGACTCGGCGGCCAGGGGCGGCATCTTCTCCAGGCGCTCCAACTCGCGCTCGGCCCGCTCGC
>JAJZZC010000375.1 GCA_021797775.1 Bacillota bacterium
CGGGCCGGTGGGCCTGGGATGATCGCGGTGGGGACCGCCGGCCGGCCCCGGAGCCCCGCCCTCGGTGAAGGAGGCCTCGCCCATGCCAGCACAGCAACCGATGGAGGTCACCGTCGGGATGGAGAAGGGCTTCGCCCGCCGCCCCGGCGGCCCGGCGGTCCTGCGCCACCTGGCCGCGACCGGCGCCACCAGCGTGGAGACGTACGTGCGCTGGAGCGACTTCGAACCCGCCCCCGGCCGCTTCGACTGGTCCGTCTTCGACGCCGACATCGACGCCCTGCGCGCCGCCGGCCTGCGCTGGGTTCCCTTCTTCATCGCCGGCCCCTGGTACGCCACCCCCGACTGGTTCCGCCAGAGCGCGTCCAGCGTGCCCGCCCGCTGCCTGGAACACGGGCGCCCCACCGGCGCACAGTCGATCTGGAACCCCCAGCTCTTCCCCGAAGTGCAACGCATCATGGCCGCCTTCGCCGACCACTACCGCGACAGCGGCGGCGCGATCGAGTCGCTGCTGCTCGGCGTCACCGGCGACTACGGTGAGGCCATCTACACCGTGACCGGCAACTGGCCCGGCGATTACCACGGGCACGCCGGCTACTGGTGCGGCGACCCGCACGCGCTGGCCGACTTCCGCGCCTGGCTCGCCCGCCGCTACGGAGATTGCTCCGCGCTACGCGCGCCCTGGCACACCGCGCCGACCGCGACCTGGGACGACGTCGCGCCGCCCGCCACGCCCGCGCAGGCCCCGTCCCGGCAGGCCTGGCTCGACTTCGTCTCCTGGTACCGGGAGGCCATGACCGCCTGGGCCGGCCGCTGGCTCCGCGAGGCCCGCCGCCTCCTGCCGGAGGTGGAGGTCTACCTGTGCACGGGCGGCGACATGGCCCCCGCGCACGGTTCCGACTTCTCCGAGCAGTGCCGCGTCGCGGCCGAGGCCGGCGCGGGCGTGCGCATCACCAACGAGGGGTCCGACCCCGTGGCCAACCTGATGCTGACGCGCCTGGTCGCCACCGCCTGCCGCCACCACGGCACCTTCTGCGGCTTCGAACCCGCCGCCGCGGTCAACGCGCGCGGCATCGCCGCCCGCCAGTTCAACGCGACCGGCGCGGGGGCGCGCCAGTTGCACGAGTACCAGCACAACCTCGTGCACGAGGGGGCCGGCGGTCCGACCCCCGTCCCCGGCGCCGCCCTCGCGTGGGAGCGGGGCCTTGCCCACCTCGTCCGCCGCGAGCCGCGCTACGAGGTGGGGCTCGTGCACTCCCTCCCCGACCTCGCGCTGCGCGAGAGTGGCGTGACGGGCGGGGCCCTCGCCCTGGCCCGCGTCCTGCGGCCCCTATGCGACTTCGCCGTGCTCGACGACCACCTCGTGGCCGACGGGGCCCTCGGCGGCCTGCGCGCCGTCTTCCTCGCGCCTTCACGGCTCTGGTCCGCCGAGACGGCGGCCCGGCTGCGTGCCTTTGTGGAGGCGGGCGGCATCTGCGTGGCCGCCGCGGCCCGGCCGGAGACCCTCGAGGCGCCCGACGGCCTCGGCCCGCTCTTCGGCTTTGGCCCGCATGCAGACGAACTGACGGGCATCTCGGCGGTCCGCGTGGTCGACGGCGCGCCCCTGCCCGCGTGTGCGCGCCTGCCCGCCCAGCACATGGCGCGCGGCTACCACGGCATCGACGAGCGGGCCGTACCGCTGCTGCGCCTGGCACACACCCCCCATAGCGGCGTGCCCCCGTTGGTGGCCTGGCACCGCCCCCTCGGCCGCGGCACCGCCGTCTTCTATGCCGGCGCACTCGCACCCAGCTCCGACGACTGGATGGCCGTGCGCGGCACCGCGGAGGCCCTGGTCCGCGACCTCCTGGAGGCCCTGCCCCCGACCCTCGGCGGCCACCCCGTGGAGGTGGCGGCGCAGCCCGGCGTGTTCGAGACCCGCGTGGACGGCGGCCTGCTCGCTTGGAACGCCACCGATGCCGCGCTGCCCTGGCACGGCGCAGACCTGGCCCCTGCGGGTCTCGCGCAGCGGCCGGGGTGAGAGGGCGGGCCCGTGGCGAAGCGGGCGAACATTGCCGCCATGCCCGACCGAGGATCCCAAGGTTGCGACAACCCGACGGGCGTCAGTCCCCGTAAAGGCTGCGATGTCCACCGCTGCGTCGCAGGTGCGCCCATTGAGGACTCTCGCGAAGTCCGGGCCCGTTCGATGCGCACGAAGGTCGGCGCCGCCGGTGGCGCAACCGTCACGGCACGGGGAGCGGGCCTCGGGGGAACCTCCCTTCTTGCACCACCTTCACAGACGGGACCGGCCGGGGCAGCCATCCGGCATCCGCACATGCTGCCGAATGGCGGTCGATCTCCCGCGGCGCACGTGCTACCGTCCCGCCTTGTGGGGTAGCCTGGACAAAGCGGGTCGGAGGAACAGGGCCGCCCAGCGCCGCCGCCGTGTCCCGCTCCGCGAACCTTTACCTGGCGCTCCTGCAGCTCACGCTGATCCTCGGCGTGGCCCTTGGCACGACCTGGCGAGGGGTCTGTCTGCGCCTACCGCGCCGACGGGCCGGCTGCTGTTGACGTACGCGGCGGACGACGGCGCGCGGGCGGGGCAAGCCGGGCGACACGCGCCGACCGCAGACGGGCAGGCCGCATCGCGCGCTCTCCTGCTGCCCACAGCGCCGGACCCGGGGCGCGAGGACTGGTCCTGGTGCTCCTCCGCCTCGCCCTGCCCGAGGTGGTGCGGGCGGAACGGGCGCGCAACGGCCGGCTGCGGGCACCGGACCTGTGGCCGTTTGGTGGACGAGGTCGCGGTCTTGCCCTGTTGAGAAGTTTCGGCCGAGAGGTGCGCAAGGTAGGCAACCGCCCGATTGGCGTCGCGGGACGCTTGCTCGCGGGGTCCGGGCATGGGGCCGTGGGCGAGCGTGGCGGCAAGTGCCGGCGGTCGGCCGGTTGTGCGGAAGTCCCCCTGCGCCGTGCCCGGTTGTCCGGCAAGGACCGGGAGCACGAGGCCTACTTCCCATACCCCACCTCCGCGATCCAGCCTGCGGCGGTTCCCACCAGCACGGGGGTGATGGATGCGGGCAGCGTCCAGGGTCGTGCCAAGCGCCAGACCTGTGCCGCGGTTACGGTGCCCCCCCCTTTTCAGGCAACTCGGCGGCCCGGCTCCGACACCGTTCCCCTTCTCATAGTCATTTGTTTCCAACCGCCGCAGCGGCCGGTTTCCGACTCGAAGGTTCCTGCTTCACAGCGACCGGTTTCACCAGGCC
>JAJZZC010000091.1 GCA_021797775.1 Bacillota bacterium
TCGACGCCGCCGACGTGCCGACAGCGTTGACCGCCTTGACGGTGAAGTAGTAGGTGCTGCCGTTGGTGAGCCCGCTCACGGTGTAGGAGGTGGCGGTGGCGGCCAGCGGCGAGGAGTTCACCGGGGTGGAGGACTCCCCACCCGAGGCGGTGCCCTCGTACACGTTGTAGCCGGTGATCGCGCTGCCGCCGTCAGAGGAGGGCGCCGACCACGACAACGCCACCTGGGCGTTGCCAGGAGTGGCGGTGAGCCCCGCCGGGGCACCAGGAGTGGTCGCCGGGGTCGCGGAGGCCTCGGTGGAGGCAGGGCTGTTGCCAGCCGCGTTGACGGCTTCGACCGTGAAGTAGTAGGCGGTGCCGTTGGTGAGCCCGCTCACCGTGTAGGAGGTTCCCGTGACTGGCGAGGAGTTCACCGGCGTGGAGGACTCCCCTCCAGTGCTCGTCCCCTCGTAGACGTTGTAGCCGGTGATCGTGCTACCGCCGTCAGAGGTGGGCGCGGTCCATGTCAACGCCACCTGGCCATTGCCCGGTGTGGCCGTGAGCCCCGTCGGGGCACCGGGAGTGGTCGCCGGTGTGCCCGACACCTCGTTGGATGCCGACGACGTACCGATTGCGTTGATCGCCTTCACGGTGAAGTAGTACTTCGTGCCGTTGGTCAGCCCGTTCACGGTGTACGAGGGGGAGCTGGCCGACAGCGACGACGCGTTCACCGGGGTGGAAGACTCCCCGCCGGTACTCGTTCCCTCGTAGACGTTGTAGCCGGTGATCACGCTGCCGCCGTCACTGGACGGCGCAGTCCACGTCAGCGCCACCTGGGCGTTGCCAGGAGTGGCGGTGAGCCCCGTCGGGGCGCCAGAGGTGGTCGCCGGGGTCGCCGACACCTCGTTGGACGCCGACGACGTGCCGACGGCGTTGATCGCCTTCACGGTGAAGTAGTACTTCGTGCCGTTGGTCAGCCCGCTCACGGTGTACGAGGTGGAGCTGGCCGACAGCGGCGACGCGTTCACCGAGGTGGAAGACTCCCCTCCGGTGCTCGTCCCCTCGTACATGTTGTAGCCGGTGATCGTGCTGCCGCCGTCAGTGGACGGCGCAGTCCACGTCAACGCCACCTGGCCGTTGCCAGGAGTGGCGGTGAGCCCCGTCGGAGCGCCAGGAGTGGTCTTCGGTGTGCCCGCCACCTCATTGGACGCCGACGACGTGCCAACTGCGTTGATCGCCTTGACGGTGAAGTAGTACTTCGTGCCGTTCGTGAGCCCGCTCACGGTGTACGTGGTGGCGGTGGCCGACAGCGGCGACGCGTTCACCGGGGTGGCAGACTCCCCTCCGGTGCTCGTCCCCTCATACACGTTGTAGCCGGTGATCGCGCTGCCGCCGTCAGAGGAGGGCGCAGTCCAAGACAGGCCGACCTGGGCGTTGCCAGGAGTGGCGGTCAGCCCCGCTGGGGCGCCGGGGATGGTCGCCGCCGGGATGGCAGACGCCTCGTTGGACGCCGACGACGTGCCCACAGCGTTCACCGCCTTGACGGTGAAGTAGTACTTCGTGCCGTTGGTCAGCCCGCTCACGGTGTACGAGGTGGCGGTGCCCGACAGCGGCGACGCGTTCACCGGGGTGGCAGACTCCCCTCCGGTGCTCGTCCCCTCATACACGTTGTAGCCGGTGACCGGGCTGCCGCCGTCGGAGGAGGGCGCGGTCCACGACAACGCCACCCGGCCGTTGCCGCCGCTGGCGGTGAGGCCGGTAGGCGCACTCGGGGCGGTGGCCGGTTGGTAGGTCCAGGTGTCGCTGAAGAAGTCGGAGCTATTTGCCCCACCGAACAGGACCATGCTGGCCGTCGTCGAGTCATAGGCCATCGACGCAAAGAAACGGGCTGAGGGACTCGTGGCAGGGTGCTGCTGGGTCCAGTTCGTGCCGTCGTAGGTCCAGGTGTCGCCGAGGGCGGCGCTGTTGCTGGTTCCCCCGCCGAAGAGGACCATGCTGGCCGTCGCCGGGTCGTAGGCCATCACGGCAGCGCTGCGGGCCGAGGGACTCGTCGCAGGGTGCTGCTGGGTCCAGGTGGTGCCGTTGTAGGTCCAGGTGTCGCCCAGGGTGCTGCTGCTGGTTCCCCCGCCGAAGAGGACCATGCTGGCCGTCGCCGGGTCGTACGCCATCACGGCATAGCCGCGGGCGGGGGGACTCGTGGCAGGGTGCTGCTGGGTCCAGGTGCTGCCGTTCCAGGTCCAGGTGTCGCCCAGGGCGGCGCCGCTGCTGCCGAACCCGCCGAAGAGCACCACGTTCCCGGTCGCCGGGTCGTAGGCCATCGCGGCATTGATGCGGGCCGGGGGACTCGTGGCCGGGTGCTGCCGGGTCCAGGTGCTGCCGTTCCAGGTCCAGGTGTCGGCCAGGTCGTTGCTGTTTTCCCCGCCGAAGAGGACGAGGTTCCCGGTCGCCGCATCGTAGGCCATCGACGCCGAGTCGCGGGCCGGGGGACTCGTGGCCGGGTGCTGCTGGGTCCAGGTGGTGCCATTGTAGGTCCAGGTGTCGCCCAGGAAGCCATAGCGCTGTCCGCCGAAGAGGACCATGTCCCCGGTCGCCGAGTCGTAGGCCATCGCGGCAAGAAAGCGGGCCGAGGGATGCGTGGCAGGCGTCTGCGCGACCCATGTGAATATGGCGCTCGCCGCCGCCGCCGGCGTCGCCAGGACAGCCATCAGCGCTGCCAATATGGCCACACGGAGCAGGACGGACGCCACCCGCCACGGACGGGCCGCCTGCCGACCCCGCCCCGGAGCCTGTCCGCCTAATCCCACCCTGGCTCCCGCCCGCCTCGCCAGGGATCCCCATGCCCCCCATGTGGCCACCCTCAATCATCCTCCACTGCGCTCCGCTTCTTCTGCTGGAACGAACCCAAGCACCCAACGCCCGCGGTCAGGAATCCGGTGGCCGACCACCCGACTGGGGATCCGCGACATCCGCCGATCCCTCGACCGCCTCGGGGGGCTCCTCCGGTTCCAGATCCTCCAGCAAACCGACTAAGCCCAGCACCCCGTAGAACGGGAACTCCGCACCGCCTTCGCCGTGCACGACCCGCCCGCAGAAATGGCCGTCGGCGGTGCGATACAACTCCAAGCGCACCTGCACGCCAACGCCCCCCCCGCGAGGTCCGCCTCCGGAACCTCTTCATGGTGGGCTCTGGTGCACGCCGCGACGACGGGGAGATCCCTCGGATCCCCCCTCGACATGCCTTTGCAGATCCTCGAAATCTCCTAATGTGTTCCACGCATCGTTGCGCTGCGGGCTGCGGGTGCCCCCACCCGCAGGTCCCGCCCGAATGGTCGAACGGGAGCCCGGGACGTGCGGCAGCGCGCCAAGTCCGGGATCGGGGGGCTCCGTTGGGGAGGCACGGCGACGTGGCGCCGGGCAGGATGGCCCGTGGGAGGAGCGGTCGGAGGATCGATGCGTCAGCGCGGCGCGGCGGGGTCCTCCGGCGGCAGTGCTGCCCCGAGGTGGCGGCGCGAGCGGACGCCGAGCTTGGCGAAGGCCTGGCCCAGGTGGTGCTCGACGGCCTTGTGGCTCAGATACACCTGCGCGCCGATCTCCCGGTTGGTCAGCCCCTGGGCGGCCAGGTGTGCCACCGCCATCTCGCGCGGGGTGAGGTCCAGGGGGTTGGCGCCGGTGCGCGGCACCCCGCGAAGGCCGCAGGCCGAAAGCTCCGCGTCGCAGGACGGCAGACAGGGCGCGGCGCCGAGCGCCCCGAGCGCCTGCCGCGCGGCCCGCAGGGCGAGGCCGGCTGCACGCCGTTCCCCCGCGAGGCGCAGACAGCGTCCCCTCGCCACCTGCAGCTGCGCCCGCTCGAAGGGCGCCCCCTCGGCGGGGCACTGCGCCAGGCCGGCCTCGAACGCCGCGCGAGCCGCGCCGTCCCTGCCGCGGGCGGCCTCCAGGCAGCCCCGCAGCCGGTGGGCATCGACCGCCAGGGCGCTGCCCGGGCGCACCCGGGTCTCCAGGTCGACGAGGGCGTCCTCCGCCTCGGGCAGGCGCCCGAGGGCCAGCAGCGCATCCACGCGCTCCGCGCGCACATACAAGCGCCCCAGGGCGTCCAGGATCCCCACCAGCGGCGGACGGCAGAGCGGCTCCACGGTCGCCAGCGCGCGCGCGGGGTCACCCCGCAGCCGCGCCAATACAGCCGCCGCCAGCCCGGCGTGGCCGCGAGCGCCCCAGGAGGCGGGCTGACCGGCCGACGCCTCCGCCGCCGCGCGCACCCGGTTCTCCGCCTGGACGAACCTCCCCCGGCACGCCAGAATCAGCGCCGCCACACCGTTGGCCGCGGCCCGGTGCCACTCGTAGCCGGCGTCCTCGGCCAGCGAGACCGCCAGGTCCGCCTGCTCTTCGGCCGCCGCCCAGTCGCCCAACCGCAAACGCGATTCGGCCAAGTAGACGTAGGCCAGGGCCGACTCGCGCCACCGGTCCGCCGCCCAGAGGGTCTCCACCGCCGCCGTCAGGTCGGGGGCGGCGGCGGCGAAGTCGGTGGTCGCAGCCAGCACGGTGCCGCGCAGGGCACGCGCGCTCGCCGCCTGCACCACGGCGGCGCCCGCGGCCGCCACGGCCGCGTCGGCCAGCGCAAGGGCATCGTCCCGCCGTCCCAGGGCCACGAGGGATGTCAGCAGGGCGAGCAGGGCCAGGCGGCGTGCCCAGGGCAGGAGCGGTTCCGCGGCGAGGGCACGCCGGGCCAGGGCCACGGCCTCCGGCAGGCGGCCCTGCTGCACGCGGACCATGGCGAGCGAGGCCGTGGCGGAGGCAGCCTCCTCGGGGTCGGCGCCGGAGGGCACCGCCGCGAGCGCCTCCTCCAGGAGTCGCCCCGCAGAGGCAAGCCAGCCCCGATCGAGGTCGAGCCTTCCCAGCATGTGACTGCGCCGCAGACCTGGCCGGCAGGCCTCGACCAGCGGCCGCAGCAGATCGGCCCGGGCCAATTCGCCGGCCCCGTGCAGGGTGTCCGCGGCGGTCAGCACCCGCCGCTCTCGGTCGGGCCCGTCGGCGCTGATCTGCACCGCCGAGAGCAGGTGGTCGGCGGCGGCATGCAGGTCTCCGGCGGCCGACTCCGCCGCCGCGAGGATCTCCAACTCGGTGGCCAGGCCCGCGTCGGGCATGCCGGCCGCCGCGGCCACGCGGTGTGTGAGCGATGCCGTCAGCTGCGCGATCCGTTCGTGCAGGCGCGCGCGGCGCCCGGGAGCGAGGTCCTGGTAGACCGCCACCCGCAGGAGGGGATGCGCAAAGGCGATCTCGTCCCCCGACGGGCCTGCGGCGGGCCGGACGAGGTCGATCGCCCGGAGCTGCCCGAGGGCGCTGTCCGCGTCCGGCAGCCCGGCCACGACCGCAGCCAGCCCCACGCGGCAGGGCCCGCCCGCAACGGCGAGCGCCTCGGCCAGCGATCGCGCGGCGGACGATACGCCAGCCAGCGCAGCCGACACCGCCGCGGACAGGGAACGTGGTGCGGGCAGGCGCCCTACCGGCTGGCGCAGCACCTCAGGCGGGAGTTCGCGCAGAAGCGCCCGGAGATGGAGGGGGTTGCCGCCGGTGTGCTCCCGCAGACGCTCCGCAGCCCCCGCGGGCGGGGCCTCCCCCTGCAGGGCGCAGGCCAGTTCCCGCACCTCCGGGGTCGACAGACCCGTGAGCACCAGTTGGCGGCAGAAGGTCGGCTCGTCGGTCAGCCGCCGCCAACCGTCCGCGTGCGGGACCGGTGTCCCGGAACGGACCGTGAGCAGCGCCAGCACGCGCTCGGTCCGCAGCCGGCGCAGAGCGAACAGCAACGCCCGGGCGGATGGCTCGTCGCACCACTGCAGGTCCTCGACGGCCAACACCACCGGGCTGCCGCCCGACTGCAGGCCGCGGAGCCAGTCGCCCAACTCGGCGCCAAGCGCCAGGGGGTCGGTGTCTGGCGGGGGGCGCCGGGCAAGCAGGCGCAGACCAGCGCTCGCCGGCCCCGGCGCCGGTGGGCAGATCTGGCCCAGCAGCCCGTACGTCAGCCCGCCCTCGCCCTCCTCGCCGCTCGCACGCACCACTCGGATGCCTGGCGCAACGGGCCCCGTCAGGAACCGCCGCAGGAGGGCGCCCTTGCCCATCCCCGACTCGCCCTCGACCCAGACGACGCGCGGCTGGCCCGTGCGCACGGCCTGCAACTCGGCCAGCAGCAGCCGCAACTCCTCGCGCCGCCCGACGAACACCTCGGCCCCGCGGTCGGCGACAGCCCGCTGCACGGGCCACACCCCCACGGGCCCGGACTCCGGAAACGGGGCGCGGAACCCCTTCACTGGATGGACTCGGGCGCCTTCCCGGGGGGCGGCGAGGCTTCGCCACCGGTGCGCCCGTCAACGGTCATCCCGGCTCCCTGTCGACCAATCGCGGCCTATCGCCTGCGGGAACGGCTGCAACGCCCTGATCGAGGCAGCGGCCGCGGCGGCACGCACACCCTGAACGGGCACCGGGCTCCCGATGGCATGGCATCCCTGCGCGGGCGGCCGGCAGGGTATCCGGAGGGCGGCTTCCATCCGCCCCAGCCCGTTCCGGCCGGATATGGGGGTTGGTCTTTCGACCAAAGGCTTGCCGAATCCTGCAGGGCGATTGCGACACCAGGATGGCGACGGGGGGAAAGCCGTCTCACACGCGGACGGAGGGCCAGGGACGGCCTGCAACGCAGCCTGAAGGAGCCGCGCATCGGGTCGCTGCGTCCGAACCGGGCAGGAGGGAGCCTTTCGCCCCGCGTTTCGCCCCCTTCCTCCCACACCGCCGGACGTTCCGTTCGGCATGCGGCAGTTCGTCAAGAGGCGTGGAGTTCTCCGTGGCGCTCGGGCAGGCTCTGCAGGCCCTGGCTACTCCGCACGCAGGGGAGCCCCCCCATACAGCGGGTCGCCGCACCTGCCGCCGCAGCAATCGAAGGTGGGTGCCCTTGCCCCGGGCCCTGTACGGCCGATGGCAGCGGGATCGGCGGCGCATCTGGCGCGTGAGTCGGGTCATGAAGTCACGCAGCGTGGAAGCGCCGGGGGCGTCGTCGGGGTCGAAGCCGCTGAGCACCGCCAGGAGACTGTCGGTGGCAAGCAGATCGGCCCAGCGCTTCGGGCTGGTGACGCCGAGCAGGGTGGCGAGGACCCAGGTCCGGAACATGGCGGCCGGGTCGCTGACCGCCGACCGCGACAGCTTCGGGGCGGCGGTCGCCGAGATCGACCGCCATCTGCAGGAGCGGATTGAGCACCTCGTGCGCGTGAGGGAGAGGATCGCGCAACTCTCCGTGGGCGATCGCCTCTTCGTCTCGCCCGAGGGCGCGGACTACCTCGACCGGTTGCGCGAGATCGGGGTGAGCCAGCGGGCGGTGCAGCTGGGGTACGCCTGCCCAATAAGCGCGGTTCTGCACGTCACCGAACGAAACGGCATGCGCCATTCCGGGAAGCGCGAGCCGCGTTGCCACCGGCCCGGACGTCCGCTGCCACTCCCTTTGTTCAACCTGAATAGCCCTGTCCAAATCCTCATCGGCCCGCAATAGACTCCCTGCTTCTGCCGCCTGTTCGAATGCGCTCCACAGGCGGGTGGCGATGCGTTTCTCAGTGTCACTCAGGCCCGCCAGCACGGCGTTACGCTGGTCGGCCTCTGCTGGGAACGGCTGCGCCCACACCACGTGCGGAGTGGGGAGGTCCCCCTCCGGTTGTATCTTGCGGGCCTTGAGCGCCAAGGCAACTCCAGCGATCTGGCAAGCACGCCAATCGATGTCCACGCCATACAAGTTGCCGCGTAACCGTGCTGGCCCTGGCCCGGGTCACAGGGGTCACAGCCACAGAGGCCGTCCGCTAGGCTCGGGAACCCCCCTGGCGTTCGATCTTTCGCGCCGTGTTATGCACCGGCTGGCCGACGCTACGGGGATTCTGCGTGACCGTTCCACTGAGTCCGAGGGGGATGGTCAAGTGCGAATCGAGGCTTTCGATGTTTCACGGCACATGCACGACCTGCAGAGCTTGGTCAACCGGCACGTGGCGGCGGTGGTTCCCGGGTGAGCGCTACCCGCCACCTACATCAAGCGCCACTTGTGGCGCGACCCCGAAGAGCGGACCGAAGACCCCTGGATCGTCGAGCGTCGGACCCTGTGTGCCCTTGAAGGCGACTCCGTGGCCGCTGCGGCCCATCTGCAGCGCTTCGGCGGGGGGCCGGAGGTCGGTGACACGCTGCGGAATAGCGCCAGGATCCGGTGGGCGTTGTGCTGGCCGGGGTGCCACGAGGCGGCAGTTGCCCTGCTGGCTGCGGCGCGCCAGTGTATGCGCGAGTGGGGTTCGACTTCACAGTGCGCGACGATGGCGCTACCCGCTCCCGGCTTCGTCGGAGTGCCTGACGTCTGGCCGCACGTGGCTGGTGCCCTCCGTGCCGCTGGGTTCCGGCCCGAACCTGGCGAACATCTGCGGGAGGCGCTGTGGGGCGGGTGGCTCCGAGCCGAGCGCGTAACGTCCCCAGAACGGGCATCCGACCCGCGGACGGCCGTGCCCGCTGAGGGGCTGAGCCTGAGCCGCGCCGTCGGGAGGTGGTGGCGAGGTACTGACCTGCGCGCGGTCGCTGAAGGTAAGGAAATCGGGTGCTGCGCCGTCCGCACAGACCTGACGAACGGAGGTGAAGTGCCAGCCCTGGCCGGATGGGCCCAGATCGCCGATTTCGAGGTGAACGAGGCATGGCGTAATCGCGGGATCGGTACGTGGCTGCTCCGGCGCGCGGTCGACTGGATGCACCTCGCGGGCTGTGACCGTGTCCTGCTCGCAGTGAGCGAGGACGCGGAGGGCCAGAGGGCTGGGCACCTGTACCAACGGTTCGGCTGGGACGTGTTGGCGGTTACGGAGCGCGCCTGGGTCGTGGATGCGCCTTGAGGAGCCCGCCAACGGGGCGCTGAAGGGTGCTTGGGCGCTGCTACTAGCGCGCCTGGTGGGGGTGCCGCCAGGGCCCACCGTGCAGCGGTGGCCGCTGGACCTGCTGCAGGGGTGGATCCCATGGGGCCTGAGCCCTCCCAGGCTGCGGACGGCGCGGGGACCGTGCAGGGCCTTCCCCTGGTGGGCATCGTCGAGGCGCTTGGCTTCCGCCAGCACGACTGTCCCGTGCCTCTTCCCGCCGGTCCTCCGGCGTGAAGTACTGGTACAGCCACCCCATGGTCTCCTCGGCCGGCCAGACCGCGTCCAGATCGGGGTTCGTCAGTTCCGCGACGCAGGCCCACAGCACGGCCGTCCCCGGGCGTACCAGGGAGTGCACCCCGCCGCGGTCGAAGAGCCCGCTTTGCACCACGGCGTGCGCCTCGTCGTACACGAAGTCGAGGAAATGCCGGTACCCCCCGTCCTCCTGGGCCCGGCACAGGGTGGGAAAGGCCCGGCGGAAGAGCAGGAACCCCTCGTTCTGCTCGCCCCCGGGCAAGGGCCGGCCGCAGCAGGCCGGCGGCCTCCAGCGTGCGCACCGCCGCCAGGCGGTTGAACTCGGTAAACGCAGTCTCGCGGACCAGGCGGCGCACCGCCTCCTCGGCGGAGATGCGGTGCATCGTGCCGTAGTGCGCCAGGAGGGTGTCGATCCGCCGGCGCTGGGCCAGCGCCGCGGGCTGCTCCTGGAGCGTTGCCACCTGTTCCGCCGGTACCACCTCGCGCGCGCTGATGCCGAAGCGGCGGTCGAGTTCGGTGGCCGCATCCTCCTCCAGGCGGGGGCGAAGCCGTTCCGCGACGTGCCGAAAACGATCGCGGCCCGCTTGGTCCAACGGGCCCGTGGCCGAAGGGAACGGCTCTGGCTTGTTCACTCCAGCACCACCGTATCCCCTTGGTCGAGCACCACGCGGCGCCGTTGCGGACGCGCCAATTGGGTGGTGGCGCCGGCGATGGTGATGCGGAGCCTGGACAGCGCCTCCAGCCGACCGGCGACCTGTTCGCTGGATGACGCATCGAGCTGCTGGCCCTGCCTGCGCGCGGCGCCCGCTGCGTGCGCCCAGGACGGGTCGGCCGCCCGGGCACGGTGTGGGGCCCCGTGATGGACCACCGGCTGAGCCTTCGGCCGGTGCCACGACCCATGGCTGTAGCACCCCGCGGTGTCATGCCCCTAGGCGGTCCGAGACACTGGCTTGCCGGTCGAAACCCCGCCGGCCCGGGTGGTCATTGACCGCCCGGGCCGCCATGCACCAGGCACCGTTCCGGGTGATTGGCGGAGTTGGGCAGGGCTGGTCTCCGCGTGCCCGCTTGAGGCTCGAAGGATCCCGCGCAGACGGTGTGTCCGGCGGATGGCGGACACCCGTGTGCGGGCGTCCGTCTGGCGTTGCTGCGAAGGCCCTCGGCCGGAACGAGGTCGGGTTGCGGTGGCTGGCAGGATAGTCCAACTCCTTGTAGAAACGGCAGCGGCAATCCCGCTTTCGTCGGGGACGCGGAGGCCAGGGTGGAGTGGATGTTGGGCACGATGACGCATTTCCTGGACGCTTACTGCCGACACTGGGAGGACGGAGAAACCCTGTACGGTGCGGGCCGTCTGGCCAACGCCGACCACCTGTACGGGCTGTGTGCGGAGTGTGGCATCAAGGCGGTGATGCAGGGACTCGGCATGCTGCATCTGGATGCACAGGGTCAGCCGGAGAAAGAATATAAGAAGCACGTCGATGTGCTGTGGAGCACGTTTTGCTCACTCGCAGAAGGGCGGTCTCAAGCGCCGTACGCTACGCTGCTGCCGGGCAGCAACCCGTTCGGCGATTGGAAGATTGAGCAACGATACGCGCCTAGTACGCACTTCACGGACACTCGGGTAAGCGCACATCGGTCCGGGGTAGACGCCGTGCATGAGCTGGTGCGACAGGCCAGAACGGACGGGAAGCTGCTGTGAACCGAAGCGTACCCTTCATTGATGCCGAAGCCAAGACGGCAAGCATTCTCGTGCAACAGGCCAAGGTCCTCGTGGACGCAGGAGTCCGCGAACTCTGTGTCGTCCGCGACCTCCCGGGGCGCGTGCGCCTGGTGGTACCGGCGGCGGACGAGGGCCTAGCCGACGCAGTGGAAGCCGCCCTGGAGGGTTTCGCGAGGGATCTGTCGGCCGTGTTGGGTCCCCGTGCCTATGACCCTGAGCAGGCCATACTCGCTCTTCCGCTGCAGGCATGGCGGGAGCTGTGCGAGCACGCGCGGGTGGAAGACGTAGGGCCGTTGCCGGTCCACTGGGTAGACCGCCTTGTCACGGGCGCGGAATGGACGGCTGTTCCCGTATCGGCGCGCGTTCCCGGCGACGACTCAGATGCTGCACCGACCAGGATCACCCTGTATTCCCTCAAGGGTGGGGTCGGGCGCAGCACCACCTGCGCCCTATTGGCCAGGCATCTTGGCGCGCAGGGTCGGCGGGTGTTGGTCGTCGACCTCGACCTGGAGTCGCCCGGGGTGTCGGACCTCCTCCTCGCTCCAGACGACTACCCCGAGTTCGGTATCGTGGATTGGTTCGTGGAAGACGCTGTCGGTCAGGGAGACGAGGTCCTCTCACGCCTGACCGGGCAGCCGCGGTGGGCGCAGGACCTGCGGGGCGAGGTCCTCGTCGTACCGGCACACGGGCGCGATGCCAGGGAATACGTGGCGAAATTGGGGCGCGTGTACCTCGACCGCCCGGCGGGTCCGGGTGCAGTCCCGGCCGAGCCATGGAGCCGGCGACTCCTCCGCATGTTCTCGTGCCTTGAGGAGCAGGTGCGTCCAGACGTGGTCCTGATCGACGCGCGCAGCGGCCTGCACGACCTGGCCGCCACCGCGGTGACCCTGCTCGGGGCACAAGTGCTGGCGTTTGCGGTCGACTCTCCTGCCACTTGGCGTGCATTTCGCTTCTTGTTCGAGCATTGGGTGCGCCACGGTATGGCGGAGCGCGTCCGTAACCGTCTGACCACCGTTGCCGCCATGGTGCCGGAAACCGACTCGGATCGCTATATCGCCGTGTTTCGCGAGGCGGCTTGGAACGTCTACCGCGACACCCTATACGACGAGGTGCCTGCTGTGGATGACGAATCGGACCCACCGGACGTCTTTTCGTTTGACCTCACAGACCAAGAGGCGCCACATGCTCCGTGGCCCGTCTTGTGGAACCGCGGTCTTGCGGCCGGCAGGCCCATCCGCGAGGTAGCCGACGATGTGCTTGCGGGGTCGTACCGGGCGTTCCTGGAACGCTTCGATCCCTTCTACGATCGCTTACTGAGGGTGGAGAGATGAAAGCCAACGAGGCCCAAGCGTGGCGTGATGACCTTCTCTCTGCCCTTCCGGAAGGTACCTCCCTCCACGGAGACGCCCCCTCTGCCCGTTTTGTCTATCTTCCGCCGTCGCACCTGAAGGCGTTACGTCCGGACGCAACCGTCGTGGTCGGCATGCGCGGTGCCGGAAAGAGCTTTTGGTGGGCTGCCCTGCAGCAACCGGAGGTGCGCACCCTGCTGGCAGGTGCGGACGCCCGTAACCCACACGCCGACCTCGACCAGACAGGGGTGGTGGCTGGGTTTGGCGAGGCGCTCGATTCTGAGGCCAGCCCGGACCGGGATACCCTGGTCCACTTGCTCGAGCGCGGCGTCGACGCGTGGATGATATGGAGGACCGTGGTGCTCCACAACTTGCGCGTCCTCCCTGTGGGGCCCCACGTGGAGGGAGGGCGTTGGCCGGAGCGCTGCGGCTGGGTGGGGGAGCACCCCGAGGAGGCCGCCCTCCTGCTGCACGCTGCCGACCAGCACCTCCAACGGGAGAATCGCTGGCTGTTGATACTCTTCGACGCCCTCGACCGCAGCGCACGAGACCGGGCGCAGATGGATGACCTGATCCGTGGCCTGCTCCAAACCGCGCTCGACGTGCGAGGATGCCGAAGGATTCGGGTGAAGTGCTTTCTGCGCCCTGACCAGATCGACAACGCGCGGGTGGGGACTTTCCCTGACGCGTCGAAGTTGCTGGCGACGCGCGTCGAACTCCACTGGGCGCGAGAGGATCTCTACGGCCTGCTCTGGCAGTACATGGCCAACGGGGAGGCTACGAGATCGGAACGCTTCCGGCAGATGACGGAGCGTGAATTCGGGCTTCGCTGGTCCTTGGTCAATCTCGGGAGGGAATCGGTCTGGAGCCCCGATCCGGACACGCAGGGCGAGGGGGTGCAGCGCCGGCTGTTCCATGCACTGGCAGGTGAGTGGATGGGGACCGATCACCGCCGAGGCTTCCCCTATACCTGGATCCACGGCCACCTCGCGGACGCGTACGGGCGGACCAGCCCGCGCTCCTTTCTGGTGGCCCTGCGAGCGGCGGCGGACGACTCCCAGACGCGCCACGCCTCGCATGCCTACGCCCTGCACTACGAGAGCATCAAGCGGGGCGTGCAGGCCGCTTCTCGGGTCAGGGTGGCAGAACTCCTGGAGGACAACCCCTGGGTGGAGAGGGTGATGCAGCCACTGGCCGGGTTGGTCGTCCCTTGCCGTTTCCAGGACGTGGTGAGCCGTTGGCGGCAGGCCGGCTCTCTGCAGGATCTGGACCGGACGCCACGTAGCGCCGAGACCCCGGTAGATATCCCGCCGCACCTGCCGGAGGGAGAGCGTGGCGTCCGGCGCGACCTAGAAGATCTTGGAATCTTTCTGTCCATGGAGGACGGCGGGATCAACGTTCCCGACGTCTTCCGAGTCGGGTACGGGCTCGGGCGACGGGGCGGCGTCAAGCCGGTGCACAGCAGGTCGGCCGAGTGACCCTTTGGTCACGGGCGCCGGGATGGCGGCACCCCCTATCCCGTCCGCCAAGCCGCCCCGGTCGGCCACGGGCTCTCGCCGTGCCCCCCGTCGGCGTTCCGCTACTAAACGGGACCGCCGCAGGTCGGCTGGAGCACCTCCACGGCGTGGACAGGGGCGTCGCCGTCCACGGGATCGGCGGGCACGACGGCATCGGTGAGGATGAGGTCGGTCGTGGTCTGGGTCACGACGGCCCGATCCGCTCCAGGTTGTCTGCGGGGTTGTACTCGCCCCCCGCGCTCGGGCGCCTCCGCCCTCCTTCAAAGCGCTCCAACTCGTCAGGTGTGAGTGGATTGAGCCTTTTGCTCTCCCAGTAGTACTACCCTGAGCACTTCCTGATCCTAGGATGAGCCGCTGCCGTCGAGGCCCCGTGCATAGCTGTTCATAACGACAAAACGCCTCCTGCCAGAGGCGTGACCATTCCTTCATACCCGCTTCTGTTCCCAGTCGCTACCAGTGCTAAGGACAGTAGTAGGAAACACCCGACCAAGTGCCGTTGAAGTCGCTGCGCATCGCGGCGAGGGCGGCTGGCCTTTGCGCATCATGATGGGCCACCAGCGGCACCACCATGCGCGTCAGGCCGACTACTTGACGCGCGCCAGGCAGTCGGGCAAAGGCGCGTGAGGCCACCGGGACCTCCAGCCCACCGAGCAACCGCGCGGCCCCTGTGCATTGGCGCAACAGGCCTCCGGGCCGTCGCCAAGGCGCATGCGCCCTGGCGCACGCCCCCCGGCCAAGACGACCTCGCGGCTCGCTGTGCTCCGCCCACGCCGCCTCGCCCAGCGGCACACGGCCACACCGACTTGCTGCGCTGCCATGTGCGCCGGCGCCGGACGCCGGACCGCGTCGCAGCCCCCTCCCGTTGCGCCAGCCCGCCAGGTGCCGACAGAGCCCTCGCCGGTCGCGACGGGGTCCGTCACCCGCCTCCCATCGCCTTCATCGCCGCGGTCAGGCAATCGGAGTAGAACACCGGATCGACCCTCTCCAGCACATCACCGGACACCTCAAAGAACTGGCGCTTGTTCTCCAGCGGGATGAGGGCGCGCCGCGCCCCGTTGTCCATGGCGATCTGCAGGGGTTCCACCAGGGAGGGCACGCCGCGGGGCGTGCCCTGCACGGTCATGTCGCCCAGCATGAGCAAGGCCGGCTGCACGGCTTGGCGGCGCAGCGCCGAGACGATGGCGACGAAAAACGCCACGCCGATCTCCCCGCCAGACCGCCCGCCCAAGAGGTCGATGCACTGGACGGTCACGTCGGAGGCCTCGGCCTCCTTGGCGACCCCCAGGGCCACGCGATGCGTCCGCAGGAAGGCCTCCGCGCGGCGGAGCGACTCCCCCAGCGCGTGGTCCAGCCCTCCCGCCGTGCGCAGTCGCCCGCTGCCGGCCGCCACCGCCACCTCGACCCGGTAGAGCGCGACCACGCCCTCGCTGTCCACGCTCGCGGCGTACGCCGTGCCCGGCGCCAGCGGCTCGCCGGAGATCAGGTTCCGCCCGCCCTCCTCGGGGACACCGACGAACCGCTCCTGTTCCGCTTCGCGGTCCACGTACGAGAAGCTGGTCTGGTGGTACTCAAACGCGCCCAGCCGCTTCAACTGCTCCTTCACCCGGCGCCTTCCCTCCCGGGCCAGCTCCAGAACCTGCCGCAGCTCCTCCTTGGTCCACTCCCCGTGCGGGTGCAGCAGCTTCAGCAGCCCGGACACCGTCTTGCGCACCGCCTTGGCGTCGCGGGCGTTGAGGTGGGCCCCCAGAGCGAACGGGACATCCAGCGCGTCGGCATGGCCCTGCTTGCGCAGCGTGCGCAGGGCCTCCGCCAGGTAGTCCGTCACGAAGCCGTAGTGGTCGGTGAAGGAGGCGCTCTGGTACTTCGGGACCTCCCACCCCGGCAGGTAGAAGTGGAAGCGGTCAATGAGCGCCATGTCCTGCATGGCCTCGGGCAGCGGAGCGAACAAGTGCGAATTGCGCAGCACCACGTCCACCGGCTGGTTGAGGTTGCCGATGAAGGCCAGTGACCCCTCGGCCGCGATCTCCTCCCGCCCACGGCTGAAGGAGCCAGCCTCCATGTAGTCCTTGAGGATCTGCACCGCCGTCCGGTCCCCAAACTCCAGGCCGGCCACCTCGTCAAAGGCCACGGCGTCCCAAAGTCCGACGAGGCCCACGCGGTTCGTCGCCAGGTTGTAAAAGAGGTTGGCCACGGTGGTGCGCCCGCCCGAGACCAGGATGCTGTAGGGGGACACCTCGCGGTACACGAAGGACTTGCCCGTGCTGCGTGGGCCGAGTTCGACGAGGTTGTAGTTGCGCTCCACCAAGGGGAGCAGCCGGCACAGCACCAGCAGCTGCTGCCGCGGGTCGAACGCGGCGGGCTCCAGCCCCACGGACCGCAGCAGCACCGCGATCCATTCGTCGCGCGTGAACTGACGGCGGCCGGCGGCGTAATCTTCCAGACGGAACGACGCCAGCTGGATCGGCCTCAACTCCGTGATGTGGAAGGGGCTGCGCCGGCGCGTCTCGCTCTCGTCGAAACGATACGCCAGTTCGACCTCCGCCCAGATGCCGCCTTCCAGCAGCCGGTCGTAGGCGCGCACGATGGCATCGGGGATGTGGACGAAGCGGTCCCCGAAGTTGGCGAGCTCCGCCCAGTAGATGTCTTCTTCCGCCGAGAGCCGCACCCGGACCTTGTCGATGAACCCGTGGGTCTTCTCCTCGCGCACACGCGACTGCGCCTTCTGCGCCTCGTCCGGCCGCACATACTTCTCCGTCAGGGTGGACTGCACGACCAGCAGGCCCATGTCGCGGGTCTCCGGATCGTCCGAGGCGCAGTACTTGCCGAGGAGATACTCCAGCACGTACACCGGCACGTTCGCCCCGTGCTTGACCCGGCGGACGAGGTCCTTGGGCACGACCTTGCCGGCGAACACCGTAGCCAGCTTGCGGTCGAGGTCCGACACATCGTTCCTCTCCTCTTGACCGCCTCCCCACGGCGACAGCCGCGGGGCTTCCGATGATCGCGCAGCGGGGTGTCCTGTCGCGCGGGGGGCCGCCCACCGATAGAGATCGGGGTCTCCGCCCTTGGCCGGCATCCCCGCCGCGTGCCCCGCTCGCACCGCCGCCTGACGCACCAGGAGGGCCGCGCGCCCTCGCGGCCCTCCTGGTGCAGCACGCCCCCAGCACCCCCCGCAAGCGGCTGCCTGCCGCATGCCTCTGGGTGCCCCCGTACCGCGGCCGTCAGCCATCGGCGCCATCCTGCCTGCCGCATGGCTCTGGGTGCGGGACTTCCCGTCCCTCGACCCGGACCCGCAGATGCCCCACGCGCGAGCCCAGGCATGGGGCCGACCCGGACGGGGGCGGCGCCGAGGGCGCAAGGTTCTCATGCCCCTGGAGTACGCCAGCCCTTTGGCCGAGCACGCCTGGGGCCGCGGCGCGTCCGGTTCGAGCCGCGCCGCGGCGTGTGCAGTCCGCCGCCAAGCCCTGCACCGTCGAGACAGCATGAACGACGCAGCGCTCACCCCATCTTGCGCCGCGACGTGTCATCTCCCTGCTCCCCGTCGGAGCCCCCGACCGCTTGGCGGGCGCGCCCACGGTGCAGCGTGCCGCCGATCGGGGTCGCCCCCCACCGCGCGCTCAGCATGGCGCCTGCTGGCCAACGCGTCGAACCGTGCCCCGTGGTGGCGTGGTGCGGTCTCTCCCTCCCCGCCGCAGGTGGGCGCATCGGCTGGACCGGCGGGGAGGGATGCGGGTGCACGGATACACTCGCGCACTGGCAGAGTCCCTCGCTCGTGGGGCAATCGTCGTCTTGGCTGACACCCGTATCCGCCTGCGCATCCTGCCGATCGGAAGTGGGTAGCGTACGGCGGTGGCCCCGCATCGTCCCGGGTGGCGCCGCCGCCCGCTTCTCGCTCGCGTGCGGACGTGCAGCCCGCCCCGTCGGCACGCCCCACGCCTACCGCCCGCCCGGCGCATCCGCCTCTGCCACGCGACCTCGGGGCGTGTCGGCAGGCGCCCCCACCGGACCGGCGGGCGGCCGACGGCAACCGTACCGTGCGCGCCCCGAGGTCGCTTGTATGGCGGCACCGAGAGGCCCATCGCGCCTGCCGCTGCAGATTCCCCGATGGCGGGGAGGCGCGCGGGGCGGGCGCGTGGCACCCGGCGGGAGGGCACCGCCGCGGGGTAAACCGCGGCCTCACACGACGAAGTCGTAGGCCACGTCGTCGGCATGGGCCAACGTCAGGCCGCTGGCCGGATCGACGAGCCGCAGCACCGCCCGCCCTTGACCTTCGAGCCCGTAAGGCAGTTGCAGCAACGCCTCGCCCTGCCCGCGCTCCCCCATGCGCAGGGGCGCCCGGGCGGTCACGCTCCCGCCCTGCACCCACTCCACGCGGCAGGCCGCGGTGGCGCCGCCGGACGGCCAGGCGACCCGCACCCGGACGATGCGGCTGGTCACGGGCCGGGCCCCCCACTCCAGCACCGGCGCACCCGCGGGGGAACCGGCATCGCCTGCGGCCTGTTCCACGCGAAGTGTGGCGCCCGCCCCAGCGCCCGCCGCCGGCGCCGCCGTCGCGACGGCGGCGCCGAACAGCCCCGGGCCCGCGGCCGGCCCCCGGCGCGCGAGCCGCAGGGTCAGCACCGGGACGACCAGTTCCTGCAGCGAGAGCCCGCCATGCACGTAGACCGCCTGCTGGGGAGCTGCCAGCACCC
>JAJZZC010000092.1 GCA_021797775.1 Bacillota bacterium
GGTACGCCGGTCCGCTCGCGCCTGCCACCGCTTGCTGCGCACGGGTTCGGCGCCTGGATGCGGCCGCGCCGCCCGTGGGGTCACGGGGGCCACTGGCGGCCGTACGCCGCGCATTCGGCCTGTGGCGCAAGCGACTCGCCCAGAACGACGCGACCCTGGCAGCGCGCGCTGAGGGGCGTCGTGGCGGTAGGGGGCCAGGACCTGAACGGTGACTGCAGATCGCCGCCATCCGCGCGGACGTGCGCCGCGGGGTGTGTGCGTCGCCTTGGACCACGGGCGTTTCCGCGAGGCGGTGCCCGCCGCGGCGCCCCACGCCCTCGCCCCGGGGTTGCCCGTCCGCCCCCCGATCTTTCCAGCTACCGGATGAGCCGTCTCACTGAGGAAGTGTGCCGAGAACGACGGGGTCCTGGGCGGGCTCGGGGGGGGCATCGTTGCGTCTGCGGGAGCGAGCGGTCGGCGCCGGCCCGCCCCCGCAGAGGGGCTCCCGTGGCCGCCCAGGGCCCTGCACGGCGGGCGCTGCCCCCCTCCGGCGCGGCGCCGGGGCCCGACCGGGGCCGTCATGCCCGCTCCGACGCCCGGGCTCGCCCTCGCCACACCGCCCTCCCCAGCCCGTGCGCGCCGCCCCCTCGATGCGACCCCCGCCTTGCCCCGGATCCCCGCGAATGACGTCGCGAGAAGGGCTCGCGCGGGGTGGCGGGGAAGAGTCCCGGGCCTTTTGACCCGAGGCTGGACACTGAGGAGGTAGACGCATTGGGCAAGGCTCCGGTGGGCGCCGGCAGGGCCCGGGGCGCGCGGCTGTGCGCGTGGTTCCTGGGCTTGGCGCTCGCGGGCTCGCTGTCGGCGGCGGCGCCCGCCCTCGCCGCGAGTGTGGCGGGGCCGGCGTATTCAGACATCGCGGGCAATCCGGCCGCCACGGCCATCACGTTCCTGACGACGGAGGGGGTCCTCAACGGCTATCCCGGCGGGACGTTCAAGCCCACCCAACTGATCACCCGCGCCGAGTTCACCAAGGCGGTGGTCGCGCTGCTCGGCCCTCGGGCGCAGGACGCGGCCCAGGCCCTCTCCAACATCACCCCCACGTTCAAGGACGCGAAACAGATCCCCACCTGGGCATGGGGCTACGTCAACTACGCGCAGGGCAACGGCCTGGTCCAGGGGTATCCTAACGGCACCTTCCAGCCGAACGCCAACATCACCGACGTCGAGGCCGCGGCCATCCTGATCCGCGCCATCGGCGACGCGGCGACCGTCACCGGGGTCTGGCCGAGCAATTACACGGTGGCGGCATACAACCTCGGCCTCACGCAGGGCGTTAACTTCGTCACCAACCTGCCGGCCAGCCGCGGCGACGTGGCACAGATGGCCTACAACGCGGCCTTGGCGGCCCCCACACTGCAGAGCGGCTACACCTCGGGTACGCCGACGGGGCCGCCCCTGTACATGGGCGGGGACGGGATCCAGCAGTCGGCCTGGTCGGGGACGATCAGCGCGGTGACATCCACCAACGTCACGCTGATGAATGCCCAGCACCAGGTCATTGTCAACGACGCGCCCCTGGCCAACTCCTACTACCTCGTCGGCGGCTCCAACGTCACCACGCTGCTCGGGGCGCAGGCCCTCGTGGCGGAGAACACCCAGGGACAGGTGGACTTCATCGAGGTGCAGCAGGGGGTCAAGCAGCAGAGCGGCACCCTGGCCAACTCCACCGTACCAACCCCCTCGGGCCTCACGCGCGTCAATGACTGGCTCGTGCAGAACGGCACGCAGCAAAGCCTGCTGCTCAGCAGCGGCGCGACGGTACCCGTACTCTCCACGCAGTCGTCCAGCAGCGGGACTACCTACTATGTCAATGCCCCCAGCTCAGGCGCCAGCCTCGATCCGCTGAGTGAGGTGCCCGGCACCGCCAGCCTGGCCGACGGGGATAGCGTCAACTTCGTGCTCAACAGTTCCGGCCAAGCCACCGCGGTTTACGCCACCGCGCCGACCATCGTGAACGGCGTGGTCACGTCCATCAACACCACGAGCAACACGCTGACGGTCGCCACCGGCAGCCAGGACAGCAGCTCGGAGACCGTCGCCATCCAGCCCTGGACACAGGTGACGCTCAACGGGGCCGGCTCCGATCTCGCCGCGCTGCAGCAGAACGACATCGTCAACGTGGAGATCGTGGGCAACGGGAACCAGGGGGACACCAACGCGGCGCTGATCGCGGCGACGCGCCAGACCGCCAGCGGCACGATCTCCGCATTGGCCGTGCAGTCCTCCGCCGGCGGGACCAGCACGCAGATCAGCCTCACCGAGAGCGGCGGCACCACGGTCACCGTGACGGAGGATCCGGAGTTCGACGCCAACGGCGCGAACCTGGCGGTCGGGGAGCCGGCCACGCTGATCCTTGACGCGCAGGGGCAGGCCCGCCTGGCTGAGGCGGCGTCGCCGACCGAGACGGTGGTGCTGGTCGAGCAGTTGCTGACCACGCAGACCACCACCGGCACCTTCAATCAGATTCAGGCCAACGACGCGGGTCAGCAGGTCACGTACACCCTCGCCACCGGCGTGGCCCAACCGAGCCAGCCTCCGGCCACGGGTTACCTGGCGGAGATCACCCTGCAGCCGGGAACGACCACGGTCACCTCGGTGGTGCCATTGACGGCCTTCACGGCCCCCGGTAGCGGATACACCCTGAAGGTGCTGAGCAGTTCGGCGAGCAGCGCCGTGATCCAGGAGATCGACCCGCAGGGACAGGCCACGAGCACGGCCTTCTACGTCTCAGTCTCCCAGGGCGCCGTCGCGTTCAACGGCACCACGTACGTCCCGTTCTCCCAGCTACCCGTTGGCCAGGTGGTCGACATCTGGCAGGCCCCCGGCGGGCAGCTCCTGGGGATCACCTACTGACGCCTTTGGCCCACGCGGCGCGTTCCGGCGGGGGCGGCCCGGGAGGGCGGTCCCCGCCCTGCCCCCCCCGCCGCGGGCAACGCCGGCAGCCGAGGCAAACCTCCACCGCGCCCGCGAATACCTCACGCAGCGAGCCCATCGCCTCGGGCGAGAAACCGGGGCCATACCCGGCAGGCAGGTGCAGCCGGACCCGCCAGGGCGCGACGGTGATGAGCGCGCTGACCAACAGATCCTCGGGCGCCACCCCGGCAGGCCCGGCGCCAGCTTCCTTGCCGTCGAGGCCGCGGGCGCAGAGCGCGCCACCGGCCTCGTCCTCCAGGGTGAAGGTTCCGTCGGCCGCGACAAAGCATTCGGCCAGCGGCGGCCGGTCCGCGCGGCTGTTCACAAAGTAGCGCAGGAGTCCGATAAACTCGCGATACTCCCGCTCCAGCAGAAACTCGTCAACCGCCCGGTCCACGGCGATGGCCAATTCCTCCACATAATCCTTCAGCCGGAAACGAACGAATCCATCCAGCACGAGGGTGTCATGCCGCAGCAGGTACTCCAGCAGCTCGACCCGGACGCGCTCCTGCCGCTCCCGGGCGCTCGATGACGACGGCGGGCCATCAGGAGCGGGCGGGGCACCCGCGCCCGGTGCCTCGGAACCGGCGGCGAGTGCCCGCTCCGCGAGGGAGAGGACGCCTTCGCGCTCCACCTCGGTGAGGTAGGCGTAGCGGATCGCGATGAGGCGGCGCAGCAGCCGGCGCTCGTCGCGCTCCACGATCCAGGCGGCCAGCGCCCCGGCCAGGGCCCGCCGGAACGCGACGCTCGCACCCGCCGGCCCCCCTTCCGCCTCCAGCCGGCAACGGACGAAGCGCACCCCGCCCAGGCGGCGCTCTTCCATCCGCACCCGGGCTCCGACGCGCTCCAAGGGCCGCACGGCGTCCGCCAAGGCGGCGCACAGTGCGTCGGGCTCGCGCACGCCGATGGCGACCGTCTCCACCCCGCGGCCCCCTCTATGCGCCCCCCCACGGCGCAGCCGGCTCGGCGCGCCGTGGGCACCGTGGCTAGGCGGCCGCGGCGAAAGTCCCGCGGCCGCCGGGGTCCTGCATTAGCCCAAGGCTTTCGCTCCGACTCACGGCACCGCCCTAGGATATGCCGCCGGCGACCGGGACATGCCCGGGTGTCGGGTGGAGTCCACTCCCACGCCGCCAGGGATGCCTCGCCGGAAGCAGGGGTGTGGCGGTAGCAAGCAGCGGGAACCGGCCCCTGAGACTTGGACGCCACGCCGGGCCGGGGCGCAGGGGAGGGCGCGGTTCGCGTCCCCCGCGGCGCACTGCCCAGATGGGGTACGGCAGTGCGCTGCCCGCACCGAGCGCCGCCCCGATCCGACTCCGACGACGTCGTTTGGAGCAGCGGCGCGGGTGTGGCAGAGGCGCATGCCGGGCCGGCAGCGGCCCCGCCGGCCGCTTCTCAGCGCTCCGGGCGGAGGGCATGACGCCGCTCCAGCTCCGCCGCGACGTGCTCCGGGGCAATCCCCGTCGCCTCTAGGGCCACGAGCAGATGGAAGCAGAGGTCGGCGAACTCGCCGACCGCCTCCCCGGGATCAGCGCCGGCCACAGAGGCGATCACCGCCTCGATGGCCTCCTCGCCCATCTTTTGCAGAGCCCGGCGGCGTCCCGCGGCGAGCAGGGCGGCTACGTAGCTCCCCTCGGGCATCTCGCGGTGGCGCTGCGCGATCAGCGTGGCCAGACGGGAGAGTGTGGCGCCGAAGGCCGCGGCGCCCGTCGGCGGCGCACCACCGCCCGCCGCCTCCGCGGCCCACACCCCCGCGCTCGCCCTGCAT
Source organism: Bacillota bacterium (assembly GCA_021797775.1). GTDB lineage: Bacteria > Bacillota > Sulfobacillia > RBS10-35 > JAJYVN01 > JAJZZC01. The sequence goes on from JAJZZC010000092.1 coordinate 4,718, forward strand.
GCGGCCTCGCCGCGGTAGAAGCAGGTCGCATGGCCGGTGTGGCAGGCGGGACCGTGGGGTTCGACGAGATAGAGCACAGCGTCGGCGTCGCAGTCCCAGGCCACCCGGGCCACGTCCATGGAGTGGCCGGAGGTGTCGCCCTTACGCCACAGTTGGCGCCTGCTGCGCGACCAGAACCAGGCGCGCCGCTCCCGGGCGGTCAGGCGGACGGCCTCGCGATTCGCCCAGGCCAACATGAGCACGCTGCCCTCGCGGACCGACTGCACCACCACCGGCAGGAGCCCGTCCGGTCCGTAGTGCAGGTCGTCCCAGAACGACTCCGGACGCACGGCGGCATCACTCACCCGCTTCCCTCCCCGCGCCCCCGGACGCGGGGCGCACCGGGACGCCCCGCGCCGCCAGGTAGGCCTTGAGCCGCGGGATGCGGATCTCGCCACGGTGGAAGACGGACGCGGCCAGCGCCGCGTCGGCCGCGCCCGCGGCCAGCACCTCGGCAAAATGCGCCATGTCGCCGGCCCCCCCGGAGGCCACCACGGGGATCCCCACCCGCGCCGAGACCGCGCGGCAGAGGTCGACGTCGTACCCCGTGCGCACGCCGTCGGCGTGGATGGCGTTCAGCACCAGTTCTCCAGCCCCCAAGCGCTCGCCGCGTACGGCCCATTCCAGCGCGTCGAGCCCGGTTGGCCGGCGCCCGCCGTGGGTCACGACCTCCCAGCGCGCTTCGCCGGGCAGCCGCCGCGCGTCGATGGACAACACGATGCACTGGCTGCCGAACCGGTCGGCTCCGCGGGCGATCAACCCCGGGTCGGCCACGGCAGCGGTGTTGACCGATACCTTGTCCGCGCCTGCCCGCAACAGCGTACGCATCTGGTCCACCGAGTCCACGCCGCCTCCCACCGTCAAGGGGATGAAGGCGTGCGCGGCCGTAGCCGCCACCACCTCCACCGTCGTCGCCCTCCCCTGCGCGGACGCGGAAATGTCGTAGAGGACGAGCTCGTCAGCGCCCTCGGCGTCGTACCTGCGGCAGAGGGCGACCGGATCACCGATGTCCGCCGTATCCACAAAGCGCACGCTCTTCACGACCCGGCCCGCGTCGATATCCAGGCAGGGGATGATCCGTCGTGCCAGCACTGTGCCGCGCCTGCCCGCGGTCGGCGGGGGTTCGGACCGACCTCGGTCGGCCACGCACCTCGGCCACGCGGCAGGCTCTCACCCCTTTCAGCTTCTATCCGCTGTGAAGCAAGCGCCGGGACCGCTTAGCCGACAACGGCGGACCGCTTTCGCCCGCGGCCCTCCCAGCGCGCAGGGTCTTCCGCATGGCGACCCACGGCGGCACCGCGACCCGGGCCCAGCCATCCCCAGGCCGCGGCGGCCACACCGGCGCGCTCCCTGGCCGCCGGCCAAAGGAACACAGGGGACCACCGCCTGCACGGGGACGGCGGCCCCGCGGGGCGGACGCGCATCCGCACCGAGGTGGCGCTCATCGGCGCGGAACACGGGCCCGCACCGGAGGGACCGCCCGGGCGCCAGGCGTGGCGACCTGCCCGCGCCTCGTACGCCGCAGGGATCGCTCCTGCCCGGAATCGCCTGTCGCGCAGATCACCCGCTGGGCGGCAGGCGGACCTGCCCCGGGACGCGGGGCGATGTGCCGCCTGCCCAGGTGCGCCATGACGCGCAGCCGGCTGCCGGCGGGCCCGCCTCGGGACGAACCGCCGACCGGGGCGTGCGGGCCCGTGCGGGGGAACCGCCGGTGCGCCGGCGGCCCGATGCCGGTACGACCGCCAGGCACCACACCGCGGGCCCGTCCCTCCCCTGCAGCCGGCACCCCGCACGCCCGTCCCCACATGGCGGGCGGGCGCGCGCCCCTCAACCGGCCCCGCGGCACGCCGCGTCCAGGGCGTCCCGCAGCCGCAGGGCGCCGGTATAGAGGGCGCGGCCGACGACCACGCCCGCGACGCCGCCTGACGCCAGAGCCGCAAGCGCGCGCACGTCCTCAGCGCCTGCGACGCCACCGGAGGCCACCACGCGCAGCCCGGTGGCGCGCACGACATCGACGGCATCCAGGTCAGGCCCGGAGAGCATACCGTCCCGCCGCACCTGCGTGCAGACGGCTTCCTCAGCACCGAGGGCACGCAGGCGAGTGGCCGCCTCACGGAGCCCCAAGTCCGCCTCGCCGCGCCAGCCCTCGATCGCGACCCGGTCCCCGCGCACGTCCAGGCCCGCGATGACCCGTTCCGGGCCGAAACGTCGCAGCAGGCCGGCGAAGAAGACGGGGTCCAGGGCTCGCGTGCCCAAGACCACCCGCCACACGCCAGCGGCCAGCGCCGCCTCGACGTCCTCCGCGCTACGCAGCCCCCCGCCGAGTTGCACGGGCACGCCCGCGGCGCGGACGACCCGCGCCACCAGCGGCAGTTGCGCCGGACGCCCCGAGAAGGCGCCGTCCAGGTCGACCACGTGCAGCGCCAGGGCGCCTTCCGCGACGAAGGCCCGCGCCACCTCTTCCGGATCCGCGGAAAAGACCTCCTGGCGCTCGGGGTCACCCTGGCGCAGCCGCACACAGCGCCCGGCGCGCAGGTCGATGGCGGGGTAGACGGTGAACCCAGGCGCCACACGCCCGTCCGTGCTCACGGCCGATCCCCCCCGCGCCCGCCGCCGGCGAGCCGCGCAAAGTTCGCCAGCAGGCGCAGGCCCACCCCGCTGGACTTCTCCGGGTGGAACTGCACGGCGCGCACCCCGCCGCGCCCCACGGCCGCGGTCACCGTCTCCCCGTACTCCACCGTCGCGGTAAGCAGCGCGGGGTCTTCGGGCACAGCGTGGAAGCTGTGGACGAAATAGGCGTACGCGCCCGCCGCGATCCCCTCGAACAGGGGGTCGGCGCGATGCAGCCGGAGGGCATTCCAGCCCATGTGCGGCACCTTGCGGCCGGGTGCGGCGATGCGGCGCACCCGGCCGGGGAAGCAGCCCAGGCCCTCGGCCCCCTCCCCCTCCTCGCCGTGCGTGAACAGAAGCTGCAGCCCAAGGCAGATACCGAGGAAGGGCCGGTCGTCCGAGAGATAGCGGCGCAGCGGGTCGACCAAGCCGCGGTCCCGCAGGCGGCGCATGCAGTCGGGAAAGGCGCCCACCCCGGGGAGGATCACCGCGTCGGCGGCCTCCAGATCCCCCGGGCGCGCGGTCAGACGCGCATCCATGCCCACGGCGGCACAGGCCTTGGCCACGCTGTGCAGGTTGCCAGCGTCGTAATCGACCACGGCGATCCGTGCGGACACGTCTCTCCCCAGCCGCGCGCGTGGACGGACCTTCTATCCCCGGTCTGCCACGCTGTCCCGGCCAGGTGTTCGCCCCTTTCGGCCCCGGATGGTGCGCGGTGTCGGCTGCGGCGGCCGCGCCCGCCGCCGGGGGTACCCCCCGGCGCCACCTACTCCAGCACGCCCTTGGTCGAGAGCGGGCCCACGATGCGCGCATCCCGGGCGGCCGCCGCGCGCAGGCTGAGCCCCACGGCCTTCCACACGGCTTCCAGCGCGTGGTGGGCGTTACGGGCGCGCAGCAGGTCGACGTGCAGCGTCCAGCCCGCATGGGTAGTCAACGCCCGCCAAAACTCCTCGGCGAGATCCGTGGAGAAGGCGCCAAAGGACTGAGGCAGCACATCGACCGCCCACACCAGGTAGGGTCGGCCGGACAGGTCGAGCGCGACCCGCGCCAACGCATCGTCCATCGGCAGCAGAGCGGAGGCGTAACGGCAGATGCCGGCGCGGTCGCCCAAGGCCTCCCGCAGCGCCTGGCCGAGCGCGATGCCCGTGTCCTCCACGCTGTGGTGCGCCTCTACATCGAGGTCGCCGCGGCAGCGCAGGCGCAGGTCGACCAGCGCGGTGCGCGCGAAGGCCCCCAGCATGTGGTCGAAGAAGCCCACGCCGGTGTCGGCCTCACAGACGCCGTGGCCGTCAACGTCAAGTTCCAGCGCGATGTCGGTCTCCCGGGTCTGCCGGTGCACCTCGGCCCGCCGCGCGGGGCGCTCCGCCATGGTGCCCCCCCTCTTCTTAGAGCAGTAGGACAAGGGTGCAGCCAGGGGCCGGGAGCACAGGGTGCCCTCGCCGCAGGAGGGGGAACGCGGGGCTGGGCGCGCGCCTCACCCGCAATCGCACCGGGCCCTGCGGCCCGCCAGAGCCGGCACGGGCTCGGGCACTGGCGCACCAGCCGTTCGCCGCACCCGCCGCCCCCTGGCATCGGCGACCCCGGTAGCAGCCCCTCGCAACGTCCCGTTCGCCAGAGCGCCCGCGGGGGTACGGGCACCGGGCACCGAGCGGCCGGCCCCCCGCTCCCGAGCGGTCAGACCCCGGCCGCGCGCCGTTCCCCCAGCGCGCGCCCAAGGACCTCCAGGAAGCGGTCGTTCTCCTCCGGCCGCCCGACGCTGACGCGCAGGGCGCCGCGTAGGCGCGGCTCGTCCCGCCAACGGCGGATGACGACGCCCTCCGCGTAGAGCCGGTCGAAGAGGTCGAAGGCGTCCCACCCGGTCGCCTCGCCGACCCCGAACAAGACGTAGTTCGCCTGGCTGGGGTAGGGGGTGACGCCGGGCAGCCTCGCCAGGGCCGCGCCCAGGCGCCCCCGTTCCCGCAGGAGCCGCGCCACCGCCTGCCGCATCCAGCCCTCGCGCCCCAGTACCTCCAGCGCCGCCGCGCAGGAGAAGGCACCCACGGCCCAGGGCTGGACGGCCTCGCGCCACGGCGCCAGGGCTTCCGGCCGGCCCAGCGCGTACCCCACGCGCAGGCCGGCGAAGGCGTAGGCCTTACTCAGCGTGCGCAGCAGGATCAGGCGCGGGCGGTCCGCCAGCCAGGAGGCGAGGTCGATGGCGCTCCCGCCGCCGCCCTCGCGGGCGAACTCGACGTACGCCTCGTCCACCACCGTCCAGATGCCCTCGCCATCTACCAGCCGGCGGACCTCCTCCGCCGGCCAGAGGGTGCCGGTCGGGTTGTTCGGCCGGCAGAGGAAGAGCAGCGTCTCGCCTCCCCGCCCTGCCTCCGCCAGCAGCGCGTCGACGGGCAGAGCGAAATCCGGGGGCGGGCCCAGCGGCACCGCCACCGGGGGCAGGCCGACGGACGCCGCCAGCCGGCGATACATGCCGAAGGTGGGCACGGGAAAGAGCGCGCGCGCCGCGCGCCGTCCCCAGGCCCCCACCGCAGCCATGATCAGTTCGTCCGAGCCGTTGGCCGGCAGGCACCAGCCGCTCGGCACGCCCGCGTAAGCGGCGAGGGCCTCCTGCAGGCGCTCCGTCTCCCGCGGGTAGCGGGTGGGCTCGGCCGCGCGCAGCCGCTCCAGGACCGCGGCCCACAGATCCTCAGGCCAGGGAAAGGGGTTTTCATTGAGATCGAGGCGCGCTGCGCCCGGCGGTACGGCGGGCACGTACGGCGGGGCGGCGGAGGGCCCGGCGGGCGCCGGGGTGGCCGCCTTGCGCCGCAGGCGGATGGACGCGGCGTGGGCGGGGAAGCCCTCGGCCACGGCCAAGGCCAGGGCGGCGGGCGCCCAAGCGGAGACGCCCGCGCGCGAGCCGCTAAACACCTGCAGCGTCCGGGTAAAGTCCGCGGGCAGGAGCGCCGAGGCGTACCGCGCTGCCCCCATCGTGGGCAGGATGTGGTCCGTGCCCGCGGCGTAGTCGCCGGCGGCGACCGGCGACCAGGGCCCGATGAAGAGCGCGCCCGCACGCCGCACCTCGGGGGCCAGGGCCTCGGCCGACGTTCCCTGCAGGGAGAGGTGCTCGGGCGCCAGCTGCTCGACCAGGGCCAGCCCCTGGCGCAGATCGGCGACGACCACAGGGCCCCCGCTGGCGCGTAGGGTGGCGAGCGCGTCCTCCCGGCGCCGCGCCGGCAGCGGGGCCAACGCATGGGCCAGGGCGGCCCCGACCGCGGCGGCCAGGGCAGAGTCGTCAGTGACCAGCAGGGCGAGCCCGTCTGGGCCATGCTCGGCTTGCGCCACCAAGTCGGCGGCGACAAAGGCCGGGTCGGCATCGGCCCCAGCCAGCACGACGACCTCCGACGGCCCCGGCAGGCCGTCGACGCCCACCTCGCCGAAGACCTGGCGCTTGGCCTCCACCACGTACGGGCCGCCAGGGCCGACCAGCTTGTCGACCGCCGGGACGGGACCGAGGCCCCATGCCATGGCCGCCACAGCCGGTATGGCGCCCAGCAGGAAGACGCGGTCGGCTCCGGCAACGGCCGCGGCGGCGAGCACCCCGGGATCGGCTCCGCCATCCGGCCCCGCCGGCGTGCAGACGGACACCTCGCGTACGCCGGCGACGCGGGCTGGAACCACAGCCATCAGCACGGACGAGGGGTAGGGGGCCCGCCCGCCCGGGGCAAACACCCCCACGCGTTGGAGCGGCACACGCAGCAGGGAGGCTCTGTTGCCCCAGGGGTCCTCGTGGGTGTATGAACGGCTGGCCGCCGGGCCCATGAAGTCAAGCAAACGCCGGCGGGCGGCGCGGAGCGCCCCGACCAGGTCCGCCGCCACGCGGCCGGGCGCCGCGGCAAGATCCGCGCGCGCCACCTCCACAGCCTGGACCGGCAGCGGGCTCTCTGTCAGCGCGGCGTCCACGGGGCAATCTGGCCGTCGGCGCAGCGCGGCCTCCAGGCGCAAGAGCGCATCGCCGCCACCCGCGCGGAGCGCCGCCAGGATTTCGGCGACGCGGGCGGCGACGGCCGGGTTCGCGGCGGCTCGCCCGTGGCGCGAGGACCAACCCTCCGCGGCGACCTGTTCCCAGAAATCGAGCTGCCCTTCGGCTCCCTGCACGACCCCGCCCCCCTTCCCCGCCTCCACCCGCGCGGGCCACCGCCCGCCCTGGGCCACCCGCCGCCCGCCGCGGCTGCACCGGCCGGTGCACCGTGGCGGAGCCCCCGGGTCCGTGTCTCCTTCGCGGCCGCCACACCCACCGCACACGACGCCCCCGCCAGTCGCGCCGCACTGGAATCCCCGGTGCCGGCCACCCGGCGCAGCCCGGCGGACCCCGCCCACCCCCGACAGGGCCGTGCCGGCCCGCCCACATCGCCCTCCGCGTTCGGCCGTGACGCCGAGGCCACCACCAGCCGGCGGGCCCGGTCGTCGAACCCGCCGCCGCTGGGCGCGCTCCCCCTCAGCCGCCGGGTGCCAGCACCGGCCGCACCGGGCGGGTCCTCTGGGCGCGCCTCCAAGAGAAACACGCCGGCCCAAGCACGTGGCGCCGTTCGGCCAGCTACGCTGGGACGGCCGCCACCAGCCGAAGGACGAGGTCGTCGAGCTCGGCCCGCCGCCAGCGGTGACTGGCCGGGTTGGCGACCAACCGCAAGGTCACGCGCTCCAGGACCTCGACCTCACACAGGCCGTGCGCCGCCAGCGTCCGCCCGGTTTCGACCATATCCACCACGCAGTCGGCGAGGCCCACGGCCGGCGCCAGCTCCACCGCGCCGCGCAGGCGGACGACGTGCGGGCGCAGCCCCCTGGCGGCGAAGTGCCGCGCGGTCAACAGGGGGTACGATGTCGCCACGCGCAGCGCGTCCCCCCGCCGGGCCAGCAGCTCCGGCCACGAGGCACCGACCGGCGCCGCCAGGGACATCCGCCACCGCCCCCCCGGGAGTTCCAGCAATTCCACCAGTCCGGCGCCGTCCTCCAGCAGCACATCCTTGCCCGTGACGCCCGCGTCGGCGACCCCTTCGCGCACGTAGGTCACCACGTCCGCCGGGCGCGTAAAGATCAGGCGGGTGGATCCGTCGAGCGACCACAGCCGCGCCTCTGGATCCGCGTCGGCGACCCCTGGGACGTCCGCCCGCAACAGCACCGGCCGGAGAAACTGCCACGGCCGGCCGCGCGGCAAGGCCAGCGTGAAGCGCGCGCCGCCGGCCGCCTCGCACTCACCCGCCAAGGAGCATCCCTCCCGATCCCGGCTCGGCGGCGGGCCACCGCGCCAAGCGCTCTGAGCCGCGGCCCGAAAGCCAGGCCCGCGGCCGTGGTGTGGCGACCGCGCCGAGCGCGGGAGGCGCCCGCCGCACGCCCGTACACAAAGCGCCGCCGCGCCCCTGACCCGCGCTCATCGCGCGCCAGCGGCGTCCTCGCCCGCTCCGGCCGCCAGCAGGCGGTCGCAATCCAGGGCGAACCCCACGGCCGGTTCTGGACGGCCCCAACGCGCGAGCAGGTCGTCGTACCGCCCGCCGTCGCCGACCGCGGCCGACTGCCCCGGCACCAGGGCCTCGAAGACGAGACCCGTGTAATAGCGGCCGGGCGGCACCAGGCCGGGCTCGACCAGCACCCGCCCCGCTAAGCCGAGCGCGCGCAACGCGTCGAGTACGCGCAGGAGCCGGCGACCGGCGGGCCCTGAAACACGCAACCCTCCAGCCAAGGCCTCCCCCACCGTCCCACGCCAGAGGAGGGAGGCGGCGGGCCCGCCGCACGCGGCCACGGCCACCAAGTCCCGCCGGCGCAGGGCCTCCTCGGCCTCCGCCGCGCGCGCCTGCCCTTCCAGCGTCTCGCGCACGTACCCCACGTCGCCCAGCGCCAGCAGGTAGCGGCGCAGGCCAGCCGCCTCCAGGCAACGGGCGCAGAGCGCCACGGTCTCCGCGTCGGCATCCTCGGGGTCGCCGGCACCCCCGATGCGCTCCGCACCCGCCTGCACCAACTCGCGGGGGCCGTCGGCCCCACGCCGGAACAGGGTCGCGACATAACACAGGCGCCGGGGCCGCGGCCCCCCGACGTCTCCCGCCGCGCAGAGGCGAGCCACGGGCAGAGTCATATCGGGCCGCAGCTCCAGGAGGGCACCCTCGTGGTCAAGCACCCGGTACGAGGCACCCCATCCCTCCCCGGGCTCGGCGGGCTGCAGCAAGGGGATGGCCACTTCGCAGTAGCCCTCCGCGCGTAACGCGGCACGCAGGGCGTCTTCGACGCGACGGCGCCGGGCAAGCGTGCGCAGCACGGCGTCCAGCGCCCCGCCACCCTCCACCACCGTCCCTCCCTCGGCGCGCCCACGGACCGGGATCCTTTAGCACGCTAAAGCAATGAAGCACAGGGGCGATTCTACGCCGCCGCGATGGGTGCGTCAAGGGTCCCGGGGCATCGTCTTCCACTCCCGGGCATGCCACGTGCGTGCCGTCGCGGGGGGAAAAGGGTCCCAGGTGACCCTCCGCAGCTACCCCGGTGGCCGCTCGGGACACCTGGAGGGGCCAAGCGGGGGGCAGCCGAGCCGGCCCCTGGGACGCGGGGCGGCTCGCCGTCAAGACGCGCGCGCGTGCGCGCGCCATGCCGCGCCGCGGACGCCCGCGCGCTCGTTGGACTTTTTCGCGCGCGGGGGGTTGCATCCCCAATCCCCGGCTGGTTATGCTCGTGCGGTTGGCAGGTGTCTTGCGAGTGGTCTTCGTGGGCCATGTCTCCCCCAGGGACCCCCCCGAGGCCCACCGACACGATCCCTCAGAAGGGGTACGAGACTTGGCCAAGACGATCTACGTCGGCAACCTCCCTTGGAGTGCCACGGAGGACGACCTGACGCAATTGGTGTCGCCGCACGCCACGGTCCTTTCCGCCCGTGTGGCGACGGATCGTGAGACCGGCCGCTCGCGCGGCTTCGGTTTCGTCGAGGTCCAGGATGACCAGTTGCAGCAGGCGATCGACGCGCTTCAAAATGTTGAGATGGGCGGGCGCGTCCTCACCATCAACGAGGCCCGCCCGCGTGAGCCCCGCAGCGGAGGCCCGCGCCGCTACTAGGCAGGGCGCATGACGAGGCCGATCCTGAGGGGAGGCGTGGGACGCCCTCCCCCCTGTTTCTGCCGGAGATCGCTGCCTGGCGGGCGGCCCGGCTGGGGAGGCGCATGCACCCCCCATACGTGAGAGGCGACCCATCCGCTCCTCGCCGCAAGGTGGCCCCTTGCGGCGAGGGGCCACTCCGCGGTACCGCCGGCACGGCGCCGGCTGGCCTCCGCGTGCGCTTCCTTCCGCCACCCATACGATGCGCGGGTCCGCGTGGCCTGAGGAAGGCTCCCCGAGCCCGAACGGCGAAGCCCAGCAGCCGGGAGGGGATCGCCTGTGGCCGCGGTACGGCCGGCGCTGGACATCACCCGTGAGCTGGCCCGCACCGCTGGCGCGCTGCACGTGTTCGGGGGCGCGCTGCGCACCCCGGCCGCGCGCGCCGCACTCGCCGTCCTCCGGGGCCTCGCGGCCGGGGACGCCGCTGGCGCGGCTCGCGCCTACAGCCGCGCCTTCCGGCTGCTGGCCACCGAGGCCCCCGCGGGCGACGCCTGGCGGGCCCACCTCGCCGAGGCGGTCGCGCGCGACGGCAACCCATTCACCATGGCGGCGCAACCCGGCAGTGGCCTGCTGGCGGCGGCACGCCGCGACTTGGCCATCTTGCAGGATCTGGCCGCGCCAGCGCTGTGGGAGACGGTGCGGCGGGAGCTCGCCGCCACAGGACCTGAGCCCGCGCCCTGGACCGACCTCGGCGGACGCGCGGCCTGCCCCATGGCCGACCGGCTGCGCGAGGCCGAGGACTGGCCCGCACTGGCTGAGGCGCTGGCCGCCCACGCCCGCGCGGGGGGCGCCGGCCCGTTGGCCCCACACCTCGCGTACCGCTGGCGTCCGGCCGCGGATGGCCGGCGGGCGCGTATCGAGCCGGTCCGCCGCCCCGACCTGCCGCCTCTGGATGCCCTGATCGGGTACCCGGAGCAGCGGCAGGCCCTGATCGATAACACCGAGCGCCTGCTGGCCGGCAGGCCGGCGCAGGACGTGCTGCTCTACGGTGACCGCGGCACCGGCAAGTCCTCCTCGGTCAAGGGCCTGTTGCAGCGCTACGCCGGCCAGGGCCTGCGCCTCATCGAACTCGGCCGGCGCAGCCTCGCCGACCTGCCCGAGCTCGCCGAGCATCTGGCCGGCGCCCCGCAGCGGTTCATCGTCTTCGTCGACGACCTCTCGTTTGAGGAGCACGAAACCGGCTACAAGGACGCCAAGGCCGCCCTGCAGGGCGGTGTATCGGCACGGCCCGAGAACGTGGTGGTATACGCCACCAGCAACCGCCGGCACCTGGTGCGCGAACGCATGTCCGAACGCCCGCTGCCGGGGCGGGACGACGACCCGCGCGCGGGCGACGCGGTCGAGGAGAAGCTGTCCCTGGCCGACCGCTTCGGCCTGACCCTGGTCTTCGCCCAGCCGGACCAGGAGCTGTACCTGCGGATCGTGGACGGGCTGGCCGCGCAGCGCGCCATCGAGTTGCCGCCGACCGAGTTGCACGCGCGCGCGCTGCGCTGGGCCATGTGGTATAACGGGCGATCGGGGCGGACCGCGCGCCAGTTCGTCGACACGCTGGTCGGAGACGGGTGCTCCGTGGCCGACCGGCAGGGGTGGGGAACAGGTCCTGGCCGGTGGTGACCAGCGCGGGCGGGTGGGCGCCGGTGGCCCTGTCGCGGCCTTAGAGAGGCTGCGTGATGCGGCGAGCGCGCTCCAGCACCACGGTCGCGTGGCCCGCGCAGACGGGCCGCAGAGCCGCGGAGCGTTGCCCTGCGGCGCCTGTCGCGGGTCTTCGGTTTGCGGACGCCACCCGGAACAGGCTAATGTGGCGAGGAGCCTGAGGTCGGCCGAGTGGATAGGACCGGGGCGAGGGCTGTGGGTGCCGCGCGCGCATCCGTGCGCAGGGGAACGGCGGTCGCGGGCCGCACTCCCCGTTGCCGGGCGGGGCTGCAGGGAGGGCGCGCGGGCACCGGGGCACGGGGTTGCGGGCGAATCGTCCGCGCCGGTCCGGGGTGACGGTGGGCGCGCGCCGGATGCGGAGGACTCACGCCCGCTGCTCTGGGTGGCCGCGGGCCTGCGGGCCGCGGGCGGCCCCGCAGCCAGCCGTCCACGATCGCGGCGGGCGTCCCACCGCCGCCGGTCCGGGCTCCACCTCGGGCGGACAGGCCGCGGGCAACCCGCCGCACACCCGTCCGGGGGCGCCGTGGCCGCGCGGTTGCAGCGGCCCTCCGCTGCCGGTCCGGGTCACCGCCAGACGCACGGGCTGCGGGCGGCCCGCGGCCGCTCGTCCGGGCGGCACGGGGCGCACGGCGGGCGCGCGGGTGATGGACAGCCCGCCAGCCGGTGCGCGGACCCGGCCGGACGACGACGGGATCGGGGCCACGGCCGTCGGACCCATCGGGAGAGGAGCGGTGGAGGCTTGGGCAACTCGCCCCGGCCGGACGTCATCGTGGCGCTTCCCGCCTTCAACGAGCGCGACGCGTTGCCGCGGTTGCTGCGGCGCATCGCGGCCGCGCCCGGAGGCCCCTACCGCACGCTGGTCGTCGATGACGGCAGCTCCGACGGGACCGCCGAGGCGGCGGAAGCCTGCCGCGAGGCATTGCCCGGCCTGCGCGTTGTGCGTCACGACCGCAACCGCGGCCTCGGCGCCGCCCTGCAGACGGGCTGGACCGAGGCCCTGCGCGAGTTGCCTGACGACGGGGCCGTCATCACCATGGACGCCGACGACACGCACGACCCCGCCGTCATCGCCCGACTGCTCGACCTGCTGGCCGCGGGGGCCGACGTCGCCATCGCCTCGCGCTTCCAGCCGGGTGGCGGCGAGGTGGGGTTGAGCCCAGCGCGCCGCGTATTCAGCCGCGGCGCCGGCGTCCTGCTCGCCGCGGCCCGACCGATCGCCGGTGTGCGCGACTACACCTGCGGGTACCGCGCCTATCGCGCCGGTATGCTGCGCCGGGCCTTTCAGGCGTACGGCCAGAACGGCCTGATCACCGCGCCGGGTTTCGCCTGCTCGGCCGAGGTACTGGTCAAGCTGGCCGCACTGGGCGCCCGCTGCGCCGAGGCCCCCCTGGTCCTGCGCTACGACCTGAAGCGCGGCAAGAGCAAGATGAAGGTCCTGCGCACGATCGGCGGGTACTTCTACATCCTGCGCGTCACGAGGCGCCGGCCGGCCGCCGCGAGGGCCGCGATCCGTCCGCGCGCGACGGGCGGGGGTGGGAGCTGACCGTGCCTGTGTTCGGTTGGCAGGGCGTGAGACCTTGGGCCACACGCAACAGCATGGATTTGGGGGCTGGCGTGCGGAGTTTGTAGATAGGCTCTGAGAGCGTCGCGTGGCCGACCCGCGGTCACGCGGCGCCGAGCGGCCCCGGCGTGCGTGCCGACCCGGCCGTGGCTTTGGCCGGCGCAGAAGCCGCCGGCAGCGGTATGCGCGGGTTCTCCGGCCGGGAAGGCTTGGGTCACCCGAGACCGGCGGCCGCCGCTCAACCGGTCACGCGGTGGCGGCCCGGATGGGGCGCGGGAATCCCGGCCACAGCGGGGGGCGGGCAGAGGTGTGGGCGCGACGGGCACACCTTGAGGCTTTCCGGCTTGCCCGGATGGTCGTGTACGTCCGCGGGCGCTCCCGGACCCGCGGTGGTGGGCGCGGTACCACGCGCGCCGGCCGGCACCGCAAGCTAACGGGCATGGCGCGTGGGATCATGTGGGGGCACCTCCCATGACGAGCGACCCGGAGCCCGCGCCCCTGTTGCGCGCGCCGGGGGGACCGCCGGACGGGACCAGCCTCGGCGGCGCGCCAACGGAGGCGCCGCGCGGCCGTTGGCGCGCGTGGCTGCCGTTGGCCGGCGTGCTGGCGCTGATGGCCGGCCTGCGGCTCTACCACGTCGGCGTGCCGTTCATCGACACCTCCGACTGGCGGCAGACGGACACCGCCGCCATC
>JAJZZC010000376.1 GCA_021797775.1 Bacillota bacterium
GTGGAGCGGAAGGCTCTGGCCAGGAGAACGGCCTGGTGAAACCGGTCGCTGTGAAGCAGGAACCTTCGAGTCGGAAACCGGCCGCTGCGGCGGTTGGAAACAAATGACTATGAGAAGGGGAACGGCACGCAACCGATGTTGACGCAGGTGCCGCCGATGGTGCCGCGCTCGATCATCACGACGTTGGCGCCGGCGTCGCGCGCGCGGATGGCGGCGGAGAAGGCGGCCCCACCGGAGCCGATGATGGCCAGGTCAAAGGCGCCGCGCCGGTTCTCGTGTTCCCTCGCCCTGCGGCCACCGCCGCACCCGCCAACACCAGCAGCGCAATGCCCAGGTAGCCGTACCCCCGGGCCCAGAAGGCGGCCAGCGCGCCCGCTCCCAGGGGTCCTGCCAGCAGTGGGCCGCCGCAGCAGAGCAGCATCAGCGGCATCGCGATCAGCAGTCCCCACGCGGCGGAGCCGCCACCGTCGCGCCCTGGGCCTGGCCGCTCTCGATCCATCCTCCAGCCCTCCCTACATCCGCGTGCAGGCGGCGATGCGCGCGGCGTTGTCCGCGACGACCGCCTCGCCGAGGCGGAGGATCTCCCGCACGCGCGGGTCGGTGACGGTGTAGTAGATGTTGCGGCCCTCCTGGCGCCCGGTCACGAACCCGCACCACCGCAGGCAGGCGAGGTGGTTGGAGACGTGCGCCTGCTTCAGGCCCAAGAGCCGCATCAGGTCCCCGACGTTCTTCTGGCCGTCCAGCAGCTGCAGGACGATGCGCAGCCGCACGGGGTGCGCCAATCCGTGGAAGAACTTCGCCTGCAATGCGGGGGCATCGTCCGGCGTTGCGGGCGCGCGCGCATGGGACTGCACTGGCCCACCCGCTTTCAACCTGAATCTCCCAGTGTCAGGCGGGCGCCGTTGCGCAGAAGGACCCCGCGACGCGAGCAGGTGAGGTCGTGGCGAGGGGCCGACCCCTGGGCGCCAAGGCGACCGGCCGCCCCATCTCGAAAGTCAGGTTCAAACACACCATCATGCTGCGTCAATGCAATTCGCCATGTCAAGGGCGATCCGTGCCGGTCCACGGTGAGGCCGCGGGGATACAGCATGCCCAGCGGGCCGCGTCAGGCGCCCACGGGGCGTGGCCAGGCCACGGTCCCGGCGCCCGTGTCCACGATCGCGGAAGCCCTTTGCTGCCTTACTGCAGGCGCGCGCTCGGGCCACACGGCGCACCCTGCGGCTGGGACCGGGGGCTCGCGCTCAGGTCGCGAACGCCGGCTTCGGCGACCAGGTCTCCTACTACTGTGGTCAGGGTTATGCGTTCATCCACCACCCGCGGGGGTGCTCGCAGACGACCGCAGCCCACCTGTGGGGGCATCGCGACCGAAGCCTGATTGCGGTGCTACCCGCCCTCCCCTCCGACCTCCGCCGTCGCCGCCGCGGCCGCCGCCGCGAGGTCCCGGCCGGGTTCCCAGGCCAGGACCAGGCGCGGCACGTGGCACACCCCGTCCGGCGCCGCGATGCTGCCGACTTCGGGCAGCCACTGCAGGACGGCCAGCCGTCCCCCGTCTGGCGCCTCCGCGACCCCGTCCGCAGAGGCCAGGCAGCGCCCCACCAGGTCCAGCAGCTCGTCGCGCAAGGCGGTGGAGACGACGTGGACCGCGCCGAGGTCGAGGCGGCCGTCGGGGAAGAGGCCCTCCAGGCGCTGCGCCGCGGCGCGCCGGTCGCGCAGGCCGGCCCGCACCAGGTCGTCGCGCTCTGCGTGGCGCGCGGGTGCGGGGTCGTCGCCGCTCTGCGCGCGCGTGCCGCGGCGTACCGGGGCGAGCACGACGTCGGCGGCGGGTTCCCGCCAGGGAGAGGCGTGGCCGAGCCCTTCGGGGATCCATTCGCCCCGTGGGTGGCGGGGGGAGCCGGCCGCGAAGGCCACGCTCGCCACCCGCTCGGCCTGCGGCAGGTCAGCGCAGTGGTGGAACAGGAGGGCGAGTTCCTCCAGCTCGTGGCGGCGGCTGCGTGTGCCCCAACGCAGTTCGGCCAGCCGTGCGGCTTGGCGAGTGACCAGTTCGATGGCGTCGTTGGTGCTGCGCTTCAACCGCTCGATGTCGCCCCCCGCGGGGTGAAACCACCGGGCCAGCGCGGCGATGGCCGCCTCCACCCGCGCCGTCTCCTCGGCGAGCGACGGGAGCGAGCCGTCGGGCAGCGGCTGGCGGGCCGCCACCACCGCCACGCCGTGCGCCAGCAGCCGGCCGCGGCTGCCCTGCGCCCATCGGCGCGAGATGGCGGCGATCATGGGCCCGGTCTCGGCCAGGGCCAGGGCGTAGGCCGACAGGTAGCGCACCAGGACGTCCTTGTACGCCTGGAAGGCGGCGCGCTCCAGGATCTGCTGGGCCTGAATCCCGCGCAACTGGCCGAGGTAGCCGACGCCATCGTGGGCGGCCCGCTCGAAGTGGTGCCGCACCTCGGTCCACAGGCTGGAGACCCGGTAGAGCGCCTCCCCGCCACGCCCCGCCACCGGGCGTTCGCCTGCCGCCGCGTTCGCCTCCAGCGCCCGCAGGGTCGCCTCCTCCGCCAGCAGGGCATCCAGTTCGCGCATGCGCTGCAGCAGCGCCTCCAGCACCGTGCGGTCCAGGCTGCCCCCGCGCCGCCCACCCTCCTCCAGGGTCGCGACGAAGCGCTCGACCGCCACGCCCTCCGGGGTGCACTGGTATACCGCCTGGCGTCGCAGGAACTCCTCGATCGTGCGGACGCGCGAACGCTCGTAGTGGCGGGTGAGGTTGCCCCAGGCCACGAGTTGTTCGAGGTCGGACCGGCACTGCTCCAGGGTGTAGGCCGCGTCGTACGCCTGCTGCACGTGCGCATGGGCCTCGTCCACCCCCAGGAAGAAGCGCTGGGCCTGGTGCTGCTCCAAGAAGAAGCGCATGAGCGGCCGGTAGTGGCGCACGTCCTGCGCGGTGAGGTAGGCGGTCTCCGGCACCGGCTGCTGCGGGCCGCGCCTGCGGCGGGGGAGCGCGTCCCCGGCACCGTCGGGTGGTGACGCGGGGGGTGACCCCGCGCCCGACGGGGAGGCCGTGGCGGGGGGCGGGGCGCCGCCCGGCGCCGGGGTCGCGGGCGCCGTGGGGCCGGCCGTACCCGTGGCGGTGACGGCCGGACCCTCCGGTTGGGGCGGGGCGTCCGTCGCTCCGCCGTGCGCCTCGGCCGCGGCGGGCGCAGCCGGTCGAGCC
>JAJZZC010000377.1 GCA_021797775.1 Bacillota bacterium
GGCTCGTCGATGAACCGCCGGATGCCGAACGGCACGTCCGGTGGTGTGGGAGGACGGGGGGCGCGACGCCCCCCTCCTACCCGATTACCGGTGAAGTGCGTGCCGAGCCACTAGATGTGGTACACGCTCACCGCAGGAGTGCCGTTCACCGAACAGGTACATGACGTGACGGGTGGCCTCTTCGATCGCCGCCTCCTGTCAGACATGATCACCGAAGCGATTCTACAAAACACTGCTGCCGCCGAAGTCCCGCCGCGCCCAGGCCAGCGATCGGATAACAGCCAACCGACGAGCCACCGCGGGCCAGCATCGTGAAGAGTATATCATCGAGCAAGTGTTTCGTGCCCTGGCCAGCGAGCATGGCGACCGCCTACTGCCAGTCCGTGATGGTGCAGGTTCTGGGCAAGCAAACAGAAAGGAGGCGTGGCCGCTGCACGTTGCGCGTTACATCGCTTCATTGAGCGACCGCGCTCTACAGGACCTGTATGCTGAGCTGTTTGATCCGCGGGAGCGCACCATGCGGCTGAGCTTGTAGGACTGTCGCAGGTGTGGGCGCCAGGCTCCTTCCTTCGGGCTGGCTGCCCACACAGCTGCTTCTGTCCCGCTTCGGGTGCGCTGCGGTTGTGTTCCGCAACCCCACGCATCGAGCCTGGCCACGTTGTTGTCGTGGCCCGGTGGTCGGACGGATTTGTGGCGCCGAAGTGATCCCCCTTGCGGAAGAACCAGTCGGCGCGGCGCAGCAGCGTCCCCGGGCCCCAGACGATGGACACCTCGTGCGGTTTGGGACCCGGGCGAACCAGTACGCCGCGCCGCCGGTCTGGCGGTCCGCGTCCGGCGAGATGCCGTGCATGGC
Source organism: Bacillota bacterium (assembly GCA_021797775.1). Lineage (GTDB taxonomy): Bacteria > Bacillota > Sulfobacillia > RBS10-35 > JAJYVN01 > JAJZZC01. Next base: position 854 of record JAJZZC010000377.1, read on the forward strand.
CGTACCCATCTGGAGGCGCTTCTCCTGGGCCGCCAGCACGCCGCTCCGCAGGATGTGCTTCAGCCGCTCAATCGTCTCCTTGCCCGTGACGCCTTGATGGATGTACACCTCTGCGGCGTCCGCCTCCGCGTTGAGCTGCTGCGGGTCGACGTCCATCCGCGTCCAGCGCCAGTGCCCGGCGGCGCCGCCCCCCTGGTCCCTCGCCGGGTCCCACACGGGTGCGGGTAGATACCGGGGATCGCCCGCCAGCGCGCCCACGGGCAGGTGCATCCGCTTCTCCAGCAACCCGCGTAGCGCCGCGGCACCGCTGCCGCCCCACCTCGCGTTCGGCCCGCAGGATCGCTTCCTGGGGCGTGAGCGGGTCGGCTGATTGGAACGCCAGCGTGCTGGCCAACTGCGCCACACGGGCGGCCGAGGCCGCGTGGATCTGCTGGTAGGCCGCCGACCCGGTCAGGCCCTGTGCCCACGCGTTCCGCTCCAGGTACGTCAGTTCGGCCTCCTCCCGCGACACCGGCCGGCCCTGCAGGTTCAGCCGCTCCAGGTGGGCGGCGATGGCGGCCGGGTCGGCGGCCGGGGGCAGGTGCAACTCCAGGGTGCCGCGACGCGAGAACGGGACACCGGCCGCGGGGTCGGACGGGTGGTAGACAGCCTGCCACCCGTCGCCGAAGTCGAACAGCCACTCCGTGCCGGCGTCGCCCTTGCGCGCCACGTCCCACATCGGGACGCCCTCGTGCTCGTGGACGGCCGGCCGCGTGCCGGGCCGCTCGGTCGCCCGTCGCATCCGGCCCCCTGTATTGGCATCGTCTGCGTCCAGGGCTCTGGACGGAATGGGGAGGGACGGGCGTCATCCCGGAAGTCCCACTGCGGACGCCGCCGCACTACGGAAGACAGCGCGCCAAGCATCTGGGCCGGTCGTATTGACCAGTGGCGAGCGACAGGCCACGGGCGGGGCTCCTCCAAGCGGGGAATAGTACTGCACGAACCCACCGCGGACACCGGTCAATGCGAGCAGGGCTCCTTCCAGCGCCGAGCGCACCCGGCGGTAGGGCCGGGCATTTCCATCCGTCTCTGTGCCCCACGCATCCTCCGGCGTGATGTCGTGGGCGCTGGTGGCCAGGAGACGGGCATCGGCCGCGGTGGCCCAGATCCCGGTCAGTTGCCCCACGGCGACTTGCTCGTGGACCGCCAAGGCCCTGCCCCACAGCGCGAGTTCCGCCTGCGGCCCGGTGGTGAGGAGCGCAAAGGCGAGGGGCGCGAGGGCAGATACCTGCGGGCTATCTCTCCACAGCATCAGGTCGTAGTTGCGCGTCGGCACAGCCTCGCGCGACGGGAACGCCGGCAGTGGCCGCAGCCGCCAGCGCCGGCCTGCCGTGGACATCGGGACAGGGAGGCCCATGTTGGCAGGAAGCGGGGCGGGAGCGGGCTGCCCCGCCGGAGGCGGTGGCATGACCACCTGCTCGACCTGTCCGGTCGCCCACGGATAGACGCCGAGAAATGCACCGAAGCGGGCGTTCACTGGCCCACCGCATTGGCCCTGGTATGGAGGAGTGAAGCGCGCCCAGGACAGTCCTTGCAGCAGCGCGCCCTCGGTAGAGGCGGAGGCGAACGCTGGCGTGCATTCGGTCGGGGTCGTTCGCGCCAACATCGACCCGAAGCCGACGGCGAGGGCCGCCGCCAGTGTTGCCCCGGCCAGCGGCTGGGACACGGGATTGAGCAGTCCGGCCCCCGGGTCACCCGCGAAAGGGGCGTACGCCAAGGGACCCGCAGGTGCCGGAAAGGCGGGACCAAGTGCGGCCAGAGCGGCGTCGAAGGCTCCCAGCCCCCACGCACTGCTCGTGGCGGACGCCGCAGGGTCCAGGGCGCAGACCATGGGCACCCGCAGGAGGGGCAGGCCCGCCTGGATGGTACCCCTGCCCGGAGCGTAGGCGCGGCCTTGACGCAGCAGGCTCTGCGGCACCGATCCCGCCTGCCGCAGAGCAAGGTTGGGATGAAGGTCCAGGGCGCGTACCGCCAGAAACCCGTCGATCACATCATGCGGTAGCAGGACGGCGTCTGGCATGGGAATGGTAGGGTCGTTCACCAGCGGGGGGGGTGGAGGAGGGCCCGCCGGGCTCGGGCCGGGCCCCTGGGGGAACCATGCGACCGGAGGCTGGTCCAGCAGCACGAAGTGCGCCTGGTAGCGCGTGCCGGTGATCGGCTCCGCCGCGTGGAGGGCAGCCGTCACTCGTTCACGCAGGCCCGTTTGCGCATCCATCGCCCGCAAGCCGATGGTTAGCCGGACGGGCCCGCGCAAGGCCGTGGCCACGGCCTTGCCGACCTGACTGACTGCGCAGCCCGACAA
>JAJZZC010000378.1 GCA_021797775.1 Bacillota bacterium
CGTACGGCATCGTCGCGATTGGTACCACATCTAGTGGTTCGATCCACCTGTGGACCTCCAGCGTGCACAACGGGTGAGACGCGCCAAAAGCCAAATGCGTCGAACTCTGAGTCCACACGGGCAGTCAGGGTGCATCGTGGTGTGCATCCCGTGTGCTGGTTTCGAGAAAGATGGTTTCGGCAAGGGTGGTTAGTATTGTTGAGTCTAAGGCGTGCAAAGTTTTGTCACGCGGTGTCAGCGCACGGCCCAATCGTTTGGCGCCCGGATGTTCTTGACTCCGATCCGGTGTGTACATTATGGATGGAATTCGAATCAACGGATTCGATAAACGTGACTATGTCTTGTGGTTGGCGGAAGATCGGAGTAGGTACTATCACGGGTTGTTCTGTCGTGCCCGTTGTGTACGGGGTAAACACTCTTACATGCTCTCTTCCAGTGGCGCGGTTGCGTGCGGAAGGATTTCAAATTGGCGGTTTATGGACTGCCAGGGTGCTGCTGGATGAAACCGAGTTCGTCAATGCGAGTTTTCTTGTGAAGGCAAGTTATCATCGCAGCGGCGAATCAACGCTTCTCGATCGGCAGATGTGATCGTTCGGGGGCTTGCGAGGTAATCCGCGACGGTGTACTCTTGCGATGGCGGTAGGCGCAATAGGAGGGTTGTGCGGTCGTGGCACGCCTGGATACAAGGCGATTCGTACTGGCGAGCGTGGCTTTGCTCATGGCGACGTTAGGAGGCTATTATCTCCTTGATTGGGCAACAGGCAAGGGGCCGCTTCACAACGCAGGAGGATTACTAATTGACCTCGCGGGTGCGTGGGTGATACAAGCATCACAAGGCATCGTTGCTGGATGGTGGTGTAACAGGCTCCGTCCCAGCATAAGACTATGGCGGATAGCTCTTCTGGCGAGCCTAAAATACTGGTTAGGAATGTTTGCCTCCTTTCTGTTTGCGGGATTTGTCGTTATCAGGTGGTTGCAACCTGTTTCTGGTGCTCCGATATTGAAAGGCATATTGCGATCGCCAGTTGAGGTGCTGGGAGTTGCCGTGCTGATCGTCGCCGTTGGTCTGTGGATGTTTGGGTGGGCAGGACTTGGATTTGGTCTCGCGTGTCTTGGGCCAGTGGGCAGAAGAGAAACACCCTTGTCTATGGCCATTCGCCGGCCTTGGCCGTTGGTGGCTGCAACGTTCGGTCTGTTGGCGTTTGAGGCATTCGTTGGGTGGATAAGCCAACAGGCTCCGGCGAACTCGCTATTATCGAATAGCGTCGGCCTTACAGGATATTGGCTGGTTGGTTTCTGGTGGCCGGTCGCCGTGTACAAGTGGTTCGGCTGATGGCGTGCGCGCACGCACGTGGCGGGGTAAGGCATACTCCCAGCCACAGTGTGCCGGTGCTCGTGCGGGAGGAGGCCATGTCCTGGAGACTGCTACTGACCACGCGGGATGAGACCGAACAGCGGCCCCGCTGCTCACGCTATTGGAGAGGCCCGGCGGCTTGCGAAGCCCTGGCGGGTGACTGCTGCGCCGCCGTGGGCTGTCTTTGCCGGGCGGCATCCCCCTCAGTGATGCCGCTGCCGCCGGAGCCGGCGGCGCCAGAGGCTCGCCCGCCAGGGCCGCCGGGCCGTCGCAGATACCGTGGTCAGCGCTTTCGCAAGTAGCGTGATCAGTAGCAGCGCCGCCTGGGAGACGGCCCGCGGGCGCACGATTCGCCCGACTGGTGCGCAATGAGCCACCAGTGAGGCCAGCCTGCCGCGGGGGATCCCGCGGCAGGACCCGTCAGCGCACTGGCGTACCAACGGACATGGGGGGCGCGCGCTACCGCCCGGGCTCCGCGCCCACCCGACGTGGCAGCGGTGAGGGCGGCGCGCCGGCCGGTCTCTCTGCGGACCCGGGCCCAGCGCGTTGCGCCGGGGCGCGTCCCGCCGCAGACGGGCGACTCGGCCGGCCTGGCCGGCCTCGTTGGGGGTGTGCGCAGTTGTCGGTGGGGACGGAGAGCGCGGCGGGCCTCTTGGAGGGCCGCCTGTACATCAACGGTGCCTGGCGCGAGGCAGCCGCGGGGCAGCGTTTTGAGGTGACGGACCCGTCCTCCGGCGAGCGGGTGGGCACCATGGCCCGCGCCGGCGAGGCAGACGCGCGCGCCGCCGTGGACGCCGCCGGTGCGGCGTTTCCCAGCTGGGCAGCCCTGCCAGCCGTGGAGCGGGCACGCCACCTCAAGCGCGTGGCCGAACGCATCTGGGCACAACTCGACCGCATCGCGGAGATCATGACGCGCGAGCAGGGCAAGCCGCTCGCCGAAGCCCGCGGCGAGGTCAACCAGACGGCCGAGTACTTCGAGTGGAACGCAGAGGAAGCCCGCCGCGTTTACGGCGACCTCATCCCCGCCAGCGTGTCCGGCAAGCGCTTGGCCGTCCTGCGCCAACCGGTGGGTGTCACGGCGGCGATCACGCCGTGGAACTTCCCGGCGTCCATGCTGGGACGCAAGATCGCCCCGGCGCTGGCGGTCGGCTGCACGGCGGTGTGCAAGCCCGCCACGGCGACGCCCCTGACGGCCTGGGCCCTGTTCCAATGCATGGACGAGGCCGGACTGCCCCCTGGGGTGGCCAACCTGGTGGCGGGGCCCTCGGGCCCGATCGGCGAGGTCCTCCTCACCGATCCGCGCGTGCGCAAGATCTCGTTCACCGGGTCGACCGAGGTGGGTAAGGAACTGATGCGGCGCGCCGCCGACCAGATGAAGAAGGTGGCGCTGGAGCTTGGCGGGCACGCGCCCTTCCTGATCTTCGCCGACGCCGACCTCGACAAGGCCGTGGAGGGCCTCGTTTCCTCCAAGTACCGCAACGCCGGGCAGACCTGTATCTGCGCCAACCGCGCGTACGTGGAGGAGGGGGTGGCCGCCGAGTTTGAGCGGCGCTTAGCCGCGCGGGTCGCGGCGCTACGCGTGGGCCCCGGGCTGGAGCAGGGCGTCCAGGTGGGTCCGGTCATCGACGAGGACGCCATGGCGCGCATGCGGGCCCAGGTCGAGGACGCGGTCGGTCGCGGCGGGCGCGTGGCCGCCGGTGGCGCGGCGCTCACGCTGGCGAACCGCCCCGGGGGGCACTTCTTTGCGCCGACCGTGCTGGCGGCCCTGCCGCGCGACGCGCGGCTCGCGCGCGAGGAGACCTTCGGCCCGCTCATCGGCCTCTGGAGCTTCGCCGACGA
>JAJZZC010000379.1 GCA_021797775.1 Bacillota bacterium
CTTAGCAGTCAGCAACGCACCTGACCACTACCGGTAGTGGCACCCGCGGCCTTTTTCACGGGAGTCCTGCAATCGGCCCGCGAACGGTTGCTGTGGCGGGGCGAGGGCCGGCTGCTGACGGGGGTGAAGGCCGTTGCCAAGAATCGTTCGCTCGTGGGCCTGATACTCCTCCGTAATAATTCACCCGATCTGGGGGTGGCGTAGATCGGACACCCGTGGGTGTCGCGGGGAGCCCGGCACTCGCGGTCTGCTTCGAGCAGCAGTCAGCCTCGTGCGGACACCGGGCACCGCAACCTCATCGTCGGCACCCCGGCGTATCCGCCGGCGACGCAGGGTGGCGCGACCCTGGCTCCCCGCCCCCTCTGGGGACCGCGCAGGGGCGCGAGGAGCCAGCGGCAGGCGGAAGAGGGCCGAACCGCACCGTGGCACCCTCAACGGCGCCATGACCGGCGGGGCAGTCACAAGGATGTGTTTCGAGATGCGGACACCGGCCGTACCGGCGCGAGCGGCATACGGGCGAGGCACGGGTCCCTGGTGGGCGGCGGCGGCCGCGCCGGCAGCCCTGACCACGCTCGCGGCCCTCCTGTACGTACCGTTGCTGTGCGTGCCGCTGGGGGTGTGCGTAGCAGTCGTGCAGGATTGAACCTGAATCTCGCAGTGTCAGGCGGACGCCGCTTGCGCGGAAGGACCCCGCGACGCGAGGGGGTGCGGTCGTGGCGTGGGGCCGGGCCCTGGAGATCAAGGCCACCGGCCGCCCCTTTGGGTAGGTAGGAGGCAGCCTCGTGTCACCGGGCCGAACGGATCGTGCGTCGCTGTGGAACCCGTTTAGGTCCGGTGCCCTCATGTGGCCGCAGTGCACTTGTGCCACCTCCCCCCTCAGAACCCGGCGTGCGGATTTTCCGCACCGGGCTCCCCGGTTTCACGCCCTGCGAGGCGATGCGCTCCAGTTCCGGTGACACCGCTTGCCTCCCTCTGTGTGGAGACGGTGTTTCCCTGGAGCCGCTGAAACCGTCCCTCCCCTTCCCCCTGTGCGCGGCTTTCCCGCGCTCCGAGTACTGTGAGAGGGTCCGACTCCTCCTCGCGTGTCCGCCGCCCTTCGGCTTGGCCTTCGGGTGGGGCGTACGCGCTCGCGCGCGGCGCGGGGAGGTCTCCCGAGTTCCGTCCCGGTCCGCTTTCCGCCATGCCGTGGTCTCCGACCCCGCCGAGGTCTCCGGCGCTCTCGCCAGTCCGAACGCCTACTTGTTGCCTTCCAGGATCTCGACCCTGTCGGCCCTCGGACAATCCCGTATCGAGGCTCAATCCCTTCGCCCTTGCGGGCTACGGCCTGGTCGTCGCGCTGTCTACGCTTCGTCGGCGGCCTCGCGGCCGTCCACGCAAGACTCGCTTCGCCGTGGCTGGCTGGGCCTTCGGCGGCGGGAATCCCACCCGCTCGGCTCGGTCGGCTTCGTCTCGGCGCACCGAGATTCCGGTTTACTCCACACGCGAAGGAGCGGGGTCCACCGTCCAAATCGGCGTGTCGAGCGCGGCCCGACCCCAGCACCCCTCCACCTCCACCTCTAGGAAGGCGGCGCGGTAGACGCCCGGCTGGGCCTCCCACTCCACGGTCCACGGGGGCCCCCCGGCCAGTGCCGGTCCGGGGCTCCAGCGCGCCTCGCGGAAATCCAGGGTCGGCTGAGACGTCACCCACAAGCGCGGGGACGAGACGCCGCGTGGTCCATCGACGCGCACGCGCACCCGCTCGGCCTCCCGGCGCAACTCCCAGCGCAGCGGGACCAGCGCGCCTGCCCCTGTGTCCCCGCCCAGGGCCAGGTGCCAGAGCGCGGAGAGGGCCCCGGCCATGCGCTCGGGTTGGCCGAGCCCGTGTCCCGCGTTGGGGATGTATGTGACGAAGGTGGGGGCGGGCAGCGCGTCATGGTAGAGCGCGAGCGCGTCCACCGGCCAGTACGGGTCGTTGGTGCCGAGGATCAGCCACTTGGGCATAGTCAGGCGCCCGCGGTGAGCGAAGGGATCGACCATCGCCAGCAGGTGCTCGCCCCCCGGGGCTTCCAGGCGCTCCACCAGGCCGCGATCCGTGTAATCCGCGATCTCCGGGCTGTAACCCCCGTCGAACACATCCCGCTGCCGCCGCAGTTGGGCCCGCATGTCCAGGTTGTCGTAAACCATGGGCGCGATGGCGCGCACGCGGGGATCCGCCGCGCCCGCCAGGTACGTGGTCCAGCCGCGCTTGGAGGCCCCGGCCACGACGAAGCCCTCCACGCGCATGGACGCATGCGCCGCGAGAAAGGCCTGCAGCGCGTCCATGGCGCGGATCACGGCGCGCGTCATGGGCAGCAGCAGGGGCCAGGAGGGATCGCCCCCCTCCAGGAAGCGATCGAACGTATGGGCAATGAGGGCGTCCTCGCGGAGATCGCCGAAGAGCGGCTGGTTGGGCACGTCAGCGAGCACCGCGACGGGGGCGCGGAGCTGGTGGGCCAGCGCCTCTAGCAGCGCCAGTTCGCCGACGTGGTCGCCGCTGCCGGCGACGTAGAGGAAGCAGCGGTTGGAGGCACGGGCGCCCTCCGGTAGGATGCAATGCAGGCGGTGGGTCCAGGGCAGGCCATGCCACGTCTGGGAGGTCAGGCCCAGGGTGTGACGCGTCCTGGGCGACGGCCCAACGGGCTGTTCCTCCTCCCAACTCCAGTCGCCTGCGCCGTCGCGCACCAACGCGCCGAGATCCGACGGGTCCGGGGTCACCGCGGCGTCGGCACTGCTCATGCTGCTCCCCCGTGGGCGTTGCTGGGTAGTTCCGCGGGCGGGACGGCGGCGGCGCACTCGGGGCCCTGCTCGACGCACTCCGTCGCGAGAGTGACTATGCCGTTCCGCGGGCCGGACGGCGGCGGCGCACTCGGGGCCCGCACCAGCGCCACCGCCATGGTGCCGGCACACGGGCCGCCCGCTGCCTCCGGACGCCCCCTCCCGGCGGCAGCGGGCCAGGGTCGCCGCAGTGGGCGCGGGGCCGCCAGCCCTCATGTTCACCGGCGCTGCCCACCCGCCCCCGCCCCGGCCACGCGAAACCGCAACGCTAGCGTTCGCGCGGGGAGCGCCGGCCCCTGCCGCGCGGGGACGCGTCCCGTTGCGCGCCGGAACAAGCGTCCTGCCACTGGCGGCCGCGCCCGGCGCCATCGCCGGCCTCCGTGCGGGC
>JAJZZC010000093.1 GCA_021797775.1 Bacillota bacterium
CCCAGCCCCCCAGCCCGCCGCTGCCAAAGACGCTCGCCGCGCCGGCCGCGGCATTGGGGGGGCACCGGCACTGCGCGCCTTCAGGCAGAGGGGGCCCCTGCGCATGCCGCGCTGGGCCCAGGATCCGGTGCTGGCACGGCGAATGTGCCCGGGCGAGCACCGGCCAATGCGCGGGGAGTTCTTTATCCCACACGCGAGCCTGCCGCGGCGCGGGATGCTGTTGAGCGGTTCTGGCGGGTCGGTCGGTCGCAGGCCGGGACGCGCGTGGGGCGCGGGCCGGGGCGTCTGGCGGCCGTCACGGGGGCGAGCGCCTGCCGCGGGTCGCGGGTCAGGCGGGCCGTCATCACCCGTTCACTGCCGCGGTCGCCGACCCGCTGGCGCATGAACACGCGACCCAGGATCCGCCGCGGCGCCATCCATGCGCGGGCGGTGTCGCGACAAGAGGCGAAAGGCGGGGTGCGGGGCGTGGCGGAGAAGTACCGGGTGGCGATCATCGGCTGCGGGGCGCGGGGGGCGGGCCGCACGGGGGCGGCGCGCGCGCACGAGCACTGGCGGGCGTACGCGGCGACGGGGCGCTGCCGCCTGGCGGCCCTGGCGGACATCCGGCGGGAGAACGCCGAGGGCTTCGCGGCCGAGCACGGCGACCCGGCGAGCCCGCCCGCCGTGTACGAGGATTACGCCGTCATGCTGCGCGAGGTGCGCCCAGACCTCGTGTCCGTCTGCACGTGGCCGTCGCTGCATGCGCCCATGGTGATCGCCGCCGCGGAGGCGGGGGCGCGCGGCATCCACTGCGAGAAGCCCCTTTCCACCACGTGGGGCGAGGCGCGGCGCATGGTGGAAGCGGCGCAGCGGGCCAGGACCGCGCTCATCTTCACGCACCAGCGCCGCTTCGAGCCGCAGTTCCGCGCGGCGCGGCGCCTGCTGCGCGCCGGGGCGATCGGCCGGCTGCTGCGCATGGAGGGCACCTGCGCCAACATGTTCGACTGGGGCACCCACTGGTTCGACATGTTCCATTTCTACAACGACGAGCAGCCGGCGCGCTGGGTGATGGCCCAGATTGACACGCGTGAGGTGCGCCAGGTCTTCGGCGCGCCCGTCGAGGGGCAGGGGCTCAGCCTCGTCCACTTCGCCAACGACGTGCAGGGCCTGCTCATCACCGGGGAGGGCCGTCCCTTCCCCGAGGTCAACCGTTTGGTCGGGACCCGCGGCGTGATCGAGGTGCAGATGCCGGGCGAGGACGACAAGTGGATCCCCGTCCGCCTGCGCGGCGCGGGCGACGGAGACTGGCGCGTCCCCGAGATCGCCGCGGAGGATCGGTCTGGGCCCGCGGGGTCGGTGGCCGCGGCGACGGAAGACCTGCTGGGCTGCCTGGAGCGGGGAGGGGAGCCCGAGCTGTCCGCGGCCCGCGCGCTGCGGGCGACCGAACTCATCTTCGCGACCTACGAGTCCGCCCGGCGCGGCGGGCGCATCGACCTGCCGCTCCAGGCCGACGACGCCTCGCTGACCGCTGTGGTGGAGGCGCGGGGAGGGGCGGGGGCCTAGGGGCGGTCACCGTGGCGAGCAGGAGGCAGAAGGTGTGGTGCGCCCAGGTCAGGTGGCTCGCTCCGGCCGGCGAGAACCCGGCCGTCGAAAGTCGAAAGAGGAACAGCGATGCCGTTGTCCCGGTCAGATCAACGACGATCCCGGCGGATGAAGGCGATGGCCTGTCGGGAGCCGGCTGGCGCCCGCAGGACTGCCACACCGGGGACCGCCGCCGAGGCAGGCCCCACGGGCGAAGCCGTCCGCTGGCAGGATGGGGCGGACGGTCGGTGGAAGACGACACCCACGTGTGGATCAGACACCACCGCGGGACGGTGGGTCGGCCGCCGCGACGTCCGGGGCGTGCGCAGCCCGGCACCGGGGGCACGCGACAGCAACGCAGGCTGGTTGCGCATGCCCTCGCGGCGCACACCTCCGTCGCGCGCGGCGCGCGTCCCCCCTCCCCCTGACCCTCGGGGCCGGCCCCGTCGGGTGCGGTGGGATCAGGTCTCGCCGCGCTATCCCGTGGCCGCTCTGCCGGGCCGGCCGCCCGGCCCCTCACCAGCCGCGGAGGCTGCCGTGCGGCCGATGGCCCCCGCTCCCAAGGCACCCGTCGCGCGGGCTGCCCAGCACGGCGGCGGGGGGCGAGGGCTCCGGGCGCCCTGCAGCCGTCTGACCCGTGGCCGCCGCGTACCCAGGCGAGGTGTCCGGGCTGGACGGCGGAGCCGCCCCCACCCGTCCCTAAACCGCATGCTGAGGTGAACCCGTGCCGGACCGCCCCCGCAGGCTCGTCGAGACCGTCCTCCCGCTAGCGGCCATCAACCGGCGCTCGGTACAGGAGGGGCAGGGACGCGTCTCGCCGCTGCACCTCTGGTGGTCGCACAAGCCCGCGGCGGCCTGCCGTGCCGCGCTGCTGGCGTCCCTCCTCGCAGACGGTGGGGATGGCGACGCGCTGGCCCCCGGTGCCGGCGGCGCGGGGCGGGCCGCCGTGCTCGACCTGGTGGCGCGCGCCGTGGCCGCCGCGCCCGCTGATCGCCAGACCTGGGCGGAGGCGCGGGCCGCCATCGCGGCGGCCTGCGGCGGGGAGCCGCCAACCGTCTTCGACCCCTTCTCGGGCAGCGCCGCCATCGCCGCCGAGGCCCAGCGTCTCGGGCTGGACGCGGTGGCATCCGACCTCAACCCCGTGGCCGTGTTGATCGCCAAGGCCCTGCTGGAGATCCCCCCGCTGTTTGGGGAGCGACCTGCCGTGCATCCGGGGGCACCGCTCGGCGGGCGCGGGCGACTGGCCGGGCTGATCGCGGACGTCGCCCACTACGGCCGCCGGGTCCGCGACGAGGCCCACCGCCGGATCGGCAGCCACTACCCCGCGGCGCCCGGCGGGACGCCGGTCATCGCCTGGCTGTGGGCGCGTACGGTCCGCTGCCCGAACCCGGCCTGCGGGCGCGCCATGCCGCTGGTCCACTCCTTCAACCTCTCCAGGCGGCCGGGCAAGGAGGCGTGGGTCGTCCCCGGGCCCGCCGGCTTTCGCCTCGGGCCGGGGGCGGGCTGCCCTCCGCCGCCCGAGGGCACGGTCAACCGCCGCTTCGCCCGCTGTGTGTACTGCGGCGAGAAGGTGCCCCTGACGGCCCTGCGCCCGCATGTGCGCGGCGAGGGCTTCGGCCAGGCCCTCCTCGCCCTGGTCGCCGGGGCGGGGCGCGGCCGGGCCTACGTGCCGGCGAACGCGGAGCACCAGGCGGCGGGCGTGGCCGCGGCGCCCGCGTGGGTGCCGGAGACGGAGCTGCCCGGGGCGGCGCTGGGCTTTGCCACCAGCGGCTACGGCCTGAGCCGGCACCGCGATCTGTACACGCCGCGGCAACTGCTGGCGCTCACCACCTTCGCCGACGCGATCCGCGCGATCCGGGCAGAGGTGGAGGCCGACGGGCTGCGGGCGGGTCTTCCGCCGGACGGCGCGCCGCTGCGCGCAGGCGGGGTGGGGGCCGGCGCCTATGCCGAGGCGGTGGCGGTGTATCTGGCCGTGGCTCTGGACCGCGCCGCGGCGAAGTGGTGCACCTTCGCCCGCTGGCACCGCACGCGGGACAACATCGAGCACCCCTTCGCCAGCCCCGGGCTGCACATGCTCTGGGACTTCGCCGAGGCGAACCCGTTCTCGCCAGCGACCGGCAACTGGCTGGACGCTGTGGACGCGGTTGGCAAGGCCCTGGAGCGGGCGCCCGCGCACCACGGCCCGGTGCGGCCCGTGCGCTGCCTGCAGGCCGATGCGGCGGCGCCGGAGGCGCGGCGCGGGTTGCTGGTCTGTACGGACCCGCCCTATTTCGACAAGCTGCCGTACGCGGACATGGCGGACCTCTTCTACATCTGGCTCCGGCCGGTGCTGCGCGACGTGTTTCCTGACCTGTTCCAGACGGTGCTGACGCCCAAGGCCGAGGAACTGGTCGCCGACCCCCACCGCTTCGGGGGCGCCGCCGCGGCGCGGGCCCACTTCCTGCGGCGCATGCAGGCGGCCTTCGCCGTCCTGCGGGACGGCGCGGACCCCCGCTACCCGCTGACCGTGTTCTATGCGTTCAAGGAAGAGGGCGGCCAGGCGGGTTCCTCTGGCGCCACGGGCTGGGAGGTCATGCTCACCAGCCTGATCGCGGCGGGGCTTTGCATCGTGGGCACCTGGCCCTTGCGCACCGAGCACGCGCAGCGCTTGCGCACAAAAGAGAGCAACACCCTGGCCGCATCGATCCTCCTCGTCTGCCGCCCCCGCGCGGCGGACGCCCCCGCCGCCGCGCGGCGCGACTGGGTCCTGGAACTGCGGCGCGAACTGCCGGGGGCGCTGGCGGCCCTCGCCGGTGCGGGCGTCTCCCCCGCCGACCTGGCCCAAGCCGCGATCGGCCCGGGGATGGCCCTCTTCTCCCGGTACAGCGCGGTGCTCGACGGCGGGCAACCCATGGCGGTGCAGAGTGCCTTGCGGGTCATCGGCGAAGAGGTCGATGCGGCCCTGCACGACGCAACCGGCGACCTGGATCCGGCCACCCGCTTCTGCCTGGCGTGGTGCGCCGCGCACGGCTTCGCGCCGGGTCCGTACGGGGACGCCGAGGTACTGGCGCGCGCCAAGGACGTGGCGCTGGACGCCTTGGCGAGGAGCGGCGACCTCGTCGCCGCCTCCGGGCGCGTCCGCCTGTGCGGGGTGGGCGAGGCGCCCGCGGTGCGCGCTCGGCCAGCGGAGAGCCTCTGGGGCACCCTGCACGCCATCATGCGGGCCCTGGATGCCGGGGGTGTCGCCGCGGCCGCGCGGGCGCTCGCCGGCACCGCCTGGTCCGGGGCGCAGGCGCGCGCGCTGGCGACCCGCCTGTTCACCCTGCTGGAGCGCAGGGGGGACGGCGCGCAGGCGCAGGCTTACGACGCCATGGCGGCCTCCATGGAGCAGGTCGCGGCCGCGGCGGAACGGACCTGTCACGGAGTAACGTAAGCCCGGCCTGTCCGGAACGGCCGTGCCGCGTGGCGTTGGGGACACGTCTTGAAGCGGGCCGCTGATCGCGGTGGTCCCGCGATGCGCAGGCGAGCGGGCGCCGGCGCCCACCTCTCTGGCGCGCGCCCTGAGGGAGCCGGTCGGCGTCCATGCGATGGGGGCGACGGGCGCTGCCCCGGCCCGCTGAGCGTGGGGCCGGCCCTTGGCAGCCAGGCGACCGGCCGCCCCTGCGCGAAAGGCAGGATGATTCGCGGAAGGGGGCAGGCCGTGGCGATCCCGGCCGCGCCCCAGCAGGGGGGGCCGCCGATGCGGGGAGGAGCGCCCGACCCCGACCTTGTGCCTTGGCGCGACGTGGTCGCGCCCCACCCCGAGGTGGCCGGGGGCCGCTACGCCGAAGCGGAGTTTGCCGCCGACCTCGGACAGGTGCACGCCGGCGGTGGCGGGCCGGCCTATGCCGACGCGCGGGGCTTCTTTACCCGCACGTACTTGACCGACGGGTTGCGGCGCCTGCTGGTCGCCGCCGCGCGCCGGGTATCCGGGGGTGGGGGCGAGCCGGTCGTCCCGTTGCGGACGGGATTCGGCGGCGGCAAGAGCCACGCGCTGCTTGCCCTGTACCACCTGTTCGGCGGCACGGCGCCGGCGAGCGAACTCGCGGGGGGGCCGCAGGTCCTGGAGGCGGCTGGCCTCGCGGCGTTGCCCGCGGTGCGCCTCGCCGTCCTGGCCGGAACCGACCTCAGCCCCGGCCGGCCGTGGACGAGCCGGGCGCTGGCGGGACGCAGCGTGCGCACACTCTGGGGCGAGTTGGCCGCGCAGCTCGGGGGGGCGGACGGCTACGCGGCGATGCGGGACGAGGATGAGCAGGCTGTGCCGCCGGGGGCCGGGGCCCTGGCCCGGCTGCTCGACGACCACGGGCCCAGCGTCGTCCTGCTGGACGAACTGGTGCCCTTCCTGCGGCCGCTCTACGCGCGGGCCGGCCTTTCGGCCGGCGGCTTCGACGCCCAACTCACCTTCGTCCAGAACCTCACGGAGGCGGCGAAGCGCTCACGCGCGGGCATGGTGGTTACCACCCTGCCCGCGTCGGACGCCGAGATCGGCGGTGAGGGGGGGCGCGCCGCGGCCGAGCGGCTCGCGGCCACGTGCGGGCGCCTGCAGGCCGCCTGGCGGCCGGTTGCTCCTCACGAGGGTGCGGAGGTCGTCCGCTGGCGGCTGTTCCAGGCGGTGCGGGCGCCAGCCGCCCGGGAGGCCACCTGCTGGGCCTTCGCGCAGATGTACGCGAACGGGGCCACTGCCTTCCCGGCCGCATGCCGCGCCCCGGCCTACGCGGACCGGCTGCGCGCCACCTATCCCCTGCACCCTGAACTCTTCGACCTGCTTGAGCAGGGGTGGACGTCGCTGGAAGGGTTTCAGGGCACGCGCGGCCTGCTGCGCCTGCTGGCGGCAGCGGTGCACGCGCTCTGGCAGCGGGGGGACCAAGGGGCGCTGATCCTGCCGGGGAGCCTTCCACTCGACGAGCCCCCCGTGCGCGACCAGTGGACGCGCTGCCTCGATCCAGCGTGGAGCGCCGTGGTGGACCGTGACGTCGACGGCGAGCGGTCGGTGCCCGCCACGATTGAACGGGAGAACCCCCGCTTCGCCCGGGGCCAGGTGGCGCGGCGCATCGCGCGGACCCTCTTCCTCGGCAGCGCGCCGCCCGAGCGACGGCAGGCCGGGGGCGTGGATCTGGCGCGCGTGTGCCTCGGGGCGCGCGAGCCCCGCGATGCGGGCGCGCTCTGGGCGGACGCCGTGCGCCTCTTGCGGGAGCGGCTCACCTACCTCTACGCCGACGGCAGCCGGCTGTGGTTGGACGCCCGGCCGAACCTCCTGCGCGAAGCGGCGGACAGGGCCGCGGCGATCCCGGTCGACCGTGCGGCGGAGGAGGTGCACCGGCGCCTGCAGGCAGCGGCGCGCCGCCGGGTGGACCCGGGGGTGGTCGGCGGGGTGCATGTGGCGCGCGAAGGCGTGGATCCACCCGACGACCCCGTGGCCCGCCTGGTGGTGCTGCCGCTGTGCCAGGGGCACCAGCCGCCCGCCCGCGGCACATCGGCGGCGGTCGATCTGGCCGCGCGCCTGCTGGAGGGCCGCGCGCGTCACCCCAACATGGTCGTGTTCCTCGCGGCGGACGCCGGGGAGGCTGCCGGGGTGCGGGACGCGGCGCGCCACTGGCTGGCGTGGGCGGGGCTGGCGGATGAGGCCGCGCGCGGGGTGATCCAACTGGACGCGTACCGGCGCGCCCAGTTGGAGCGGGGTCAGGCGCTGGCGGCTGAGACCCTGCGCCTGCGGCTGCATGGGGCCTACCAGTGGCTCCTCTCCCCCGTGCGGGAGGGCCAAGGCCCCATCCGCTGGGATGCGACGCGCGTCCCCGGTGAGGACGACCCCATCGAGCGGGCCATCCGGCGCCTGCGAGAGGACGGCATGGTCCATGCGTGCTGGTCGCCAGCGGAGCTGGGCCTTGCCCTCGACCGCTGGCTGTGGGCGGATGCCCCCCACGCCGAGGTGCGCAGGGTCTGGGAGGCGCTGACCCGGTACCTGTACCTGCCGCGCCTTGCCCGCGAGGGGGTCCTGCTCGATGCGCTCGCTCGGGGCGTGGAGGCGGGGGCGCCCTTCGCCTACGCCGACGGCATCACGCCCGACGGACGCTACCGAGGCTTGCGGCTGGGGGTGGCGGGTATCGTGCCGCACGGCCACGGGCTGATCGTGAAACCGGGGGCGGCGCGGGCCCAGTTGGCGGCGGAGGCCGCGGCCCGGGACGGGGAGCGGCGAGCGGCGCCGGAGCGGGCAGGATGCGGGGCCGGACCCCCGCGCGCGCGGGTGGGCTCCGGCCCCGGCGGGGGGGCGGCGGGACGGTCGGCGTTGACGGGTGTAACCGGGGAGCAGCGGGCCGGCGGGACCGAAGCGGCGGCGGCGGGCGGGTGCCGGGCGGAAGGGGACGGGGCCCAACCGGGCGGGGGGGGGCCCTTCCCCTTCCGCGCCCCGGACGCCGCGGGGGCTCCCGTACCGGCTGACGGTGCCAGCCCGCGGGGGCCGTGGCGGTTTCGGGGCACGGTCGCGCTGGACCCCCTGCGCACGGCAGCGGATGCCGCCGCCGTGGCCGAAGAGGTCGTCCGGCACCTCGTGGCCCTGGCCGGCGCAGAGGTGGCGGTGACGCTGGAGATCGACGCCCGGGTGGCCGGCGGGCTGCCGCCGGGGGTGGTGCGCGTGGTGCGGGAGAACGCGGCGGCGCTGCGATTTCACACGGCGGCGTTCGCGGAGGAGGGGTGAGAGGCGAGACGCTGGGCGAGCGACCGTGTGCCGCCCAGCACGGCGCCCGGGTGGGCACGCGCAGGCCGCCCCGCGGGGTGGATCCCACGGAGAACCCCGTCGCCCGCCCCTGCCCCCGGGGCACGCTGGACGGTGTGACCGCGCCAACAGCCGATTGCTTAGGTGTCCGCCATGCCGGCGGGGCGGGCGCCACGCAGCATGAACAAGGCGGGACCGGCTCGCGCGCCGCCGTCTAGTAGGTCACTGCGGACACACCGACTACCGGTAGTGGGTCTGGCGGCCTTTTTCGCAGGAGCCGCAAGCGATCAAAGCCCCTT
This sequence comes from Bacillota bacterium, assembly GCA_021797775.1. Taxonomy (GTDB): domain Bacteria; phylum Bacillota; class Sulfobacillia; order RBS10-35; family JAJYVN01; genus JAJZZC01. The sequence goes on from JAJZZC010000093.1 coordinate 8,587, forward strand.
GGTGAACAAGCCGCATGCACCACGCGCCGCTGGCATCGGGATGCCAGACCTCGGCAACGCGTGCGGAACCACCATGCTGGAGCGGTGACCGAGGCTGCACCGCTAGGGCCATCGATCGGGTGTGCGGGGGCCGCCACGCCGTTTCCGCGGACGAGCCCGCTGGGAACCGGCGCTCACGACCGGCGAGAACATGGCGTGGGAAGCACGCTTGAGTATGGCGCGGCTCCTTTGGGGGCCACCGCCACCCCCCTGTCACGCCTCCCCCGCCTCCCCCCTTCACGCCTCCACCGTCATGCTCCCACTCACCGTGAACCTGCGCGTGCGCCCTGCGACACGGACCAGCAGGTGGAAGGGGCGATCGGTCTTGACCTGGATCTCCACCGGGTCGTCGGGCTCCTGCCTGCCGGCGGCAAGCAGGTCGACGGTGGTGCCGGCGAACCAGTAACGTTCGCAGCCTTTGTACTCCAGCCCCTGCACGTCCCATTCCAGCTGCCGCAGCGGCGCGTGCGCCCGCAGGCCGATGCCATACTCGATCAGCAGGCCGATGGGACCGACGGCGGAGGCGCCCACGAAATCGGGCCGGGCAGGCTTGCCCGGCCGGCGGCCGACGGGGGCGTAGTTCTCCCAGATGGTGCCCGTCTCGTCGTAGGCCGCGGCCACGGCCCGCACGTGGCCCATGGCGACGTCGCGGGCCAGCTCGCGCAGTCCATACCGCGTCAGGCCCTTGGCGACCATCGCGGCCATCATGGGCCACACCGCCCCGCGGTAGAAGCCGCCGTCGGGGTCGAAGCGCCGGTCGCCAGCGGCCAGCGAGGGCACGGGGTGCTCGGTGCCGAAGGCCTGGGGGTCGCGGAGCGCGCCGGCCAGGCGCTCCGCCTGTTCCTGTGTCGCCACCCCGCCGAGCAGGCTCCAGAAGGCGGCCACCGTGCGCACGCCCGAGCGCGTCCCGTCCGGCTTCAGGTCGTAGAAGAAGCCCGTGTCCGCGTCCCACATGTGCCGCCGGATGGTGTCGCTCAATTCCTCAGCCTCGGTGAGCAGGCGTAGCGCCTCCGCCCGCACCGCCAGGGCCTTCTTCCCGTCGCCCTCGTTGTCCGCCTCGCGCGCGACCACCCGGGCGATGTCCGCCAACTGCCGTGCGGCCATCGCCATCTGGCAGCTGAGGTCTACGCCGGCACCGAGGTGCGCGTTGCGCGGCGAGTTGTCCATCGCTGCCCAGTCGGCGACGTAGAGCCCGCGCGCGTCGCGCAGGTGGGCCTGTAGCGCGCGGTGGTAACGCAGCAGCGGCTCCCAGACCATGACGAGCCGGTCGGCGTCGCCGGTCTGCCGGTAGCTCTCCCACTCCGCCCACGCCAGGATGGGGTGGCCCACCCCGTCCAGAGTCAGGTCCGGAGCGGGCGCCTCCCGGCCCAGGTTCGGTGTGCGCTGGTCCTGGCGCGAGAAGAGCGGCAGGCGCTCGTGGTTGACCCATGCGTCGTAGTCGCGCCCGGTCTCGGGCTCCAGGTCGCGGCAGATCTCGCCGTCCTCATGCTGGCGGGCGTAGAAGTTGTCCAGGGCGCGCACCCCGGGCACCAGCGGGTGGGCCAGCTTGAGGAACTGCACCGCGGTGGCCAGGTCGGCCAGGAGCAGGCGGCCCTCCGCCAGCGGGTCGAGGTAGTTGCTGACCAGCGGGCTGCCGAGCGGCGGCCGCCGGAAGTGGGCGAAGGCCAGCTCCCACGCCTTCCAGTAGGCATCGCGCAACGGCACGTCCTCGAAGATCATCGGCTCGGGCAGCCGCTGGCTCGCCGTGATCCAATCCGGAAGCGGGCTGTCGCGGTACTCCTTCTTGGAGAAGTACGCACCCCTGCTCGCCCGGGGCTGCTCGGTCTGCACCAACGGGGACACCTCCGGGAATCGTCTCTCTACGCGGGGCCCGTTTCGGCAAGCTCTGGCGCGCGTCCTGCCGCCCGCGCGGGGCCGTAGCCGCGCGCCGGGCAAGGGCCGCAGGACGCTTCTGCCCCGTGCGCCTGCAGCGGCGGGACCTCCGTGGCGGCCCGCCGCGGGGGCCAGGGTGCCAACGCCTGGCCTCCCAGCCCGAAGCGGGGCGCACGTGACGGCCCGCGTGCGGCGTCCCCGCCTCGCCGCCGCCTCGCCGCTAGCCTGCCCGCGCGCTCGGGGCGGGGGGGCGATCGCCTCGCTACGCCCCCCCCCCCGCGGGCGCGCCCTCTGAATCGCGACCTCGGGGTCAGCCGGTCTCCCCGCCCGGCCATCAGAGGCGCGGCTCGATGGTGCGCTCGCCCGGGGCCAGGTGGCAGAGGAGGTTGAAGCCGTGCAGCGCCACAGCGCCGTGGGGCTCAAAGCCCAGCAGCGTCAGGCCGGTGTTGCGCACCACCAAGCGCGCGCCCCCCTCCGCCGGTCCGGGTACCGCCATGCCCAGGTAGAAACGGATCAGGCGGGAGAGCGACCCCCCGTGGCCCACGGCGGCCACGTCGCGCTCCGAGGCCGCGGCGCGCAACTCCGACCCCACGCGCGCCAGCCGCGCCAGCGCACGCTCCTCGGGCTCGAAGGTCTCGGCGACGCCCGGGATCCCGCGCATCCGCGCGGCCTCGTCGAACGTGCGGCCCTCGACGGCCCCCCGGCCGACCTCCCGCAGATCGGGGCGCACCTGTACCTCCTGGCCTGGCGCGCACGCGGCGGCGACCACGCGTGCCGTTTCGGCGGCGCGGACCAGGTCGCTGGAGTAGACGGCGGCGAAGCGCGCGCCGCTTGCATCGAGCCAGCGTGCCAGTGCCTCCGCCTGGCCGCGGCCGCGGTCGGTGAGGGGATGGTCCAACTGGCCCATGACGCGGCCCTGCGCGTTGCCCAGGGCCTCGGCGTGGCGGATCAGGTACAGCATGTCGGCGTCCCCCCGCGCAGGCGCGCCCGCCGGCTCCGGGCGCGGCAGCCCGGCGCAAGGCAGGCGGCGCGGCGGGGCCTTGCCCCCTTTCCCCCGGTGGCGGGCTCTTCGGCAGCGCTGCGGTGCACGACCCCCGGATCCCGCGGCTCCGACCTGGGCCCGGGCGACCGTTGGCCAGAAGGTGCTCCTCGCGCGCGCGGAGAGGCCGGCCGCTTTCGTGCGCGGCGAGCGGTTGTCTCGCGTCCGTGCCTTCTCCGCGCGCCCCGCGGTCTCCCGCGGGCGGAGGATGCACCGCGCCGAATCCCGACGCCACCTGTCCGCGGGGTGGCGCGCGGCTGCGCCGTCCAGGCAGGGCTGCGGCCCGTGTCGGGTGGGGCGGCACGGGGGCGGTGGACGCGCGCTGATCGGATGCAGTGCGTCCGATCCGACGCGCTGCCGGCACGGGGCAGAACCTCGCCCCCAGGCACCGACGCGCGGCGTCCAGGACGGAGGGTGACCTGCCGCGGCCTGCCGGTCAACGAGCGGGGGGATCGCGGCGGCCGTCGGCGCGGTCGGGGCGACGGGGGTGGGCCGGTGTTCATAGCCCCAGCCACGCCTTGAGCAGGAAGGCCACGCGCCCGAGGAAGATGGTGTAGCGGTAGAGCACCGCCCCGCCGAAGGATGCGCCCAGCGCCCCGAGCACGGCCCAGCGTCCCCAGCGCCCCAGCGTGCCCAGCACGCCGCGCGTCCCGCCCAGGGTGAAGAGGAAGTAGCAGAGGCCCCCGACCAGCGTCGCGAGCACCAGGGCGTTGCCCCAGCGGTCCGGGGGCAGGAACGAGCCCCGCACCTGCAGCCAGAGCGTGCGCGGCAGGTAGGCCAGCGCGTAGCCGGCGCCGTAGCCGACCCACAGCGCCAGCGGGAGGCGGGCCAGCACGGCACCGCCCGGCAGGTTGCGGGCGAAGACCAGCAGGCCCAGGAGCAAAGGGGCGAGGTACCACCACTGATGGCGGCCGATCATGTCACCGACGATCACCGGATGCAGGTAGTTGTGCCAGCCGTATCCGAGCCCGTACCCGGCCGCCAGGCCGACGTAGAGGTGCTCCACCGCGCGCCAGAGGGCGTTGTCGCGGTAGAGGTAGCTGAAGACGGCCAGGGTCAGGGCCGCCGCGGTCCAGGTGGCCAGCGGTCCCCCCGAGGCGGACAGCGCGACGCCTCCCTCACGTGCGCCGGGCAGGGCCCCGATGGAATGGTGGCGGCCCGGTCCGCGCGGGGTCATGCCTATCGCCGCGGGGGTGGTGCGCATGCCTCGCCGCCGCTGCCGAGTGCCTGGGCGCGACGGGCGGTGGGTGTTGAGGTGACCGGCGCGACGATGGCCCACGAGCCGGGATCGGTCGCAGGGCCCACTGCCGGGAGTCGAGCCGTCCGCGGTGACCGGAGGGACGACGGCGCACGAGCCGGGCCCGGTCCCGCCCTGTTCGTGCCGTGTGGCGCCGGTCCGCCGGCCCGCCGGCACGGGCGGCTTCCTTGGGCGGCGAGCGCGGCCACCCGCGCCGCCAGCGGGGACGGGCCGCCGCCCCGTCAGGCGTCGGCCGTACGGGGTGGCTGGGAGTGGGAGAACACCTCGACGGCGCCGATGACGCGGCCGTCGGCGGAGCGGACCGGGGCGGTGTGCACGGCCACGGGCACGCGTCCGCCAAGCCCGTCGCTATCGGCCTGGGCCCAGGCGGTCCATGCGCCTGCCGTGGCCGGGGGTGTGCCCCGAGACAGGCCCTCGGCCGCACCACTCGCAGGGGGTGTTGCGCGTTGCGCTTTGCCTGTGCGATCGCGGGCAGACGCACGCCCGCGTTTTCTTGCCGCCTGCGGCGGAGCTTGCCGCAGGCTTGCCCGCGGCCTCGCCTGTGCCGTCGCGCGGATCGGGGCGTCGCCGCACGGCACCCTGCGCCCCCTCCCCCCGGTGCTGCTCAGCGCGACGGATCGCCGCCGCCTGCCGGCTCCATGTCCTCGTCCTCTCCTCCGGCCCACTGCGCCAGGTTCCCGGCCAGAAGGAGCAGCGTGACGAAGGCGGCCGTCACGGTCGAGCCCTCCTGCAGGGCCGTGCCCTGGCCATGGATGCCAAGGAGCCGCTCGTACTCGGCGGCCCCACGGGTGCCGGCGATCACGGCCGCGATCTGGCCCGTGGCGACGTATGGCTGGATCACCGGCGCCTCCATGGTGATGGCGCCCACGACGAAGGGCAGCCCCGTGACCTGCGAGACGTAGGTCATCATGGCGGCGTAGCCGTCGCCCCAGTCGAAGACGTAGGCCAGCCGGAAGATGCCCGGGCGGAGCGCGCCCAGCCTGGGGGTGATCGGCAGGCCCGCCAGGGGCACGCCGTGCCAGTCGACGCCGTTGTACGCGACGGGCAGGTCGGCGGTCGCCGCGCGGAGCGCCACGTCGGGGGCGGGCCGGAAGCCGAGGTTGACCCATGTGCGGCCATAGCCGTCGCGGTAGGTGGGGAAGGCCGCCGCGGCGTGCTGCACGGCCTCCTGCGCGATCTGGCTGCCTTCGACCGCGCGGGCGGCCAAGCAGATGAGGGCGCCGCGCCGCATCAGCTGCACCAGCACGGCGTGCAGCATGGGGTCCAGTTCCTCCTGCGCCCCGAAACCGAAGTCGATCCAGATGAACACGGCCTGCCCCGCCTGCACCTGCTGGCCGAGCCGCCAGGCGGCCAGGGTGTCGCGGCGCGGCCGGATGGGCAGCCCTGGCGGGAGGGTGACCGCGAGCACCGCCACCGTCAGGGTCAGCAGGTAGACGAGCCAGCGGGGCATGCGGCCCAGGGCGCGGAGGGCGCGGGGGCCGGTGGCGGCCACGGGCGACATCCTTCGCCGGTGTCGGAATGGGGCGGGGAGGAGACCTTTCGGCGGCGTGGGGGTGGCGGCGTGCTGCGGAGCGGATCGGCTACGGGCGGGTCGGCCCACGGCGGCGAATCGATCGCGGACCCGGTCCCCGGAGCGACGACCGTCATGGGTGGACCGCGGGGCCATCCGGGCGGGTGGGGCCCGGTGGTGGCCCCATGGCCGCGGTTGTCCCAGGTCTACTACAAGGCGGTCGCAGCAGCGGGGGACCGGGGATGGCCCCGGAGCCGCGGTCGTCGACGGCTCGTTGCGGGGATGGGGACCCGCGCCGGCCGTGGACCCCCGGCGGACGGCCGACCGGCCGGGTCCGTGTGGTCGAGATCCGGGACGGGCCCCGGCCTCGACCGGGCCCCGCAATGGACCGATCCCGGTCGGGGGCGCCGAGGGTGCGCAAGCCTTCCCCCCAGGCCCCGTTGGTCCCCATGGCCGGAACACCGCCGAGCCCCCGATGGCCATGGTATGGCCATGGAGGTGACATCATGCCCGCCGTTGACCGGCGCAGCCGCCCGCGGGCTGTGTGGGCGCACGGGGGGGCCAGCGCACCCGCCGTTCGAGGTGTCTAGCCCCGGCTTGGCGCGCCCTGGCCGAGGTGGCGGAGTCGCTTCCGCGCACGGCGCCAGGCGACAACAATCCGCGAGGCGTGGGCCTTCCGGCCCACCGCCCGAAGGGGACCGCGGATCGGCTGCGCCGCCGAACAACCCCGGTAAGGCGCGGGATGTTGTAGCGGCTTGTCCGCGAGGGCCCGAGAGCGCCGGCTGGAAACCGGAGCCCCCGGTTTTCGCTCCAGGGAGGCTCCAGCACAGCAGTTGTCGCTGCCTGTCACTGCCGCCCTGGGCTTCGCTCGGGTGACGAGGCGGGCCGTCGGTGTGGTGCAAGCGGCGCGACGGGCCCGAGGATGCTGTGCGATGCGGGCGGGTCTTGGTGGGTTGGTCGGGGCCTGCCCGGGCGCACGGTGGTGCGTCAGGGCAGCGCACGTGGCTGGCACGCGCAGTAGCCGGGCGCTCTGCGACGTCCCGCGGCTGCGGCGTGTCCCTTGGGCGACCCGTTCCGCTTGTTGCCCGCTTCTTGCCATCGCCCCGTCATCCGCCGACGTGCGTGCGCTCGATGCCGAAGACGACGCGCAGGGCCATGGCGAGCGCGCCCAGCGTGGCCCCGATCTGGATCGCGCGATACGCGCCCGTGACCGGGGTGCGCACGAGCCAGCCGGTGAAGGCGCCGAGCGGCGCCCAGAGGCTCCCCAGCGGCGTCTCGCCCAGCATCACGACCACCGCCGCGACCAGGAGGATCGCCGTTTCCGCCGTGCGTGCGCGGAAGGCGCGATACGCGGCAGACGTGATGAAGAAGGCGACCAACCCGTACATCGAGGCGTAGAGTGGCGCGAGGACGTGCAGGAATACCCAGTCGGGGACGGTGCCCGCCGGACCTTGGGCGAGCACGGACGCGCCGAACCCGAACAGCCCGCCGAGCAGCAGCAGGCTGTTGCCCCAGCCGGCGCGGCGCAGGAGAACGCGGCGGGTGTGGATGCGCACCAGGTTGAACACGCCGAGCAGGGCGGCCCCGGCGTACGAGGCGATGATCATGCGGTCGCCCAGGGCGGCCAGGCCAGGGCCGACGCTGGCGCCGAGTCCCAGCAGGTGGGTGGCGACGACGAAGAGGGCGGTGAACGCACCGAGCAGCAGGGCCGCGCGCAAGGGCTCGCCCCCTCGTCGCCTCGGTCGCCGGCTGGGAGGGGCCATCCGCAGGGAGCGGTTCGTCGGCGCGCGTCTCCAGGGGGCGTGCGGTCCACGCCGGCCGTGCCCGTGACTGGGGTGTCCGGCACGGCGGGCGGCGGGCCCGACCGCGGCCTTGGGCAGGGTGTGGGTACACGCGTTGGGGAAGGCGGCCTCCTCTCCGCGGGGGCCCGGGACGTTCCCCGCCCTGGCGCAGGCGCCGGGGACGAGGCTGGTGTCGGCCAGGGTATGGGCGCGCGGGCACGCGTATGCCGAGCGTCCGGGGCAAGGGGCATGCGGGGGCCGTGCTGGTGGTTGCCGCGTGGGCGTCTCGACCGGCGCTCGGCGAGCAGGCTGGGTGCGGAGGGAGGACGATGCCGACCGCGAAGCGCGCGGCGCGTTGGGGCGTTTCCTCTTGTGCGGGCACTTGGAATGGGATGGACACGACGGCCTTCCCCCCGCCGGGACCAGGGACAGGCCCGTGAGGGGATGCCGCCGCGCGCGGCACGGCGCGGGGCGCAGGATTGCGTCGTTCTGACGGAACGCCTCGCCCCTGTCTCACTCTTTGGGAACGACGGCGCGGTTGTCGCCGGGCCGCTTCCAGCAGGGCGGTCCCGTCACCTATGCGCCGGAGCCCACTCTGAAGTTGACCCATAGGTAGAGATCACCAGCAGCCGACGGGCACCTCAACGACGGCCGACACGTCCAAGGCCGCCGCTTCCGCGAGACGCAGCGCGCCGGTGTGTTCGAGGCCCAGAGGGTCGGTCCCGAGGGGTCGCTGACAGCGGGTGGAGGCGCCGCTGGCGCCGGGGGTGCCGCGCGGTGGGCGGGCTCCAACGCTGATGATCTGGGTGGGCACCCTCTCGGCACTGTTTCGTGTGCGTCGCAGCGTCGCCGTGCTGTGCGCCGAGCAGTGGCTCGGCGCGCCCTTGTCGGTGGGTGGCGAGCGTTGGGCAGCAAGATTGGCGAGCAGGTGTCCGCCGCGGTGGCGGTACCGGTCGAGGAATTGGCCGTGGCGACCCGCGAACAGGACGTCGGCAACTCCGATGAAACCTTCACGGTCACCGGGGCGAGCGCTGTTGCCGCCCGTGCCCACTGCCCCTCGGGCAATGCTGCCACTGGCACGGGCCCTTCCGCCGGCGCTCCTGCCCACAGTCCGGCACCCTGGCATGCGCGGACCCGTCGTTCCGAGGGGTGCCGGCGGCGCGAGGACCGCCCACGCGCGGGGACTCGGTTCTTCGTGGGCTGGGACTTGCCATGAGCAGGAACCCCCGCCCAGACTCAGACTGCCAAGGCCCTGCTTTGCCGGCAAGAACCCGCAGCACCAGGATCTGATCCTGGCTGCTGATGGCCTGTTGGAGGTTGCCGCCGGGCCTGACGCCGCGGGCATGGCCGCCGCACCTCCCGAGAACGGCCGAAAACCTCAGAGGGCGGTGAGGGGGGCCGGGGACCAGAGGCGCGGGGGCGGGAACACAGGTGAATCCGCGCTCTGCAGCTTTATAGGAAGGGGAATGGGGTAAGGATGTAGCTGCATGGTGGCCTGATGGGCAGGGCGAAGCCACCGTGGCATGCACGGCGGTCACGTTTCTGGGGTAAAGACCTGCTCAGGCCGTCAAAGCAGGGCCAGGTAGGGGCAGGCGCCCCTCACGCCAGAAGGTCAGCAGACGCGTCAAGTTGGCCGCGCGGACGGCGAAGGCGGTTTGCAGCCAGGCCTTGCGCAGCCCCACGTACGGAGAGCGGCGGTTGCCACGCCAGCGCACGAGGTGCGCATGGACCTTCTCGACACCAGAGCGGCGGCCGTGATCGGCACGCGAGGCGACCCGCCCGCCTTCGGGCACGCGCCCGCGCTTGCGGGCGGTGCGGCGGGGACCGATCAACCGCACGCTGCGGTCGGCCATGGACTCCCGCCGTGCCCGGTCGGTGGTGGCCCCGTCGGCATCCAGCTGAACAGGGCGGCCGAAGATCGGCTGGAGGGCGTCGACGGCGGGGAGGAGGGCATCGCCGTCCACGTGGTTGGCGGACATGACGTGAGCGGTGAGGATGAGGTCGGTCGTGGTCTGGGTCACGAGGGTGACCTTGTATCCTTGCCAGGTGACACGGTGACTGCCCTCGCCCTTG
>JAJZZC010000094.1 GCA_021797775.1 Bacillota bacterium
ATGTTCGTTCCCGGACCCCGGTCGAGCGGCGGCGCGCGGACGGGCGCTGGTGCTGGCTGGCGGGGGCCTCGGCATCCCGCCGCTGGCCTGCGCGGCCGCCTGGGCCCTCGCGGCGGGGCGCCGGCCGCTGGCGGTGCTCGGCGCCCGTAGCGCCGCCTACCTGGCTGGTGCCGACGAGGTGGCGCGGTCGGGCGCTGACGTGCGCACGGTCACCGAGGACGGCAGCCAAGGCCGGAGCGGCCTCCTGACGCCTGCCCTGGAGGAGGTCCTGGACGCGGAGCCCGGCGCGGAGGTATGGGCATGCGGCCCTAGCGCCATGTTGGCGGCGGTGCAGGAGCTTTGCCACGATCGGGGCGCGGCGTGCTGGCTGTGCGTGGAGCGCCCGATGGCCTGCGGCTTCGGGGTCTGCCTCGGCTGCGCCATCGCGCGCGCCGACGGCCGCGGCTACCTGCGAGCGTGCGCGGACGGCCCCGTATTCGCTGCGGACGAGGTCGACGTGCTGGGCTGAGCGACCGCCTGCTCTCCGGGGAAGCGGAGGACCCCAGTTGAGGAAGTCCCGCCGGGTGGCCCCGCCCGCGCTGCGCCCCAGGGGCGGTCGGCCGGGCCTTGCTCTCTGCGTCCGCCCTTCACCACCGGCGCGCAGGTATACTCCGGTACGGTGGCGTTGGCCGGCCCTGCTGGCGCGCCGTGGGGGCGCGGCTCTACCGCGCGCGCTGGTGACCGGGGCCCGCCCTGAGGCGCGCATCGGATGCCAGCGCCGTTCTGGCCGCGGGAATCGACGCCGTCGGCGCGCGGACGGCGGAGCGGGCAGCGCTGGAGGAGGCAAGCACCGTTGCGGGGTGGGCGGGCGAAGGGCTAATACTGTCCTTAGCACTGGTAGCGACTGGGGACGGAAGCGGTTATGAAAGAGTGGTCATGCCCTCGGCAAGGGCACTTGATGGCTGTGAACCGGTATGCACGAGGCCTCGACGGCAGCGGCCCGTCCCAGGATCAGGAAGTGCTCAGGGTAGTACTAAGCCGCCGACGGAATGCTCAGCGCGCAGTGCCCGGGGTTTCCCACCGAGCCGTCCACAGAGCGCCAGTTCGACCCGTGGCGGCGGGGCGAGGAGGGTTGGCTGGAGACGGAGGAACGCCTGTTCGGCGCCGCGGCGCGCACGGCGTGCAACCGCGGGCGTAGGGGCCGACGCAGTCGGCCCGCGGCAAGGCGGCCATGGCCTCCGCGGCCCCCCCGCGCGGGCGCTTGCAGGAGAGGTTGCAGATCGCGTTCGGTGGGGCGGACGTGTGGAAGACCGAGAGTTTGTACACATTTTTCTAACCAGGTTCAGGCAGACAACACGTCCCCGTGCACGGTGCGGGACGAACTGCGCAACCTGGTCCGTAGCCGCCTGCGGCGGCGTGTGCGAGGTGAGGGTGACGGACGCGCGGGGCACGCTCGGGTCAGCCGCGACAGGCCTCGCGGCGCCGCCAGACCTCTCCATCGACGTGGGCGGCATCCGCTGCGCCCACCCCGTGTGGACGGCCTCCGGCTGCTGCGGCTATGGGCGCGAGCTCGCCGCGCTCTACCCGCTGCACGAACTCGGCGCCATTTGCGTAAAGGGCACAGCGCTCACGGCCTGGACGGGCAACCCCGGCCCGCGCGTCGCCGAGACGCCGGCGGGCATGCTCAACGCGATCGGCCTGCAGAACCCGGGCGTCGGCCACCTGCTGCGCGAGGACTTACCGTGGCTGGCGGCACAGGGAGCCAACGTTGTGGTCAACGTGGTGGGGCGGACGGTGGAGGAGTACGCGGCGGTGGCGCGGCGCCTCGGCGAGGCCCCCCCAGCCGCGGTGGCGGGCATCGAGTTGAACATCTCCTGCCCGAACGTGAAGGAGGGCGGCCTGCAGTTCGGCGGCGACCTGCGGGCTGCCGCCGAGGTCACCGCCGCCGTGCGTGCCGCCACGCGCTTGCCGCTGATCGTCAAGCTCTCCCCCAACGTCGCCGACGTGGCCGCCTTCGCCGCGGCAATCGAGCGGGCGGGAGCGGACGCCGTATCGCTGATCAACACACTGCTCGGTATGCGCATCGACCTGGAGCGCCGCAGGCCGGTGCTGGCCCACGGCACCGGCGGCCTCTCTGGCCCGGCTGTCAAGCCCGTGGCCTTGCGCATGGTCTGGGAGGCGGCTGGCGCGGTGCGCATCCCGGTGGTCGGCGTCGGCGGCATCGCCTCCGGGCGGGACGCCGCGGAGTTCCTGCTGGCTGGGGCCAGCGCCGTACAGGTGGGCACAGCGATCTTCCGCGACCCCTGGGCGCCCGTGCGCGTGCGCGACGAACTCCGCGACTGGCTGGCCGGCCAGGGCGTACGCTCCGTGCGCGAGGTCATTGGTGCCGCCCGGCCGGGCGTGGGGACCTGACCGCGATGGGTGCGCCTCGCCCCCCCGACGGTCGCGTTGTCTGGCTGCGGACGAGGACCGTACATCCGTGCGCGCGATGAGGCGCGCGCGCACAGCCGGTGGCACGCGCCGAACCGCGCCGCAGGGCCCCGCCCCTCGCCACCGAAGCCTCTGCGGGGTGGCATGCCCACCAGATGGCAGCCTCGGTCGGAGGGCAGTGCCTTGCCCCTCAAACAGGGAGGCGATGGCGTGCCTGACCCAGACGCCGCGGCCCGTTTTGACACCCTGGCGCCGCTGGTCACGCCTGGCGCCGGCGCTGCGGATGTCACGGCGGCTCAGGCGGCGTTCGCCGCGCTACGCTCGGCCCTGGCGGCGGCCCCGCCGGCCTGGGAGTGCGAGCCCGACACCCTCTTCGACCCGGCGGCGGCCTTCGCGCGCCATGTGCCCGCCCCGTGGCCCGGCCCACCGGCCGCTGCCCGGGATGCGGCACCCGTACCGTCGCTCCTTGAGGCCGACCTCACCGCCGTGGCCTCGGGGCGGGTGACGGCGCCCGAGCTACTCGCCGCATACGTTGGGCGGGCCCAGGCCTTGCAACCGCTGCTCAACGCCTTCGTCACCATCTGCCCGCCAGGCCACCCGCAGGCCGCACCGACCCGCGGCCCGGACGGCGCGCCTCTTTTCGGCGCCGTGATCGCCGTCAAAGACATCGTAGAAACGGCGGACCTGCGCACGACCGGCGGGTCCTTACAACGTGCCGACTTCGTGCCCACCGCCGACGCCTCGTGCTGGGCGCGCCTGCGGGCGGCGGGCGCGGTGACCCCGGGCAAGACGGGTACCCACGAGTTCGCCGCGGGCACCACGAGCGAAAACGAAGCCTTCGGACCCGTGCGCAACCCGTTCGATCCGGCGCGCGTCGCGGGCGGCAGCAGCGGTGGTTCGGCCGCCGCCGTCGCCGCGGGGATGGCCGCCGCTGCGCTCGGCAGCGACACCGGGGGTTCCGTGCGCATCCCCGCGGCGTGCTGCGGGGTCGTCGGGCTCAAGCCGACCTACGGGCGGGTCAGCCGGCGTGGGGTCTTCGCGCTCAGTTGGTCGCTCGACCACGTGGGCCCGCTTGCCCGCACGGTGCGCGACGCCGCGCTACTCCTTGCCACGCTCGCCGGCCCCGATGCCCTCGACCCCACGACCCTGCGCCAGCCGGCGCTCGGTGACCCCGCCACCCTCGGCCTGCCGCGCGCGGGAGGCTTGCACGGGCTGCGCGTCGGCGTGCCCGCGGGCTGGCTGGAATACGCCGGCGCGAGCGCGCCGGCCACGGGGGGTCTCCCCACGGCGCCGGAGGTACGCCAGGCCTTCGCACGCGCGCTGCGCTGCCTGGCAGGCCTGGGCGCGGAAGTCGTGGCCATCGACCTCGGATCTCCGGATCACGCCACCGCCGTAAACCGCGTCATCGCCCTCGCCGAGTCCGCCGCCTACCACGCGCCGTATCTCGATCGCAGCCCGGAGCGCTACGGCGCGCGCGTGCGGGCGAGGTTGCTGGCTGGCCGTTTCCTGCTCGCCGAGGAGTACCTGCAGGCCCAGCGGGCACGGGCAGGGCTCTGCCGCCGTTACGCGGCGGCGCTGGCGGGCCGGACCGGCGTACACCTGGTCACCACGCCAACCCTGCCCACCCTCGCGCCGCACGTCGGCGCCCCCTCGGACGCGGCGGCGGCGCTGCTGCGCTTCTGCGCCCCGTTCAACGTCGTGGGCTGGCCGGCGTTGACCCTGCCCTGTGGCCTCTCGGCGGAGGGCCTGCCCGTCAGCCTGCAGTTGGCCGCGGCCCCGTACCGCGAGCGCGAACTGCTCGCGGCGGCGGCGTCCGTGGAACAGGCCCTGGGCCCCGACGCCCGCCCGCTGCCTGCGCTGGCGGGGCCCTGCGGGGGAGCGGCCTGACCGTTGTGCGGTGGGGTCAGGGCCGTGCGCGGAGCCGCAGCCCGCCGGACAGCCGGAGGCGCACGCGCCGACCACTCGGGCGCGCGGCTGCCAACTCGGTATGGCCGCCCCTGGGCACGGCCCTCTACCGAAACGACGCCCCCCTGCCGCGCGGGCCGGCGCACAGGGCTCGCGCGGGTGACCGCGAATCGCTCTGCATGGAGTCGCTTCTCCCACAACCCGTGTGGACGGGCGGAGGTGGCCGCGGTGGCCTTGCTTTCCATTCATACCTGGTCGCTGCACCACGTGCTGGGGCCGCTGCACTTCACGCGCTGGGACCCTGCCCGACGGCAACCGGCTCCCGCGGTGGAGCAGCAACCGAAGACCCTACGGCTGACGGAGTTGCCCGCGCGACTCCGTGAGATGGGCTTCCAGGCCTGTGAATTGGCCCACTGCCACCTGCCGGCGTTGGAGGACATCAAGGTAGCGGCCCTTAGCGAGCTGCGCCACGCCTTCGCGGCTTCCGGTGTGACGCTGTGGTCGCTGCTGGTCGATTACGGCGATCTCAGCTCCGCGGACCCGGTGCGTACCGCGGCCGACCGCGCGTACCTGGCCGAGTGGGTTCGGGTGGCCGGGGTGCTCGGCGCGCGTTACGTGCGCGTGGTTGCCGGCGAGGGCAGTCCCGACGACCCCGCGGCACTGGACCGAGCGGCCGCGGGCTTGGAACCGCTGTGCGCACTGGCCGAGTCGCTGGGCGTCGGGCTGCTCACCGAGAACTTCCGGCGCCTCTGTTCGACGGCCGAGGCCTGCAATGCCCTGTGCGAGCGGCTGCAAGGTCGGGTCGGCCTGACCGCGGACTTCGGCAACTTCCCCCGCCCGCAGCGGTACACCGCCCTGCCTGCCATCCTGCCCCGGGCCCGATCGATACACGCCAAGCCCGAGCACGACGCCGACGGCCGGCTGGACGCACCCGAATTCACGCGCTGCCTCGATCTGGCCGTCGCGGCGGGCTTCCGGGGCGCCTACAGCGTCGTGTACGACGGCCCCGGCGATCCGTGGGACGGCGTCGCCCGTGCGGCCGCGCTCGTCCGCGGCCACCCGCGCGCGCTAGCGCTCTGAGCTTCCACCCTGGCGACATCCTCCCCGGCCCGCGGCGAGCCCCCGGAGCCCGCCGCGGGCCGGGGAGGAAGGGGATTGCAAGCCCGGCGGCGCACATCGCCGCACAGCGCGCTGGCGAGGCGGGGGACGCGGCTGCGGGTTGGCGGCCGATGCGGACGGCCCGCGGGCCGCCCGTCACCGCTCCCGCCGGTTGCGCGAGACGCCCCGCGGGGGCGTCCAGCGTAACGCGTCCCCGGTGCGCCCGGCGCGCTGCCGCAGGGCGAGGCGCACGCCATACAGCGCGGCCCGCACGTCCCCCTCCGCACGGGTGGCGACATCCTCGGCTAGGTCGTGCGCGCTGAAACGAGCCTCCTCATAGGTGTCCGTCAGCGACTCCAGCGGGAAGCGGGCTGGGGCCGCCCGCGGGACCAACCAACGCAGGTAGCGCCGCGGGGTGTCGGCCACCGGCCGGCGCAAGCCAGCGGCAGACGCTTCCCGCAGGAACTGCGCGTACGCAGCGCGCACACGCGCGCGGGCGCTGCCGCCGAGGGGCGAGGGAACGGCGGTCGGGGCCGGGGCCCGACGGGGCGGCGGCGTGGGGGCGAGTGGCCGCCATGTGCCGTGCCGCATAGCCCGACCGCGCGGACGCAGGATGCCGAGCAACCCTCGTAGCCGGTCCCACCACCCGAGCAGGCGCAGGCGCAGGGTGATGGCCTCCCCGCGGTCCAGGGGGGCGGCCCGACCGAGCACCCTACGTGCCGCGCGTTGCACGAGGCCCCGGCCCGGCCAGGCGAGCGCGGCAGCCAGCGCGGACAGCAGCAGCAGCAGGGCCGTGCCCCCGCCCTCGCCTTGCGCCACGTCCGCCGGCGGTGTACCAAGGCGTCCGACGTACGCCAGCACAAGTCGCTGGAGGCCCCCTCCCTGCAGGGGGGCCGGGTAGCGAGGCCAGAGCGCGGCCGCGAGGACACAGACGGCAACCGCCGGGACCGCGGCCCACCACCACTGTGCGGCAAACCCTGCCGCAAGGGTCGCCCCCTCCTCGCGTGCCCGTCGCACCGCTGCCGCGCGCGCCCACCAGGAGGCAAGCAGCAAGCAGGTCGCGGCCACCAGAGCGCCGGTCCAGAGGCGCGCCCCTGTCCATCCGCCCGCGGCGTCCCGCAAGGCCAGGTCGCAGGCGGCGATCCACAGGCCGAGCGTGCCGAGCGGACCTAGCAACGCGTCCCCCACACGCACCGCACCGCCCCGCCCCAGGCCCCACCGACGACCGCCGCCCCCGGCCGGGCCGGAGGCGGCACGCGACATCGCGCCGACCAGGGCGGCGGCGAGGCGATCCACCACCAACCAGACCCACATGAGGACGGCCAGCGTCCAGACGAACGTCCAGAACGCCGGGCCGAGGCGCGGCGGTGCCAGGGCCGCGCTTAGAGCGACCGAGGGAACGGGCACCGTACGCCCGGCCCGGACGACCCACGGGGCCAAGCGCGGGTGCAGCGCCAGTCCCATGCTGGTCAGTGCCACCACGGACGCGGCCGCGGCCACTGCGGGCGTCGGCGCGGCGCGGCCGGGGATGGCGGCGCGCCACGCCACGTTGGCGACCGCCGCGAGCCCGGCGGCGAAGGCCGCGCTCGCCCAGAGCCTCAGGTCCGCCCAGGGGAAGCGGGCCGCGGGTGCGGCGTCCCGACGCGCGGGGCCGGGGTCAGATCGGGTCCCCGGAGCAGCGGTGGGCCCGGGGTCGCCCGCGGTCCCGGGTCCAGGGGCGAGCCTCAGGTCGGGGGCGGGGCCGGGGTCGGGCACGGTCCCAGGATCAGGCGCGGGGCCGGGGCCGGCCGCCCCGCTCACGGCTCCCCACCTCCTCTGGGGGTGGGGGTACGACTGTTTCTCTAGTGTTATTCCGTATCATGTAACGCTTCGCGCTCTTGGCGTTCCGAGATCTCGACCCCGACCGGGTGTGCGCTTGTGTCGTCCCGTATGCGCCTGGTTTCCGGCGTTTCTGCATACTGCTGTCCTCCGCGCTGGAAGCGGCTGGTGACGGAAGGGGCTGTGAACAACTGGACCGCACGGGTCTCGTCGGCCGTCAGGGGTGCCGACGACTTGGGTCGCCGCGTGGGTGGCCGCGCCCGATCCAAGGGGTTGGCGGGGAGGCGGTCGGTGGCCACGGCGTGCTTCAGGGCGAGGGGCAGGGTCTTGCGGGCCATTGGTGACCGTGGCCGCTGACAACATGCGCCCACTGGCTCTTGGCTGGGTCAGGAGACCCTGCATCCAGGCGTCCAGCGGGGCTGGCGTAAGGTGGAAGCATCCGCAGGCTCCCGCAGGCCGGCGCGTACGCTCCTGGGCGCCAAGTGCACCAGGGCCGCCACCTGCCCCGCGCGATCGGCCCCGATCAGCGTGGCCTCCACCGCGGCCAGCAACCGCCGCTGCTTCCCGTCGAGCCACGGCGAAAGCATCTCAAAGCGCTTGCGGATGTGCTCCGCGGCCACCCCGTCGGGCAAGGGCAGGTCCGCCGGCATGGTGCGGCCCTCCCTCGCCCCGACCGCCGCCGGGGCTTCCGCCACCAGGGGTAGGCGAAAACCTCCTTGACGCTGCCGGGTTCCCCGTAGCGCCGGTCCTGCCGGCCCTCGCCTGTCGTCTGGCCCAGATGCGGTCAGAACGGCGGCTCCAGCCGTGGCGCCAACGCACAGCACTCCAACGTTACCATCGCACCTCGTCCGCCATCTGTCAACCCGGTCATTTGATCATCACCGGCTCCTAAGCGACTCGTGCCACCACGATAGGGGCGCGGCCCAGCGGCCACCGATGCGCAGCAGGCGGGGGTCTTTGCCATACAGTCGCGCAGCCACGACGTGCGCGGTCCCCGGATGCCGGCCAAGCGCCCGCGCCGCCTCGGCCGCCGTGAGCATAGGGTCGCCGTCGTCCACCTATCGCACCACCGATCTTCCTAATACGATCCCTGGGCATCATATCGTGCGCGGGAGATAACGCCACGCCGCATTCCCTAGCGGCCGACCCGATCATGCCTCGGCTCGCCGCTAGGGGTATCCCCGACCCTACCGTGCGCCTACGCGCCCCCCCCCCACCCCCACCACGGCCTTGATGCGCCGCCGCATGATCCGCCGCACCCGATCCGCCTGCACCCCGCGCACCCCCAGCACCACCGCCGTCCCGATATTCCCAGACCACGAATGCGAAACCTTCCCGACAGTATGGTCTCCCTCGTCCAACGTCAGGTAATAGAAAACGTGGTGACCAGAATCATCCCGTTCCGCTCCTAGCTTATGTGTGAGAGCGCGGTCGACCTCCCATAACTGCAAGCGGATGGCCACTCCCTTGCCGTCTCGGCCCCCGCGCTCGGCTGCAGCAAATCACGCAAGCGCCGGAGGGTTCGGGCGTCTTCGACGGACAACCGACCCTCCCTCCCGCGCAGGGAGTGAAGTTGGTCCGAGAGACCAGTCAAAAGACAACGATAGCGCGGTCCACGGCGTCAAACGGCGTAGTTCCCTGCAGCCGACGGTGCCCACGCGTTTCCGCCACCACAACTGCGGACGAAACGCATACGAGATGCAGAGGAGGCCCGCCGACGCGTTCGGCTGGCCTCCTCTACGTCTATTGGGCCCGCTGGCTCTTCGCCGAATGGCGAAGGGGGGGACTGACTTAGGCGTCCCCCACCTCCTCCAGGGGTAGGGGCCAGACGCTCACGCCCGTGGGCGGGTCGGGTGGCAGCCCCCCGCCGGCGACGACCAGGGCGACCGCGTGGCCGGCGCGCGCGCCCGCGGCCGCCGCCGCAAACACGTCAGCGTCGGCCCTCCCGCAGATCCAGAGGACCCCACTGCCCGGCGACCGGCGCATGGCCGCTAGGGCACCGCGCGCAAAGGCCGGACCATCCGCCGGATGCAGCAATGCCAGGGCGCGCAGCACCTCCCGCCGCTGGCGGGCGCCGCGCCGGGCGGGCAGGTCGACCGCACCCCGTCCCGGCGCGCCCGCGGGGGACAAGGCGAGAGTCCCGGCACCCACCGGAGCGCCCTCTGCGTGCCGGCCGACCGTTCCCCCCGCTTCCGCCGCGGGGCGGGCTGGCGACCGCGCCCGGGTCCCCTGCCGCTCCACGGGCGGCTGCTCCGGCCGGAAACGCACCGCGGCGCCCCAGGCATACAGTCCCAGTGCCTCGTCTCGCTCCCCCGCCTGGAGGGTCCAGGCCGCCGCCAGCGAGAGGGCCCGCTCCACCCACTGCGCGTGCGCCGCCTCCGGCCAGGTGGACAGGCGCAGGTCGAGCACGAGGAGGTGCGCGCGGTCGCGCACCGGGGGAAACACGCGCACCACCAAATCGCCCTGGTGCGCCGAAGCCTTCCATGCGATCCAGCGGAGGGGATCCCCCCGGCGGTAGGGGCGCAGCCCGGCCGGTTCCCATGCGCGGAACGGGCTTGAGGGCCGGTGCCGCTCACCGGCGGGCAGTTGTGGGGGAGGAGGCAGGACGTGGGCCGGCAGTGGCCGCGGGTACACCGTCAGCCAGAGCGGCGTGTCCACGGTGCCCTGGCGCCGCCAGAGGCCGAACCAGTCCCCGGCCTCCAGGGCCACGCTGCCCAGGTGGTAGACGCCGCGCGCCCCGGCGCGCAGGCGGAAGGTCGCCTCCAACGTCTCGCCCGGCGCCAGACCGGCCAGCCAACGGGGTGGCAGCTGCCCGAGGCGGCGGGGCAGCCCGATCTCGCAGCGCAGCGCGGGAAGCGGCAGCACCGAGCGGTTGGTCACCCGCAGGTGCACGCGCGGCGCCTCGCCGGCAAAGACCTCGCCGGGATCGAGCGACTGGCTGACGGCGAGCGCGTCCAGCAACGGGCCGATGAGAAGCCCGCCCAGCGCGAGCGCCGCGGCACACGCCCCCGCCCACAGCGTGAGCGCCCGATCGCTCGCCGCCAGGGTGAGCAGCGCCAAGAGCACGGTGACACGCACCCACGGGCTGAGCAACCGCGGCGCCCCCTCCGGCACGCGCCAGCGGGCCCTTGCGGCCCGCCGCCGCCTCAGGGAGCCGGTGGCGGGTCGATCGCGCCCCCGGGGGGCGGCCCGCGGCCGCCGCACGGGGGCGGTCCCCGCTCACCGCGCATGCCCCCCGGTCGGCCCCTCGCACGCCCCGCCTGGGCCTACGGGGCTTGGTTCGCCCCGAGACGGGGCCTCCCTCCAACGGGGGGGATGGACACCACTGCCCGCGCCGGCGGGTAGTCCGGCGCCCGCTATCAGCGAGACTGCGGGCGTCCGGTTCTTGGCTTGGCGCGCCCCGGCCCGCTGACCCCACCCCTCCGAAAGCCCGGTCCCTGGCAGGACTCGTCGACCCTTGTTGTCGACCCTTGTTAGAGTAGTCTGCCGCGCGGGCTGCACAAGGAGCCCGTTGCCGATCGCCGCCACGGTGCGAGGGCTGTGGCGGGAACGCCCGCCCGACGCCTACCTGATCCAGCGCACCGACATCGACCTGAGCTGCTCGGTGGTGCAGGAGGACAGCGGCGCGGCATCACCTACCGCCCCAGCATGAAGCTGGCCAGGGTGGACGCATCCGCGCGACGCCTCTCCTTCGGCACCGGCGATGAGGATGAATTCGACGTCCTCGCGACGGTGCCGCCGCACGCGGCGCCAGAGGTGGTGCGCAACTCGCCCCTGGCGGGACCTCAAGGCTGGATCCCGATAGACCCTGCCACCTGTGAGACGCGCTTCGCCCACGTCTTCGCCATCGGCGACGTGACGACGCTACCGCTGAAGGTGGGCAAGCCCCTGCCCAAGGCGGGAGTCTTCGCCCACGGGCAGGCGGAGGTCGTGGCCCACACGCTGGCAGCCCGGCTCCGGGCGGGCGGGGCCGCCAGCATTGTTTCGAGGGGCATGGCGAGTGCTTTACCGAGTTGGGGGGCGGCGTGGCCGGGTTCACCCGCGGCAACTTCTACGCCGAGCCGGCGCCCCAGGTGCAGATGTTCCATGCTGGCCGGCACTGGCACGCGGCCCAGGTCGCTTCGAGCGCAGCTCTGGCGGCGCACGTGGTTTTG
This sequence comes from Bacillota bacterium, assembly GCA_021797775.1. Taxonomy (GTDB): domain Bacteria; phylum Bacillota; class Sulfobacillia; order RBS10-35; family JAJYVN01; genus JAJZZC01. The sequence continues at coordinate 11,385 of JAJZZC010000094.1, forward strand.
ACCCACGCGCCGCCGTGCGTGGGCCAGGAGATCACCCGCGCTTCCCAGCCATTGGCCGCGTCGATCATCGCGGGTGCGCCTCCCGCACGGTGCAAGCGTGCCCCGCGCGGAGCCCACGACCTGCCTCTGGCCAGATCCAGAGGCAGGCCGTCCCCCGGGTCGAATCCCCACGTACGGCTCCCGCACCGAGCCCCCCGTCCGGGTTGCTCCCCGACGGAGGCCGAACCGACTGGGCGCCTCAGCGCCGCCCGCGGCTCTGCCGCGGTACACGCCTCTTGGCCTTCGGCTTTACGGCGTGCCGGCCACCGCGTTGCCGGTGATCGTCACGCTTTGCGCCACCAGGGAGCCGCTCGTGTGAGCGACGCCCGAGACATCCACCACTTCACCGGCAGTGAGGGCGCCGCGGGGAAGGGCGATGCTGCCGGCCGCCACATGCGCGGTGGCAGGCACCATCAGCCGGACGCTGGTCCCGTCGCTCTCGGTGAGCGTAAACCCTCCCGGAACGGCGGCCGCAAGGTCGCCCGTGAGCGACGAGGACGCCGCGCGGATCGCGATCCACGTCACGGTGCCGGACAGGACGTGCAGGGTCACGAGGTCACCGGGCGACAGCGCCGCGCTGGTGGCGCCCTGACCATTCTCGGTGACGACCACGGACGGGGCCACCGCGTACGATGGCGTCACGGCACCGGGCGTCGGCGGCTCCAGGCTGATCTGGCCGTTCGCGAAGGAGGCGATGGTGCCCGGAACCGCACTGGCGGGCGGCGGGGTCGACCCCGCAGGCATGATCGTGATGAGTTGCGCCTGCCCGGCCGCATTCAGGGTCACGTCCGCGACCATCCCCCCAGCGAGTTGGGTGAGCGGGATGGCCTGGCCCGACTCGATCACCTGGGCGCCAGCGCCGATCGGAACGGCATCCACCGACGTTCCGGTCGACAAGGACAAGATCACACCGGTCGGCCCCGTTTGCACCTGCGTGATGGTGCCCTCCAGGACGGCCGCCGCTGCGGGCACGGGTACGGACGTGGGTGCCGCATTCCCCCCTAGTTGCTGGATGCGAACCAGGATCACGGCGAGTTGCCCGCGCGACGCGTAGGCGTTCGGCGCCGCCGTGAGCCCCGGGAGCGTGGACACCAGGCCTAACCTCTCGGCGGTATGGAGCGCGGCGGCAGGCGACGGCCCGCGGTGCAAACCCGTGGCATTCACGATGTCCACGAGCAATTCGCTCCCCGAGACCACGGTGCCGCCGGGCAAGCGGAAGGCGGCACCTACAAAAACCCCGTGGCGTCCCGTGTGGGCGGCAAAGCGGCGCAGCACGGCTACCACCTGCGCCTGGTGCATGGAGGCATAGGTTCCGTACCGCGGCCCGACACCCCGACCGAACACCCCTTCGGCGACCATCTGATTCACGGCCTGCTGGAGCGCCGGTAGCGACGCGGCAGCCGCCAGCGCCGCACCGCCGCCCACGATCAGCCCCGCGGCACCAACAACCATCAGGCGCCTTGCCCAAGGACTCCACTGCATCATGATGCCCCCCATCCTGGGATTCGCTTCCATGGTCTGCGGCCGCGCCAAGTGTACGGCGGGATTGTGCGGAAAGTGTGACAGGTCTCGAAGATGCGCTCTTGTAGGTTGGTGGCGGCGACGGCACCGCGGCCACGCCAACCCACCCACCCAGCGGACGGTGCCTCCCAGGCGTTTCGGCAGCTGGTGAACGGTCTACGACCCTTCACTCCGTTAGCGGTGTGGCGCTGGCTTCCGCGGGATTCGGTTGGTGGCGCGCGCGGGGGTCCGCGAAACACCGGGGGTCAAGAGGGGCTGGCCGGATCGGCCTTGCCCGCCGGGGAAGCGCCCGCCCCCTGGGACGATCGTGGCCAGCGCAGGGTAACGCGCAGGCCGCCCTCGGGGGGGAAGCGGCGGCGAGCGTGCCCCAGTGCGCGCCGCCGCTGGTGGCTGTGGGTCTTGGCCACCGAGCAGGCCGTGGCCTTCCTGCTGGACCCCCACCGCAGCGCCGCCGTGCTGCGGACCTATTACGGCTGGACGGATGACAAGCCCTTGACCCCGGCGCTGACCTTGGTCTCCGACGCCCTGCCCACGTACGCGCGCTTGGCCCTGGAGGGCTGCGTCCTGCAGGCGCTGTGCTGGGCGCATTGTGCCGATGTTCGGATTATGCCGACGATACTGCTGAATCCCTTGTCCCACCAGGGCGACGATGCCGAACGGTCGGCATAATCGCACCCGGTTCCAGTGGGGAAACGGCCGATGCGGAGGCGGCCCACGCGGGGCCACGTGGAGGGCGGCTCCGCAGATGTCCCTTGGTGCACCAGGGATGGCGTTCGTGATGCCGTTGCCCGGAGGGCTTGCACCGGCCCGTGCGGACCGCTCATGAGCCCCGGCGTGCGGTGCCACGCCGTCGGGCGGGCACCGTATTATGCCGCGCTTCCGAGCGTGGTCCGGCTCAGCCTCATGCTCGTCGTCTGCCTCATCGGCATATTCCAGACGTCGGCACAAGGCCCATCAACGGCGCCGGTTTCGGGACGCGGGCCGCAACTTCCCCGAGCTGGCCCGCTGGGCCGAGGAGTGGCGCCTGCGCATTGTGCATCTGTATCAACTGCACCGGGCCCGCCGCCAGACCCGGGCCGGCAGCCCGGATGGGCTGGCCGCCGACGCGGCGTTGCGCGCCCACGTCCAGCAGATACGCGAGGACATGGAGCGGGAGTTGCGCCGCTCCAGCCTGCACCCGGCCCAGCGGCGGGCGCTAGAACCCGTGCCCATGCCAGCCGTGGTCGCGCCGGCCCAGGCCACCGCCTGCGGCCTGGCCAGCCCGCGACCATCTTTAGAGACTCGCCCCGGACCACGCAGCAGCGGTTGGCGACCGCCCTTGGCGGGAGGTCGGCGCCGCCGTCCCTCCTGCCGCGCCGTCACCCCCACCGCTCTCCGACCGCACCGCCCCGGCGCTCGCAGCGCCGCCGATCGCGCCTACGCCTGCCCCCGCCGCTGCTTCCACAACCGCCGTACCCACCGCCTGCCCCCGCGCTGGATCTTCATCCGCCCGCTACGCCCCGACTACCGCGCCGTCCTCCGTGCACCCCTGCCGCCCCCTCCCTCCCCCTGACCCTACCTGCCCTCCCCACGCACATTACCGAAGGCTTACCTCCGGTGCCTGCCAGCGCAGCGCACACACCCTTGTGCGGCCCGCCGGGGCCCACGGTGGCGGTGCACGGAGGGGCTCCCCGGAACCGCCATACGCCCCGGGTTGTCGCCGTACGCCGCGATCCCTTGTCGCTGAGGCCGTCTGCCGAGAACGACGCCACCCTGCCCGGACAGGACCCGGCCACCGTGGCGGCGAATGGGCAACACGCGGTACGCGAGTCTCGTAGGGGAGGGGATATGGTTTGCCGGCCTCCAGCGGTCCCGATGCGGGCGCAGACGGCCCGCCGCTCATCGCCTATGCCGCCGCACCCCACCGCTATTTCGACGAACGGGCGGATCGGGTCGCGGGCTTATACGACGGTCTCTTCTTCACGCTCGGCAGTTGGGACGAAGGGGTTGCCGACCAACTCGGGCTGCATTCCGCAGAGCCCATCGCCACGGCTTGGGCCGCAGCCGCCGCACGCAACCTGACCCACTTGCGGCGCGCGGGCACTGTCGAGAATCTACTGGGCGTGCACTTCGGCGAATCCGCGGCCTGGCCATCCCCCGCAACTCTGCTCTCCCCGACTTACCAAAAGAAGATGGCGCACCACTTCGGCCGGCTCGGGCAGGTGGCCGCGGCCCTCGGGTTCCGGGGTGTGAGTATCGATATCGAATACCCTTCGCCGAGGTACGTCCTGGATCACGACATCTATACCTTTGACGGCTACGGCGCGGAGGACATCGTGGCGGCGGCCACCGCCCAGGCCCGCGCGGCAGCCGGCGCACTGCTGGACGCGTTCCCCACGGCCGTCGTGTTCCTGCTGCCCGGAGAGGTTCGCGCCCGGCCAGTGGAGCATGCGTTCATAAAAGGCATACTGGAGGCCATGGCGGAGCGGGACGCCCCCGGCGGGCTGCATCTCGGCACTGAACGTTCGTATGTATTATATGACGCGGCAACCCAGGCGGCGATCCCCCGAGCGGCTCACGGTTGGCTGGAACTGGACCTCAGTCTGGCGCAGCGGACCTACTGGCGAACCCGCTGCTCGGTCGCGCCAGGGATCTGGCCCCTCCACATGGTCGAAACAGGGGCCAAGGACTACCCTTGCCGGCCATGGTCCGAGGAACTTGCGGAACTCGCCGCGCAACTTGCCATCCTCCGTCGCGTGGCGACCCGTTACGTCTGGACCTTTTCCATGCACCCGCTGTGGCACGACCACGGGCCAGAAGCCACCACGGTGTTCGGGTTCGACCGGGCCGCCTTTACAGGGGCCCCGGAGGCGATAGCGGGGTGGCAGGAGATCCTGGCCGGCAGGCGCGGTGCCAGGCCACCGGCGGATCCCCGGCTCGCGTTGCTCTTGGAGGCGGTGAGGGACTTTGACGCGGGTCGGATCGACGCGGACGACCTGTGCTCCCGCTTCGGCACGCCGGGCACCTGGCAGGTGATCGGGCTGTTGGACAACCCGTCCGTCCGCCAAGCCTTCGCTGCCCGGGAGGCCGTGCACTCCGCCCCGACCCCTTACGCCAGCGTGCAGGGACGGGACGGCGCAGTCCACTGGTTTCCGTTCCCCAACCGCGACCCCACTGGCAGCGTGGACCTGCGCTTGCCGTTTGCTTGGTATCGCACCGACGACGTCAGTGCCCACCTCGCGTGCACCGTGGAGGCAACGCGCGAGGTACGTACGAACCTGTGTATGGGTTGGGACGACGGCTTGGCAGTGTGGTTGGACGATCAACTCGTCTTCGACCGCCGTGCGTACGGCCACGCGCACGGAGGCCTACTCTACCGCGATCGGTGGTTGTTCGAGGAGTTTGTGCCTTTCACGATCCCGCCGGGCAGGCACCGCCTAGCCTTAACGTCGCTCAACGCCATGGGTCGGTGGGGTTTCAACTTACGCGTGGGCGACCGCGACGGTTACCCGGCGCAGGGCCTGCGCTTCAGGACGAACGCGGTCGCCTCGCAGTAGGGCATAGCGGGACTATCTAGCGGGTTATATACCGCGTGGGGCTCGTCTGCCGGCCGGCATGGGGACTGCTAGGGAGCCGCGGTCTCCGCCGGCATCGGGAGTTCCTTGCAGCACTTCGCGCAGAAGCGATCGCCCACCGCGGCCACGTGGCCGCAACCGACGCGGAGGACCCGAGGGCGCCCGACCTCAGGCGGGGATCCGGTCGGCACCGACGGCAACATGCTCTGCGTGATGCCCTCGAGGCCCTGCAGAATGCCCTCGGGCAGGCGCGCCTGGGTAAGCGTTCATGGGGGGTAGCACCCGCCTCTGGCCCTACAGGTAGTGGTGCGAAGGAGATTGGCATACTACTGGCGGACACTCTGCCTTAGCAGACGAGCCCAGACGAGCCGGTCGCGCGATCGGTACCCCCGCACATGACGACCGGCCGTCGGGGAAGCCCCCTGGGGCGCACGGCTTCGCGCGTCCTGAGCGCTTCCACCCCCGCGCTGAACGCTTGCGCGCCTGGTTGACCGCCCCGCTCGCGGCGGGACTGGCCAGTGGCCAGAGTACCAACAACGACAATCCGCCCACGACGGCCTTGTCGGTCCAGGCGCTGCCGCCCACACTCACCGCCAGCGCGCCAACCGACCAGGGCGTGACGCAAACCTGTGGGCGTCACGGCGAGGGCTACCACATGGAGCCAGGGCCAACCCGGGGCACCGTACCTGGGGTCCCAGAAAGACAGCGGGCCCAGCGCGTTGCCGTGCGGGCGTCGCACGCGTCGTCGCGGCCCCGTCTGTTCGTTACGGCCCCACAACATTGCGCGGCGCCCAACCGACCATGCGAACGATCACGCGGTCCCGGCCCGCGACACCAGGGGATGCAGCCGCTTGTCCCACGCCGCCGCGCTGAGCGGCGCCTGGGCGGCATAGACGATGACGCCCTGCGCGTTGACCAGATAACTGGAGTCCAGACTGGTCACGTGGTAGAGCTGAGTCAGCCGCTCACCCTGGTCCAGCACCGCTGGCCACGGACCACCGTACTTCTTGGCAAACGCCGCCACCATCTGAGGCGTATCCTGCTGTGGATCCACGTCGACGGTGATCAGCCGCACCGCGTGTCCGTAACGGTCGTAAACCTGCCGCAACTGCGTGTCGCCATAGGCACAACTGCTGCACCAGGCCGCGACGAAATACATCAGGGTCGGCTTGCCGGCCGCCAGTGTGACCGTCTGGCCTTGAACGTCCTTCACTGAGAAAGGTGGGGCCGTGTCCCCGACGGCCGTGCCCACCACACCGGTCGCCCGCACCGTCCCGTGGCCCCGCAGACCCACCCAGCCAACCAGCACCAGGGCCGCAATGGCTGCCCCCGCGACCCACCAGCCGGTCCGCGACCGGCGTACCGGAGCCCGATACCCTTTGCCGTGTCCCGCCTGGCTGCGCGTCCGCTTGCTCATCGCATCCCCTCCCGCCGCGCCCCGCCACTGACACTAGGCGGCATAGTGCGCCCATGTCGAGTATAGTCAGAGGGGTCGGGCACCCGCAAGCGCCGAGTGGCGGGAGGCTTGGGAGAGTGACGAAGCGAGCGTCCGTGCACGCCTTCCGTCTGAAAGAGCACGGTCTGGAGCGCGTGCTCGGCGGCATCGAGGCTGCCGTGATGGAG